>JBEKUL010000060.1:0-22731 GCA_049515055.1 Steroidobacteraceae bacterium | reverse complement strand
CGCCCGGCGCATCGCCCCACAGATGCAATCGCGTCAGGCGGCGGATCTCGGCATCAGCGATGCCCAGGGCGCGCGCCACATCGCGGATGGCGCTGCGCGTGCGATAGCAGATCACGGTCGCGGCCAGCGCGGCGCGCTCGCGGCCGTACTTGCGGTAGATATACTGGATGACCTCTTCGCGCCGCTCGTGCTCGAAGTCGACATCGATGTCCGGCGGCTCGTTGCGTTCGCGGCTGATGAAGCGCTCGAACAGCAGCTGCGCGCGTGCCGGATCGATCTCGGTGATGCCAAGCGCATAGCAGACTGCGGAGTTGGCGGCTGAGCCTCGCCCCTGACACAGAATGTGCTCCTTGCGCGCGTACTCGACCACATCGTGCACCGTCAGAAAGAAGTGCTCGTAGCGCAGCTCGGCAATCAGGCGCAGCTCCTTCTCGACCAACTCGCGCACCGGCGCCGCCACGCCCTGCGGCCAGCGCCGCCGCAGCCCAGCCTCGGTCAGAGCGCGCAGATGCGCGCTGGCCGTCAGGCCGGCAGGTACGAGCTCGGCGGGATATTCATAATGCAACTGCGCGAGCGAGAACACACAGCGCTCGGCGATGATCACGCTCTGATCGAGCAGCGCACGCGGGTAGAGCGCGCGCAATTGCGCCAACGCTCGCAGGTGACGTTCGGCGTTCGGATACAGTCGCCCGCCGGCCTGATCGATCGTGCAGCCGTGGCGCACGGCGGTCAGCACATCCTGCAGGGCGCGACGCGAGCGCACATGCATGTGCACATCGCCGCTGGCGACGGCCGGCAGTCCATAACGCGCGGCAAAGCAGTGCAGCCGCGCCAGCCGAGCGCTGTCATCGGCGCCCCGATGCAGCTCCACGGCCAGCCAGCCGCGATCGGGGAAGAAATCCCGTAGCCATGCCGCCTGGGCCGCGCTCGGTTGCGCCGGGGCTATCCACAGTGCCAGGCACTCGCTCAGGCCGCTCTGCAAATCCTCCCGCAGCAGTCGATACGAGCCTTTCTTCGAGCGCCGCCGCGCCAGCGTGATGAGCTGGCAGATCTGCGCGTAGGCCTGCTGCGAGGGCGCGAGCAGCACGAGCTTCAGACCGCAGACGGTGCGAAATTCCGCACCGATGATGAGCCGGAAAGAGCGGGCGGCCTGCCCGTCAAGCGACAGAGCCTGAACGGCCTCATGCGCGCGCACCACCCCGGCGAGCGAGCATTCGTCGGTCAGCGCGAGCGCGCGATAGCCGAGCGCATGGGCGCGAGCGATCAGCTCGGCCGGATGCGAGGCGCCGCGCAGAAAACTGAAATTGCTCAGCGCGTGCAGTTCAGCGTAGCCGCTCGCAGGGGCCTGCTCGTGCATGGCTTCAGGCCCATAAGCCCTGCAGATACCACTGGCCGTCGCGCCGATCGCGAAACACCCAGAGCTGCGCGCCCTCACCGCTGCGCGCGATGTAGTAATCGCGCCGCACATCACCCTGATCCCACCAGCCGCTCTCGATACGCTCCGGTCCGCGCAATAGCGGCGCGGATGGCGCCTCGATGCGCCGCGGCTCAGGCAGCAGCCAGCAGGGCCGCTCGGGCGGCGGCTCATCGGGTAAGGCAGCCTGCGGGCTCGAGCTCATGCGCGCCAGATCCGGCGCAATGCAGCGCGTGCTGCGTTCCGGGCGGTAATCGGCCTGCAACTCCAAGCTTTGCAGACTGTCTGGCCCGAGGCGCGCGTGCAGGCGATCGAGCAGCCGCTGCACGGACTGCAAGGGCCGCGCATCGCTGCCGAACAGATCCTGCTGCACAATCTGCGGTGAGCTGAATTCGAGCGCCTGCAGCCGCAACGCGCTCACGGGGGCGGGCAGCTGCAGGGCATGCAGCCGCTCGCGCGCGAGCGCGAGCAACTGCGGCGCATCGCGTGCCGGAGCGCACAAACCGATGGTGACGCGGCTGACGGGATGCCGATAATGCTCGAACTCGAGGGTAAAGCACGGCACCGCGCAATCGCGGGCGTACAGGTAGCCCTGCAATTCCAGCAATAGCCGTTGCAATGGGAACAGCAGCGCCGTCGTGCTGTGCACCTCGACGCCGAATTCGCAGCGCGCCTCATAGGTGTCGGGCGCACGCCAGGTGGGCCGCGGATCGCTCGCCTGTGCGCACAGGCGCTGCAGATAAAGCGAGGTCTCGGGCCCGAAACGCCGCGCGATCGCGGCGGCGGGCAAGTCCAGGAGCTCACCGATACGGCGCAGGCCCGATGCCTGCAGCGCCGCGCGTGTGGCTGCGGGCAGCTCCAGCAGATCCAGCGCAAGGCTCGCGAATCGCTGCCGCAATTGCCTCTTTGTGAGCACACAGCGCGGCTCATCCGCGCGCGTGAGTAGGGCTGCGGCGGTGGGTGAAGGAGCCAGAGCGCAGATATGGCTGTAACCGAGCTGCAGCAGACCGGCTTCAATGCGCGCGAGCAGCGCCGCGTGGCCGCCGAACAATGTGCGGCTCGCGCCGAGCTCGAGCCACAGCAGCGGCTCGCAGGCCGCGTAGCTGATCAGGCTGCTCCACTGATAGGCCCAGGCGGCCAGGCGTTCCAGCGCTGCGCGCTGGATGCGCAGGCCGCTGGGGCTGTGCTCATCGACCGCTGTCTGCGCTGCTGCGAGCGCCTCGGTTGCCAGTTGCGGGAAACGGATGCACAGCCAGAGCTCGTTGCTCATGCGGCCGCCTGCGGCAATTGCAAGCGCAAGCCCGCTCGTCCGCCACGGCATTTCAGGATGATCACCGCCAGTCCATCGGCCGTGGGCTCGAGCTGCAATCGCAAGGCCGCCGGGGATGGCTCGTGTGCCGCTGCGGCTGGCCGGTAGAGAATGCCCAGACTGCCGCCTGTTTCGGCTGCGAGCTGCAGACGGCGCACATGTTTGTCGCTGATCCGGGCTGGCCAGCTCAGCACGGCACCGAATGCCGGACACAGCAGTGCCTGCTCCGCTGCCCAGAGCGATTCCTGCAAGGCGCAGCTGCGGATGATCAGCACGCGCTCGAGCGGCAGGCCCCGTTGCACGAGCGCAGGCGCATAGGGCAGATAGGGCGGGGCAATCCAGGCGATGTAGCGCCCGGCGCGGGCCAGCCTCGACAAGGCCGGCAGCAATACAGCGAGCTCGCCGATACCGCTCGTTGCCGGCATCAGCTCGGCGATGGCACCGAGCGGCCAGCCGCCGCCGGGCAGGCTCGCATCGAGCTGCGCAAAGCCCGAAGGCGCTGCCGCCAGTAGGGCGCGACGCGAAGCGCCGCTCTGGCACAGACGGGCGAGTCGATCGAGCGTTACGCCGCGCGCCTGCATGCTCAAGGCCGCACCGACAGGTCGATCTGCCAACTACTGTACATATAAACAGTATAGGCGCGTGACAGACTAAGTGGGGAGGGGTTATTTGCGCATGGAACGATCACCGTTCGCTCGGTGAGGGCGCAGCGCCGCATGCTAGTCTAAGGACGTGAACGAGCGCGCAATACGGTACGGCTTGGCGGCGCTCGTGATGCTGCTCGCCGTGGCTGCACCCTCTCAGGCCACGGTCTATCGGCTCGCGAGCCCCACCGATATGGTGGTCGGGGACGATACCACCGTCACTACGGTCTACGAGGACACGCTCTACGACCTCGCGCGCCAGTTCAGCCTGGGCTCCGAGGAGCTCATTCGGGTCAACCCGGACGTGGATCCCTGGCTGCCCGGGGCCGGCAAACAGCTGATCATTCCAGGCCGCCACATTCTGCCGCCCGGTCCCCGCGACGGCATCGTGGTCAATCTGCCCGAGCATCGCCTCTATTACTATCCGCCGCACACACACGGCGGGCCGGTCCAGGTCATCACCTACCCGGTGAGCATCGGCAAGATGGACTGGCACACGCCCATCGGCCTCACGCATGTGATCGGCAAGCAGAAAAACCCGGTCTGGTTTCCGCCCGCCTCGGTGCGCAAGGAGCACGCGCAGGCCGGCGATCCGTTGCCCGCGCGCGTGCCACCTGGCCCGGACAATCCCCTGGGCGCCTATGCGATGCGGCTCGCCGCCGGCGGCGGTACCTACATGATTCACGGTACCAATAACCCGATCGCGGTCGGGCTCGCGGTCACGCACGGCTGCATCCGCATGTATCCGGATGACGTGGCCGAGCTCTTTCCACTCATTCCGATCGGTACACCCGTCTACCTGATCAATGATCCGGTCAAGGTGGCCTGGGTCAATGGCGAGCTGCTGCTCGAGGCGCACCCACCGGTGGACGCCGAAGGGCAAAGTTTCGAGCCCGACGTGGATCAGTTTGCCGAGCTATTGCGCAGCGCCGTCGGTGACAGCACGGTCGCCATTCATTGGGACTACGCGCGTGAGGTGCTGCAGCGCGCCGATGGTGTACTGGCTACCGTTGGCCTGGAGGCAGACCTGTCCGCGCTCAGCACCAGCGATGCGCCGCAGCTGTAGCCGCCGAGCCCGCCCCCAGCAGGTAAGTCGGCGGTGTCCATTCATAAAAGGCGGTAGCTGCTGCGGCCGCTGCCCGAGCCAGTTGAACCGCGCCGCAAATCAGCTATAGTTCGCTGGCTGCAACACCCAGTGTCCTTTTAAGCGTCTGATTTTTCTATACTTTCAGCGAAACCACGATGTCTGAACGCGATAACGAGAACTTCGATCTGGACGAAGAATTCATCATCGAGTCGGAGGACAGTACCGACTATGACGGTTTGTTAGCCCGCGTGGATAAGCGGGTGCGAGCGCAGGGCAAACGCGGCAAGGCCGCCTGGAGCCGGCTCGAGGAAGTGCTCGCCGATCGAAAACTAGAAAAAGATCTGCGCGAAGTCTTCGACGACGACGATCTTTAGGGACCGTCGCCGCGGCGCTGCCCACAGCGCCGGCGCATTGGTCTTTCTGCCTTACCAACGGATAGCGGATGGCGACACGCGACGGGTCTGGCTGGGTCGTGCTCAAGTTCGGCGGCACCAGCGTGGCGAACCTGAGCAACTGGCGCAACATCGCCGCGGTGGTGCGTGCCCGCCAGGCCGCCGGCACGCGCGTGCTGGTGGTGCATTCGGCCATCAGCGGCGTCACGGATCGGCTCGATAAATTACTGTCCGCTGCGCAGGCCAACGTGCACCGGCCGCTGCTCGAGGACATCGAACAGCGCCATCGCGCACTGGCCGCCGAGCTGGGCATCGGTGTGAGCGCGCAGCTCGAACAGTACTTCGAGGATTTGCGGCAATTGGCCGACGGTATCGGTCTGACCGGCGAGCTCAGCGATCGCACGCGCGCGCGCGTATTGGCCAGCGGCGAGCTCATGTCCACGGAGCTGGGCGCGCGCTACTTAAGCGCGCAGGGCATTGCGGCACTGTGGTGGGATGCACGCACCGGCCTGCTGGCCGAGCCGCTCGAGGGGGCCTCGGTGCGCACTCACTTTCTGTCGGCCACCTGCGCCTTCGAGCCGGATGTGGCGCTGCACGCGCAGCTCGATGCGCTCGCGGGCGTGATCGTCACACAGGGCTTCATCGCCAGCGATGCCAGTGGTGAGACTGTTCTGCTCGGACGCGGTGGCTCGGATACCTCAGCGGCCTATTTCGCCGCCAAACTCAGTGCGCTGCGGCTGGAGATCTGGACCGACGTGCCGGGCATGTTCAGTGCCAATCCGCGCCTGACGCCGCAGGCGCGGCTGCTGCGCTCATTGCATTATGACGAGGCCCAGGAGATCGCGAGCAGTGGCGCCAGGGTGCTGCATCCGCGCTGCATCCTGCCGGTCAAATCGCAGCAGATCCCGATCGCGGTCTACGCCACGCACAGCCCGATGCTCGAAGGCACACATATCGGCGCCGATGGCGGTGATGGTGTCGCCCAGGTCAAGGCGGTGTGCATCAAGAAGGGCATCACGCTGGTCTCGCTCGAGAGCCCCGGCATGTGGCACGAGGTCGGCTTTCTGGCCGATGCTTTCCAGATCTTCAAGCGCCATGGTCTGTCGGTCGATCTGATATCCACCTCCGAGACCAGCGTGACGGTCTCGCTCGATCCGGCCGCCAATGCGCTCGATCCGGCGACGCTGCAAGCGCTGATTGAGGCGCTGGCGCGGCTCTGCCGGGTGCAGGCAGTGGGCCCCTGCGCATCCGTCAGCCTCGTTGGACGCAACATCCGCGCGATCCTGCATCAGCTCGGCGCGGCCTTCGAGTTGTTTGCCGAGCAGCGCATTTATCTCTTGAGCCAGGCAGCCAATGATCTGAACTTCAGCTTCGTAGTCGATGAGGACCAGGGCGATCGCCTGGTCAATGAATTGCACGAGCGGCTCATCGAGCCGGTGCGCTCCGGGGCGATCCTCGGGCCGACCTGGGAGCAGCTGTTCGCTCCCGCAGTCCCGGCGAGCGTGCCGCAGGTGACTTGGTGGCGCGCTCGACGCGCGCAGCTGCTGGCGCTGGCCGCGCAACATGACTGTGCTTACGTCTACGATCCCGCAGTGATCCGGGCTGCCGCGCAGGCCCTGCAGGGCCTGAAGTCCGTCGATCGCGTGCTCTACGCGATGAAGGCCAATCCGAATGCGCAGATCCTGCGCCTCCTGGCCGGCGAGGGCCTGGGCTTCGAGTGCGTCTCGCGCGGTGAGATCGAGTGGCTGCTCGAAAGCGTGCCGCAGCTGGATCGCGCGCGCATTCTGTTCACGCCCAACTTTGCCGGCCGCGAGGAGTATGGCTGGGCGCTCGAGGCCGGCATCAGCCTCACGCTCGACAATCTCTATGTGCTGCAAGCCTGGGGCGAGCTGTTCCGCGATCGCAGCGTGTTCATCCGCATCGATACCGGTACCGGGCGCGGCCACCACCAGCACGTGCGCACCGCCGGGGCGCAGGCCAAGTTCGGCGTGCCGCTCAGCGAGCTCGATGAGCTCATGCAGCTCGTGCGCCGCCACGGCGTAATCGTGGCCGGGCTGCACGCGCACTCGGGCAGCGGCATTCTGGATGCGGACAACTGGTCCGAGGTGGCCGGCACTCTGCTGGATCTGGCGCCGCATTTTCCGCAGCTGCGGGCCATCGATGTCGGCGGCGGCCTCGGCGTGCCCGACGTGCTCGGGCAACCCGCGCTCGATCTGCACCGACTCGACAGCCTGCTGCTCGCGGCGCGCGAGCGCCGGCCGCAAGTGCCGCTGTGGCTCGAGCCGGGCCGCTACCTGGTGGCGGCGGCCGGCGCGCTGATCGCACGCGTCACTCAGACCAAGAGCAAGGATGACATCCGCTACATCGGCATCGCCACCGGCATGAATTCGCTGATCCGTCCGGCGCTCTATGGTGCCTGGCATGAGATCGTGAATCTCACGCGCATCGATGAGCCGGCCACCGAGCTCGCCAACGTCGTCGGTCCGATCTGCGAGAGCGCGGACTTCCTCGGGCATGATCGGCTCTTGCCCCCGACGCGTGAAGGCGACGTACTGCTGATTGCAAATGCCGGGGCCTATGGGCGCGCGATGAGCTCACGCTATAACCTGCGCGAGCCGGCCGTGGACATCGTCCTGTAGTGCAACGCCTGGCGCGGCTAACGCGTCTTGGGCGCCTCTGCGCTGCCAGTCGCATGGCGCGCGCGCAATTCATCGACGATCAGCTCGAACGAGAGCGAGCGCGAGCGCAACAGCACCAGCAGATGGAAGATGAGGTCGGCGCACTCGCCGATGAGCGCGCCATCGTCCTCGGCGCAGCCGGCGAGGGCCACCTCGAGGCCTTCTTCACCGACCTTCTGCGCCACGCGGCGCAGGCCGCTGGCGTGCAGGCGAGCCGTATAGCTGCCCTCGGGACTCTCGGCGATGCGCTGCGCGATGATGCGCTCGAGCTCGAGCAGAAAGCTCAGCGACACCACGGCTGCCACCGGCTCATCGCCAAAGCACGTCATGGTGCCCGTATGGCAGACCGGACCCGAGGGCCGTGCGCTGATCAGCAGGGTGTCCGCATCGCAATCGGCGCGCACGCCGCAGAGCTCGAGCTCATGGCCCGAACTCTCGCCTTTGTGCCAGAGCCGTTGCCTGGAGCGGCTGTAGAAGACCACGCGGCCGCGCTCGAGCGTCGCGCGCAGTGCCTCGCGGTTCATGTAGCCGAGCATCAGCACGCTGCCGCTATCGGCGTGCTGCACGATCGCCGGCAGCAGACCGCCGTTCTTATCCCAGTCCAGGCGCTGCGGGTCCACGAACCCGGCCCTCGGGCTCGGTGTGCTCATAGCCGCACCTCCAGCCCCTCGCTGCGCAGTTCGCGCTTGAGATCGGGAATCGCAATCGCACCGCTGTGAAACACGCTCGCCGCGAGCGCCGCATCGACCTGCGCATCGCGAAACGCGCGCTCGAAGTGCTGCACGGTGCCGGCCCCGCCAGAGGCAACCAGCGGCACCTCGCACAAGGCACGCACGCGGCGCAATTGCTCGATGTCGTAGCCGTCGCGTGTGCCGTCAGAGGCCATGCAATTGAGCACGATCTCACCGGCGCCGCGCTCCTGCACCTCACGCACCCAGTCAAGAGTGTCGCGCTGCGCGTCGAGCGTGCGCGAGGGATCGCCGGTGAATTGATAAACCCGATAGCCCTCGGGGGTGGTCTGGCTGTCGATGCCCACAACAATGCACTGCACGCCGAAGCGCGCGCTCAACCGATCGATCAGCGAAGGATCGGTCAGGGCAGGGGAATTCACCGAGATTTTCTCCGCCCCGGCATTGAGGACTTCCTCGGCGTCCTGCACCGAGGCAATGCCGCCCGCCACGCAGAATGGAATATCCAGCTCGCGCGCGACCCGGCTGACCCAGGCACGATCGACCGAGCGGCCCTCGGGACTGGCGGTAATGTCATAGAACACCAGCTCGTCGGCTCCCTGATCGCGATAGCGCACCGCCAGCTCGATGATGTCCCCGACCACGCGATGGGCGCGAAAGCGCACGCCCTTGACGACCTGGCCGGCGCGCACGTCCAGACACGGAATTATGCGTTTGGCAAGAATGGCTGCAATTCCTCAAGGCTGATGCGCTCCTCCAGCAGTGCCTTGCCGCTGATCGCGGCCGCCACGCCGCAGGCGGCCAGCGCGCCCAGATCGGCGCCGTCGGCGATGCCGCCGGAGGCCTGCCACTGGATATGCGGGAAGCGTCGCAAGGCTTCGCTGTAGAGTTCAAGATTGGGCCCCGCGAGTGCGCCGTCGCGCTCGATGTCAGTGCACAGCACGTGGCGCAGCTGCGTACCATCATACCCGGCCAGCGCGTCCCATAATGACAGTTGCGTCTGCTGCTGCCAGCCGTGGATGCGTACCTGCGGCACTCCCAGCGCATTGATGCGTACGTCAAACGCCAGGCAGATTCGCTCCGCGCCGAATTCCTGCAGCCAGCCGTGCACCTGTGCAACACGCTCGACCGCCGCGCTGCCGATCACGACGCGCGCGACCGCGTCTCGCAGCAGTTCCTTGATGAGATCGGCGCTGCGTACGCCGCCGCCGACCTGCAGGCGCAGGGCACTGTGAGCGGCCAACGCCTGAATCAGCTTCATATTGCCCGGCGCCCCGGCGCGCGCGCCGTCCAGATCCACTACGTGCAACCAGCTCGCGCCGAGCGTGCGATAACGCGCCAGCAGCTCGTGCGCGCTGAGCTCGTAGCGCGTCTCGGCCGCGAAATCACCCTTGCGCAGGCGCACGCAGGCGCCGCCGCGCAGATCGATCGAGGGGATCAGTAACATGCGCCCGGCGCCAGGAAATTGCGCAGGATGCGGGCGCCGGCGGCCGAGGAGCGCTCGGGATGAAACTGCACGCCGCGAAAATTGCGCTGCCGCACGATCGCACAGTGCGCCCGGCCGTAGTGGACCGAGGCGAGCGAGCAGCCATTGACGGGGGCGGCAAAACTGTGCACGAAGTAGAGCCGATCGCTGTTGCGAATGCCGCTCAGGAGCGGGTCCTCGCGCTGCAGATCGAGCGTATTCCATCCCATGTGCGGCACCGGCAGTCCCGGGGCGCTCCGCAGTCGCTCGACCGTGCCGGCGATCACGCCCAGGCAACTCGTATCGCCCTCGGCTGAGTGCTCGAACAACAATTGCATCCCCAGGCAGATCCCGAGCACCGGCGAGCGCAGTTGCGGGATGAGCCGGTCGAGGCCATGCGAGCGCAGGCGTGCCATGGCATCGGCAGCGGCGCCGACGCCGGGCAGCAGCACGCGCGGTGCGGCGCCAATCAGTGCCGGATCGCTGCTCACGGCCGAGCGCGCACCCAGCCGATCCAGCGCGTAGCGCAAAGAGGCCAGATTCGCGCCGCCGCTGTCGATGATCACGACGTCGAGCCCCGTGCTCACAGCGTGCCCTTGGTGCTCGGCAGATCGTAGCCTGCCCGCCGCAGCGCTGGCCGCAGTGCGCGGCCCACGCCCTTGAAGCACGCCTCGATCATGTGATGGGTGTTCTCGCCGCGCACCGATATATGCAGCGCCGCGCCCAGCGTCTGGCTCAGTGAGCGAAAGAAGTGCGGCACGAGCTCGCTGGGCAGCGCCCCGATCTGATCGCGCCCGAAGTGGCCGTCGAAGACAAAGTAGGCCCGGCCCGACAGGTCCAGCGTGACCTGCGCTTCGCTCTCATCCATAGGCAGCAGAAAGCCGTAGCGGCCGATTCCCGCCTTGTCTCCCAGCGCCTCGCGCAGCGCCTCCCCGAGCGCCAGTGCGCAGTCCTCGACCGTGTGATGCTCATCGATGTGCAGATCCCCGCGGCAGCGCAGCTGCAGTTGGAAGCCCGCGTGCTTGGCGAGCTGCTCGAGCATGTGATCGAAGAAGCCGATGCCGCTGTTTATGGCGCTGGCGGCCTGGCTGTCGAGCTCGACGTGCACTTCGATGTTCGTTTCGCGGGTCGCGCGCGCGACCGTCGCGCGGCGCGCGAGCAGTGCATGCACGAGCGCGGGCCAGCGCTGCTGTTCAGGCCCGTCCCGGCTGACGCGCAGTGCGCGAATGCCGAGCTCGCGGGCGAACTGCAGATCCGTGTCGCGATCGCCGATCACGGCGCTGCGCGTGCGATCCAGACTGTGCTGCGCCAGGTAGGCGCGCACCAGGCCGATACGCGGTTTGCGGCACTCGCACTGCTCCTCGGCGAAATGCGGACAGATGAATGTGGCCTCAAAGGCTATGCCCTGGGAGGCGAAGAGCTGCAGCAGGTGTTCCTGCACCAGCTCGAACTGCGCGCGCGCATAGCCCTCGCTGCCCAGGCCGTCCTGGTTGCTGACCATGACGAAGCGGTAGCCGGCGCGCGCTAATTCCTGTAGCGCTGCGATCACGCCGGGCATCAGCCGCAGTTTCTCCAGACTGTCGACCTGCTGGTCGGGCGGCTCCTCGATCAAAGTGCCATCACGATCCAGAAACAGTACGACCGCGCCGCTCATGCGAGGCTCGCGAGCAGCCGCTCGTTGTCCGCTGCGGCGCCGATGCTCACTCGCAGCGCCTGCTGCAGACCGGGATAGGCGCGCAGCTCGCGCACCAGCACACCCGCGTCGTGAGCGCGCCGCTGCGCGGCCAGCGCATCGTCGAATTCGACCAGCAGGAAATTCGCCTCACTCGGCCACACGCGCTGCACGCCGCGCGCGTCGCGCAAGGCTGCAGCCACGCGCGCGCGCTCGGCCCGTATGCCCACGACGCGCGCGCGCGCCGCCTCGAGCGGCGCGGGCGCGAGGATTCTGAAGGCTGCCTCGATCGTCAATTGCGTGAGCGCATAGGGCTGAATGACTTTGCGCAGCAGCGCGACCACGTCGGCATGCGCCAGCAGCACGCCGCAGCGCGCACCGGCGAGCCCATACGCCTTGGATAAAGTGCGCAGCACCACCAGCCCGGGCAATGCGGCGAGCTCGGTGGCGAGTGAGGGAGCATCGGCGAATTCCACATAGGCTTCATCGACCACGAGCAGTGCGCGACCCTGCAGCGCGCGCGTCAGCGCCACGACCGAGGCGCGCTCGAAGCGGTTGCCGGTCGGGTTATTCGGCGAGCACAGAAACACGAGCTTCACGTTCGCCGCGCACTGGGCCTGTACGGCCGCGAAGTCGCAGGCATAGCCCGCGGCGCGCTGCAAGGGCACTTCGATGACGGCGGCGCCCTGCACGCGCGCGGCCACGCCATACATGCCAAATGTCGGCGGGCACACGAGGATCGCGTCCTGGCCGGCGCGACAATAGCTGCGGATCAGCAGATCGATGGCCTCATCGCTGCCGCGAGCGGCCAGCAGCATCGAGGGCGCCACGCCGTAGAGTGCGGCCAGCGCAGCGCCGAGCGCCATCGGGTAGGGCTCGGGGTAGCGGTTCAAACCGGCCTGCGAGACATCGCCCTCGGGGCGCCAGGGCAATTCATTCGCGTGCAGCCGCACGAGGCCCGGTTCCCAGATGGCGTGCTCATAGGGCCGCAGGGCGCGGATCTCAGGCCGCGCGAGCTCGGTGAGCCAGCTCATGCGGGGCTGCCCGCGTGCAGCGCCTCGA
Source organism: Steroidobacteraceae bacterium (assembly GCA_049515055.1). Taxonomy (GTDB): domain Bacteria; phylum Pseudomonadota; class Gammaproteobacteria; order Steroidobacterales; family Steroidobacteraceae; genus FEN-1191. The sequence continues at coordinate 10,319 of JBEKUL010000060.1, read as the reverse complement.
GCCGCAGCGCGACTGTAGCGACGTGTGCATCCAGACCCTCGAGCGCTGCCAGGGTGCTGGCCGTGGGCCCGAGCGCACGCAAGCCCGCCGGCTGCAGCTCCTGCACGGTCATGCGCCGGGTGAAATCCAGAACCGACAGACCGCTGTAGGCGCGCGCGTAGCCATAGGTCGGCAGCACGTGGTTGGTGCCCGAGCAGTAGTCGCCCATCGTCACGGGAGACCAGGGGCCGAGAAACACTGAGCCAGCGTTGGTCACGCCATGCAGCAGCGCGCGCGGCGAGCGCGTATCGATGATCAGGTGCTCGGGGGCATAGGCGTTGCTGACTTCCAGCGCCTGGCGCAGATCGGACACCAGCACAATGCACGAGGCAGCCATCGAGTCGCGCAATATGCGCGCTCGCGATAGTGAGGGCAGCTGCTGCTGCACGGCCGCTGCCACGGCCTGCGCGAGCTCGCGACTGGGCGTCACGAGCAGCGCCTGCGAGCGCGGATCGTGCTCGGCCTGGCCGAGCAGATCGGAAGCGATGAACTCGGCGCGCGCGCCCTCATCGGCAATCACGAGTACCTCGGAAGGGCCGGCCGGCATGTCGAGCGCGGCGCCATCCGGATCGGCCGCCACGAGCTGCTTGGCCGCGGTCACCCAGGCGTTGCCGGGGCCGAAGATCTTGGCAACCTTGGGGATGCTGTGCGTGCCGTAGGCGAGCGCGGCGATCGCCTGCGCGCCGCCGATCTTGTAGACCTGCTCGATACCGCAGAGCCGCGCGGCCACGAGCACCGCCGGGCTGGCCAGCCCGTCGCGCAGCGGCGGCGTGCACAGCACGCGCTGCGGGCAGCCGGCCAGACGCGCCGGAACGGCCAGCATATAGACGGTCGAAGGCAGCGGTGCTGAGCCGGCCGGCACGTACAGACCCACGGCCTCGATGGGCCGAATCAGCCGCTCGCAGCGCACGCCCGGCTGCACCTCGAGCGAGATAGCGTCGGGCAACCCGGCCCGATGAAAGGCCTCGACGTTGGCGATGGCGCGCTCGAGCGCGGCGTGTTGCTCGGGCTGCAGGTGCGAGCGAGCCGCGGCGAACTCTTCGGGCGTGACCTGCAGCTGCGTGAGCTCGACGCCATCGAACTCGCGCGTGTAGCGCGACAGCGCCGCATCACCCTCAAGGCGCACGGCGGCGATGATGCTCCGGACCTGCGTGAGCGTGCGCTCGTGCAGCGCGGCCGAGGGGCGCTCAAGGGCGCCGCGGCGTTGTGCCGGACTCATGCTCTGCCAGTCGCGAATATCCATGCGGCGCCTCAGGCCCTTCAGGCCAGCATCTTCTCGACCGGGAGCACCAGCAGTGCACTGGCTCCGACTTTCTTCAGGCTCTCGAGGGTCTCCCAGAACACGTTCTCGCGACACACGGCGTGAATCACGACGCGCTCGGGTGAGCCTTCGAGCGGAATGATCGTCGGGGATTCGCTGCCGGGCAAAAGCAGCCGGATCGCCGGCAGCGCCGAGCGCGGGGCATGCAGCATGATGTACTTGCTTTCCTTGACCTGCTGCACGCCCTCGATTCGCAACAGCAATCGCTCCACCCACTCGTCCTTATCCGGTGGCAAGGCGATGGGCGTGCGTATCAGCACCGCATGGCTCTCGAGCACGGTCTGCACCTCGCGCAGGTGATTGGCCTGCAGCGTCGAGCCGGTGGACACCAGATCGCAGATCAGGTCGGCGCGCCCCAGTCGCGGCGCGATCTCCACCGCGCCCGAGAGCGTCACGATGTCGGCGACGATATTGTGCCGCGTGAGAAAATCACCGAGCAGATACGGATAGGTCGTAGCGATGCGCTTGCCGCGCAGCGATGCGAGGCCGTCATAGCTTTGCTCCGCGGGCACTGCGAGCGCCAGACGGCAGCGACCGAAATCGAGCGTGCGCAGCACCTGAAAGAGCGCCGGGGCGCCGCGTGCGGCCAGCTGCAGCCGCTTCTCCTCGAGCACATTCAATCCGACAAGCCCCAGGTCGCAGACATCCTCCTGCACCAGATCGGGGATGTCGTCATCGCGTACGAACAGGACATCCAGCGGCATGTTCTCGCCGAAACCCATGAGCTGGTCCTTGCCGCGCGCGAGTTTCAGGCCGCAGCGCGCCAGCAGCTCGAGGGAGGGATCGGTCAGGCGGCCGGACTTCTGCACCGCGAGCTTGATGCGGGACTGCTTATCCATGCGCTGCGCCATCCACGCGCTGCGCGGCCAGCGCGTAGCCGCCATTGCCCGAGGCCAGATAGCGCGCGACGCGCCCGATGGTCGTGACGCTCACGCCGGTCTGTCGGTGAATCTCGCGGTAGGGCAGGCCGCGGCGCAGGCATTCGACTACCGACCAGCGGTCGGCCATCGCCTGCAACTCAGCCGGCGTGCACAGGTCGCGCAGGAATGCGCGGCATTCCTCGACGCTGCGCAGCGTCAGAATAGCCATGACCAGGCTGCGCTCGGCCAGAGCTTCCTGCCGCGCGGATAGCTGGCGGTGGGACTTCATCGATCGGGCAATCCGTTGTCTGTACTAATGTATTAGTACATTATCGTATTATTACGTGATGAGCAAGACGGAGGCGTCACAGCCGCGAGCTCGCGCCGGTGCGCCGGTGCGCGGGTGCGCGGGTGCGCGGGTGCGCGGGTGCAGCGCTGCGCGCTTCAGGCTTGACCCGCGGCGGCGCGGGACTCTAGACTTCCTCCCCACTCATCGAGACCGGCTGAGGGAAAGGCCCTTAGACGCCGGGGCAACCGTCGGATTGCCGACATGGTGCCAACTCCTGCGGTGACGCGGCCTTGGGCTGCGGCCGATAGATGAGGGCCGGGCGATCAGCGCTTTGCCGGGCGGCATTGGCCGCCAAGCCGCCGCCCTGAAGCCGATCCGCAGGAGTGCCACGATGGGCATGACTGACGTAAGCGGAGTACGGCTTGAACCTCGCCTCACATCCTGATCTGAGCTCTGAACCCGAGCGCTCTGGCGCGAGCACCGCGCCGGCGATCGAGGACGTACTGCATTGGGGCCCGCGATTGTCGCTGCGTCATGGAGGCAGCATCCAGCCATTGCGGCTGGGCTGGCGCCTGGCAGGCCCCGCCGGGGCTCCCGTGGTGCTGGCCCTGGGCGGCATCTCCGCGCATCGGCGCGTATTCGATGTGCAGCAACCGCGCGCGGGCTGGTGGTCGCAGCTTGCCGGACCGGCCGCGGCGCTCGACAGCAACCGTGTGCGCGTGCTCGGCTTCGATTATCTGGGCGCGAGCGGGGAGTCGAGCGGACCGGTCGCCGGGGGCACCTTCCCGAGCCTATCGAGCTACGATCAGGCCGAGGCGCTGCGCCTGCTGCTCGATCATCTGCATATCGGCGCGCTGCGCGCCATCGTGGGTGCTTCTTACGGCGGCATGGTGGCACTGGCCTTCGCCGAGCGCTATCCGGAGCGGGTCGAGCAATTACTGATCATCAGCGCCTCGGAGCGAGCGCACCCGATGGCAACCGCCTGGCGCAGTGTGCAGCGACGCGTCGTGCGCTTTGCGCTGCAGCTGGGTCGGCCCGCCGAGGGCCTCGAACTGGCGCGCGCACTGGCGATGGCGAGCTACCGCAGCCCGCAGGAGTTTGCCGCACGCTTCGCACAGGCCCCGCGCCTGGAGCAGGGTCGATTCGTGTTCCCGGTCGAGGAGTATCTGCTGGCTCGCGGACGCGACTATGCCGCGCGCCATCTGCCTGAAGCCTTCGTGTGTCTGTCTGAATCCATCGATCTGCACTCGGTCGATGCACGGCGCATCAGCGTGCCGACCACGGCCGTTGCGGTGCTCGAGGATCAGCTCGTGCCCATCGCCGATATGCGTGCATTGGCCGCGCGCCTGCCGCGCGCGCGATTGTGCGAGATATCCTCGCGCTACGGTCATGACGCCTTTTTGCGCGAGAGCGGCACATTGCGGCCCATCTTCGAGTGTTTGTACGGAGAGCCTGTGCCGTGAGTGAGCCTGCCAATGCCGTTACGCGCGCGGTGCGCGCCGGTCTGGAGAGCGACGATCTGACCGGAGCGGTGGTGCCGCCCATTCATTTGAGCGCGACCTACGCGTTTCGAGGCTACGGCGAGAAACGCAGCTACGACTATTCGCGCACGGGCAATCCGACGCGCGATCTGCTCGGCGCGGCGCTGGCCGAACTGGAGGGCGGGGTCGGGGCCGTGATCACGGCCTCAGGCATGGGCGCGGTGACTCTGTGCATGCAGATCCTGCCCTCACGGGCACGCGTGCTCGCGCCGCACGATTGCTATGGCGGCAGTTACCGGTTGTTTGAGGCGCTCAATCGGCGCGGTGACCTGCAGGTCGAGTTCGCGAACTTTTCGGATGCTGCGGCTCTGCGCAGCGCGCTGTCGCGGCCAACCGCGTTGCTGTGGATTGAGACCCCCAGCAATCCCTTATTGCGCCTGACCGATATCGCCGCGGTCACGGCACTGGGCAAGGCAGCCGGCGCGCTGGTCGTGGTGGACAACACCTTCCTGTCGCCGGTCTGGCAGCAGCCGCTGCGGCTGGGCGCGGACCTGGTCGTGCATTCCACGACCAAATACATCAACGGGCATAGCGATGTCGTCGGCGGCGCCGTCATCGCCGCGCGCAGTGAGCAGCTCGAGGCGCTGGCCTGGTGGGCGAATTGTCTGGGTCTGACCGGCTCGGCGTTTGACAGCTATCTGACGCTGCGAGGCCTGCGCACCCTGCACGCGCGGCTCGACGTGCACGGCCGCAATGCCCAGAGTCTGGCGCAGTGGCTCAGCGAGCAGCCCGAGATCGCCTGCGTCTACTATCCGGGACTGCCTACGCACCCGGGCCACGAGCTCGCCGCGCGCCAGCAGCGCGGCTTCGGCGCCATCGTGAGCTTCGAATTGCGCGGTGGTATTCCGGCCGTCAAAGCCTTTCTGGCTGGCCTGCAGTTCTTCTCACTTGCCGAGTCCCTGGGCGGGGTCGAGAGCCTCGTGGCCCATCCGGCCTCGATGACGCACGCGGCCATGGAGGAATCGGCGCGCCGCGCCGCCGGGCTCACCGATGGGCTCTTGCGCCTGTCGGTCGGTATCGAGGCGCTCGAGGACCTGCGCGCGGACCTTGCCTGCGGCCTGGCTCGGGTGCGCCGTGCGCTTTGAGCCTGCGCCGATCGGCCGCTGCGCCAGCGCGACTTTAGTCGTGGCGCTGAGCCTCCTGGGCGCGCCAGCCCATGCTGACTCGGGCAGCTGGAGCGCGCATGAGATCGAATTCACCTTCCTGGGGTTCACATCCACTTACTCGTGCGATGGCCTGCAGAGCAAGCTGCAGGCGCTGTTGCGCGCGCTCGGCGCGCGCCAGGATGCCGTGGTCAGGACCGCAACCTGCGGGCGCGGCTTCGGAGCTCCGGAGAAATTCGCCTCCGCGAGCCTGCGATTCTCTACATTGCAGCCGCTCGAGACTGCCGCCGGGCCCGGCCCGGCTGATGCGCCGGCCGATGCAAATGTGGGCCTCGCGGGCCAGTGGCGGCACCTGCAGATCGCGCCGCATAACCCGAGGGAGCTCGATTTAGGGGATTGCGAGCTCGTTGAGCAGTTTCGCGACAAGATCCTGCCATCGTTCGCAACGCGCGCGCTGCAGGATGAGGTGCGCTGTGTACCGTTCCAGGAGAGCGGCAGCGCGTACACACTGCAATTCGATGTGTTTGTGCCGGGAAAGCCAGAATGAGCGGGCTGACTGAAGCGCCATTGCGGGTTCTCATCGGCGAGAACAATGCGGACCTCGCCATGACGCTGACGTTCTTATTGGACGAGAGTCAGGACATACGCTGCGTTGCCAGAGCGAGCTCGAACAGGGCGGTGCTGGAGGCTGTCGAGGCTCACGCACCGAACGCGTTCGTAATGGATCTGTCGCTCGACGATGGCTCCAGTTTGCCGCTGATCAAGCAGTTGCGAGAGCGCCTGCCAGCCGCCGCCATCGTGGTCTACACGGGCCACAAGAACACGATACTCGAGCAGCAATGCCTGAAGGCCGGAGCTGACGCGGTAGTGGTCAAGGGCGGTGACATCGAGGAGCTCACCGCCGCCTTGCGGCGAGCCGCGCAGCAATCCACCCGCCGTTGAGGGCGGCCGCGCGCGCAGCGATTTGCGTAGGGCGGGTTGAATTTCCTTCAGTCCAGGCACTAGAATCGCGCTTGGCCGGTGGACGGCAGGGGCTAGAGCCTAGCTGCCGTAAAGCCGCAGGAAGTGCGGCCAAGTGCTTGATTTAAAAGCCCCACATGGGGCTTTTATTTTTTGTGCATGGCTTTGGCGGTGGGCAGGTGCAGGATCGTGGCGCCGTTACGCGAACAGCTGATTGCGCTTGCTGAGCCTTTGCTGGCGCAGCTGGGCTACGAGCTGGTTGAGCTGGATTATGCGGCGGGCCGCGCGCATTCGGTGCTGCGTGTGTTTATTGATAAGCCGGAGGGCCTCGTCGGACTCGACGACTGCGAGCGCGTGAGCCATGAGCTCGGTGCGCGGCTGGATATCGAGGACCCGCTGCCCACGGCGTACACGCTGGAAGTGTCCTCGCCGGGGCTGGATCGGGTGCTGCGCACGCCGGCGCATTTTCAGCGCTTCGTCGGCGCGCGCATCTGGGTGGAATTGCGCGTCGCTCGGGATGGACGGCGCCGCTACACTGGGCGGCTCGCAGCGCTCGGGCCGGAGGGCATTGAATTGATTGTAGATGGCGCCACTGTATCGGTGAGCTTTGCGGACATTGCCCGCGCGCGACTCGCGCCGCAATGGCCCTGAGGCGCAAGGAGAGTTCGAGCGATGAACAAGGAGATCCTGATGGTCGTCGATGCCGTCTCGAACGAGAAGGGCGTCGATAAGGAGATCATCTTCGAGGCCCTTGAGGCCGCGCTGGCTTCGGCTACACGCAAGAAGCACAGCGAGGAGTGGGACGTGCGCGTTGCGATCAATCGCAAGACCGGCGACTACGAGACTTTTCGCCGCTGGAAGGTATTCAGCGATGATTCCACGGAGCTCGAGAATCCGAGCGCGGAGCTGCGGCTCGATGATGCGCGCGATCTGAGCGTCGATGCCGAGCCGGGCGGCTACGTCGAGCAGCCGATGGAGTCGGTAGCCTTCGGTCGTATCGCCGCGCAGCAGGCAAAGCAGGTGATCGTGCAGAAGGTGCGCGAGGCCGAGCGCGCGCAGGTGATCGAGGCCTATAAAGATCGCGTCAACACGCTGGTCAACGGCGTGGTCAAGCGCATCGACCGCAATGGTATCTATGTGGATCTGGGCAGCAATGCCGAGGGCTTCGTGCCGCGCACCGAGATGATCCCGCGCGAGCAGCTCAAGCCACAGGACCGCGTCAAGGCCTTTCTGCGCGAGGTGCGTGCCGAGCCGCGCGGACCGCAGCTGTTTCTCACGCGCACGGCCCCCGAGTTTCTGATCGAATTGTTCAAGCTCGAGGTGCCGGAAGTCGGCCAGGGGCTGATCCAGATCCTGGCGGCCGCGCGCGACCCGGGCGTGCGCGCCAAGATCGCCGTGCGCAGTCAGGACCCGCGCATCGATCCGGTCGGCGCCTGCGTTGGCATGCGCGGCTCGCGCGTACAGGCCGTATCCAACGAGATTGCCGGCGAGCGCGTCGACATCATTCCCCACGATGCCAATGCCGCGCAATTCGTCATCAATGCGATGTCGCCCGCGGAAGTGCAGTCAATCGTGGTCGATGAGGATTCGCACAGCATGGATATCGCGGTGGCGGAGGAGAAGCTCTCGCAGGCCATCGGTCGCGGCGGCCAGAACATCCGCCTGGCCAGTCAGCTCACGGGCTGGGAGCTCAACGTGATGACCGAGTCGGACGCCGAGGCCAAGAGCGATTCGGAGGCGCGCGCGCTGGTCGAGACCTTCATGAAACAGCTCGATGTCGATGAGAACGTGGCCAGCATCCTGGTGCAGGAGGGCTTCTCGACGGTCGAGGAAGTCGCCTACGTGCCGGCCAGCGAGCTGGCGGCGATCGAGGAGTTTGACGAGGACATCGTCAAGGAGCTGCGCAACCGCGCCCGCGATGTGCTGCTCACGCAGGCGATCGTCAGCGAGGAGACGCTCGATCAATCGATGCCGGCGGACGATCTGCTTACGCTCGAGGGCATGCGTCCGGACCTCGCCCTTGCGCTCGCGCGCCGCGGCGTGCGCACGCGCGATGAGCTGGCCGATCAGGCCGTGGATGACATCGCGGATATCGAAGGCCTCTCGCCGGAAGAGGCGGGCGTACTGATCATGAAGGCGCGCGCGCATTGGTTCGAGGCGCAACACTGAGGCGGCGCTGGCCCAGGGTAAATATCTATGGCTGATGTAACGATTGCACAATTCGCCGACGTCCTGAAGGTCTCGGTTGACCGCCTGATCGCCCAGCTCGATCAGGCCGGCATCAGCGTCTCGAGCCCGCAGGACATGATCAGCGAAGAGGCCAAGCTCGAACTGCTTACGCACCTGCGTCGCAGCCACGGCCACGGCAACGAGGGCTCGGCACCCAGCCGCATCACATTGCGACGCAAGACCCAGAGCGAGCTCAAGCTGGCCAGCAATCAGGGGCGGGCGCGTACGGTCAACGTCGAGGTGCGCCAGAAACGCACCTACGTCAAACGCGATGTGCTCGAGGGACAGGCGCGCGCGCAACAGGAGCAGCTCGACGCGCAGCGGCGCGAAGCCGAGGAAGCACAGCGCGCGCAAAGCGAGAAAGCCGAGGCCGAGCGGCGCGAGCGCGAGCGCCAGGAGGCGGAAGCCAAGCGTCGCACCGAGGAGGAGCAGGCGCGCAAGAAGGCGCTCGAGGAATCGCGACGTCTGGCCGAGCAGCGCGCCGCCGAGGATTTCGAGCGCGAACGCGCCCGCCGCGCCAACGAACCCGAGCGCGAGGCCGGGCATGCGCATGCCCACGCGCCACACGCTCACACGCACACCCACGTGCCGCCCGCGGTACGCGAGGAGGCCGAGGACAAGCGCACGCGCTATGGCCGCGAGGAACTGCATATCGCGGGCGACGTCAGCGCCCGGCACAAGAAGAAGAAGCGCCTGAAGGCACGCACCGTCGCGGTCGGGGCCGAAGCCAAACACGGCTTCGAGATGCCCACGGCGCCGGTCAAGCGCGAGGTCGCCATCGGCGAGGCCATCAGCGTGGCCGAGCTCGCGCAGAAGATGGCCGTCAAGGCCACCGAGGTCATCAAGGTGCTGATGAATCTGGGCGTCATGGCGACGATCAACCAGCCGATCGAGCGCGACACCGCGGTACTGGTGATCGAGGAGCTCGGGCACAGCGCCAAGCTGGTCAAGCAAAACCAGATCGAGGAGGACCTGCAGGGCGTGGACAGCGCGAGCGAGCAGTCGGTCGTGCGCCCGCCGGTCGTGACCGTCATGGGCCACGTCGATCATGGCAAGACCTCGCTGCTCGATTACATCCGGCGCACCAAGGTCGCCGCCGGCGAGGCCGGAGGCATCACGCAGCACATCGGTGCCTACCACGTCGAGACCCCGCGCGGGTCCATCACATTTCTGGACACCCCGGGCCACGCGGCCTTCACCGCGATGCGCGCGCGCGGCGCGCGCGCGACCGACGTCGTGGTACTCGTAGTGGCCGCCGATGATGGGGTCATGCCGCAGACCATCGAGGCGATCCAGCATGCGCGCGCGGCCAATGTGCCGATCGTGGTTGCGGTCAACAAGATCGACAAGGCCGAGGCCGATGCGGATCGCGTGCGCACCGAGCTCGCCAAGCAGGATGTCATTCCCGAGGATTGGGGCGGCCAGAACATGTTCGTGCAGGTATCGGCCCGTACCGGGCAAGGCATCGATACCTTGCTCGAGGCGATCCTGCTGCAGGCCGAGGTGCTCGAGCTCAAGGCGCCGCGCACCGGCTATGCCGCGGGCGTGGTGATCGAATCGAGCATGGAGAAGGGGCGCGGTGCGGTCGTGACGGCGCTGGTCAAACGCGGCACATTGCGGGCCGGCGACGCGATCCTGGCGGGCTCCGAGTTCGGCCGGGTGCGCGCGCTGTTTGATGAGAACGGCGGCAGCATCGCCGATGCGCCCCCATCCATGCCCGTGGTGGTGCTGGGCTTCTCGGGCGCGCCCAACGCGGGCGAGGAGCTGCTCGTGGTGGAAAGCGAGCGCAAAGCGCGCGAGGTCGCCTTGTATCGACAGGGTAAATTCCGCGACGTCAAACTCGCGCGCGCCGCGACCCGCGCCGAGGACGTGTTCTCACAGATGGGCGAGGTCAAGGCCGGCGTCATTGCGGTGCTGATCAAAGCCGACGTACAGGGCAGCGCCGAGGCCCTCAGCGATGCGCTCAACAAGCTCTCG
>JBEKUL010000059.1:0-18993 GCA_049515055.1 Steroidobacteraceae bacterium | reverse complement strand
CTTTCCCACAGTACATCCAGGCGATGGTCCAGGGCAGCTCGCGCGTCATTGCCGGGGTAGCCTGGGCCTTGACGAGCAGCCGCGGCTACCCGCCGCAGCTGCTGTTGCCGGCCTTGTCGACCCCGGGCGTAGCCAAGTCGGCGCTCATGGACGTCATCAACAGCCAGCGAGCGCGCATCTCGATCCGCGAGCTGCTCAACGCGGCTTATTCGCAAGAGCCGAACGAGAAGGCGGCGCTGTTTCGCATCGTGGCTGAAGCGGCCGATGAGGCAGCCGTGCCCGAGCTGCTCGGGCGGCTGCAGGGCAAGGATGCGATTTCGCGCCTGCACATCATCAATATCCTCGCGCGTTTCAACAAACCCGACGTGCAGCGAGCACTGCAGGCGCTGCTGACCGACAGCAGCAAGGCGGTCCGCAGTGCCGCGCTCGCGGCCATGAGCAAGATGGACGGCCCGATCGACGTCGCGCGCGTGTGCGCTTTGCTGCGCGATCCGGAGATCGAGGTCCAGAACCGCGCGGTCGAGCTGTTGCAGCGCGCGCGCGACCCGGACACCATCCGGCACCTGGTGCCGGTGCTCAAGGACGAGTCGGAGCAGACACGGCGCTGCGCGGTCGAGGTACTCAATGAGGTCGGCGATGCACGCTCGGTCAAGTACCTGCTGCAGGCGCTCAAAGACGATGACTGGTGGGTACGCAGCCGCGCCGGCGATGCGCTCGGCAAGATCGGCGGACCTAAAGTAATTGATGCCGTGCTCGAGCTGGTGCGCGACCGCGACGACGATATTCGTCGCGCCGCGGTCGAAATCCTGAATCAGACCAAGGATGAGCGTGCGATCTCGCACCTGATCGAAGCCACCAAGGACAAGGACTGGTGGGTCAGCGAGCGCGCGGTCGATGCTCTCGCGGAGATCGGCAGCAAGCGCGCCATGCCGCGCATGATTGAGATGTTGCGCGCCGGCAATGCGCGTTCGCTGCCCGTGGTAGTACGCGCGATCGGCAAGCTCGGCGATCGAGCGTCGATCGAGATGCTGCTGCCGCTACTGGCGCGCCCGGAAAAGGAGGTCCGTGTCGAGGCCATAGGGGCCCTCGCGAGCCTGGCCGACGAGCAGATCGCGGACCAGATCCGTGTGCAACTGCAGGCGCAGAGCGCCAAGGGCGACGAGACGGTCGCGCGTGCGGCGGTGCGCGCACTGACCGAGCTGGAGGTGCGCTTTTCCTCCAGCGCCGTCGAGGACGCCTTGCAGACCTCGGGCAACACGCAGCATCCGAGCCGCATAGCCTCGCGCGGGCAGGCCACGGCGCGCACCTTGCTGATACCCGAGAAAGAAGTCGCGCAGGTCGTGCACCAGGTCGCCAATGCCGTCGGCCCGAAACTCGACATCTCCACACTCACGCCCGGCGACATCATCGAGGGGCGCTATAAATACATCGAGCGCATCGGGCGCGGCGCCTTCGGTACCGTGCTGCTGATGGAAGACACCGTGGTCGAGGAGAAGCTGATTCTGAAGTTCCTCAACCCCAACGTTGCCAACGATGAGGAGATCATGAAGCGCTTCGTGCACGAGCTGCGCTACTCGCGCAAAATCACGCACCGCAACGTGATCCGCATCTACGACTTTCTGTATATGCAGCAGAATTACGCGATCTCGATGGAGTACTTTCCATCCCACACGCTGGGCTCGGAGATCGTCAACGAGAAGCCTTTGCCGCAGAAGCGTGCACTGCAGTTCGGCATCGACATCGCCACCGGCATGGCCGTCGCACATCAGGTCGGTATCGTGCACCGCGATCTCAAGCCCGCCAATTTGCTCATCAATGACCAGGGTCTGCTCAAGATCGTGGACTTCGGCGTAGCCGCGGCGCACCGCGAAGGCGATACCCAGCTGACCAAGACCGGCTACGTGATCGGCTCGCCCAAGTACATGGCGCCCGAGCAGATCCTGGGCCGCAAGGTCGATGAGCGCGCCGACGTCTATGCCCTGGGCGTGATCATGTACGAAATGCTGACGGGCGTGCCGCCCTATTCACGCGGCGATCACATGGCGGTGATGTATCAGCACGTGCAGGGCAAGGCACGCGCACCCCAGGAGATCAACTCTCAGCTCTCGGCCAACCTGGCCGAAATCGTGGTCAAGGCCATGGCGGTGGACAAGAACCAGCGCTTTCAGACCATGGACGAATTCCGCGGCGCCTTGGAGCGTTTTCTCTAGCTCGCCTCCCTGGTCGGCTTGGGCGCCCGGCGATTTGCCAAAACCCGTGCACTGGGTCAAATTTCGGGCCCCGAGACGTTGCTCCGGCTCGATGGTTTGGGTTAAACAACGACCAGCCGGACTGTTTTCGCCTGGGAACCCGTCAAGGACAACTACGTGGCACGCATCGATGCGTTCCTGAAACTCGGCACGCAGCAGGGCTGCTCGGATATCCATCTGGCCGTGGGTGTGCCCCCCATGGTGCGCCAGCACGGCGATCTCGAGGCCATCAAGTTCCGCGATCTGCGCGACGCCGAGCTCGAGAGCTATATCACGGAGATTCTCACACCGAATCAGTCGGACTATTTCCGCCGCGGCAACGATCTGGACTTCTCCTATGTCTCGGGCGAGGGCGGGCGCTTTCGGGTCAATGTATTTCGCAAGGACACGGGCCTGGGCGCAACGTTTCGCGCCATACCGTCCGAAATTCCGACGCTCGAGAAGCTGGGCCTGCCGCCGATCGTGACCAAGCTGTGCGATTACCACCAGGGCATGATCCTCGTGACCGGCTCGACCGGCACCGGCAAATCCACGACGCTCGCCGCCATGATCGATCTGCTCAATCAGAGCCGCAAACTCAACATCATCAGCCTCGAGGACCCGATCGAATTCGTCCACCGCAGCAAGTCCAGCCAGATCATCCAGCGTGAGCTGGGCACGCATATTCCGAATTTCGCCGAGGGCGTGCGCGCGGCGATGCGCGAGGATCCCGACGTGATTCTGGTCGGCGAGTTGCGTGATGCCGAGACCATCCGCATGGCCATGACGGCTGCCGAAACCGGGCATCTGGTGCTCGGAACGCTGCACACCACGAGCGCCGTGAAGACCATCGATCGCCTGATCGACGCGCTGCCCGCCGAAGAGCGTGAACAGACCAAGAGCTTTCTGTCCCAGAGCCTGCTCGCCGTGGTCACGCAGATCCTCGTCAAAAGCGCCGAGGGGCGCGGCCGGCGCGCGATCGTGGAGGTCATGGTCATGACCAAAGCCATTGCCAAGCTCGTGAGCACCGATCAGACGCACCAGATCCCGACCCAGTTGCAGATGGGCAAGGAATTCGGCATGCAATTGTTCGATCAGGCGCTGCAGCAGGCGCTCAACGCCCGCGAGATCGATCCCGACGATGCCTACAGCTATGCCACCGACAAGCGCATGTTCCAGAAATTCGTGACCGACACCAGCATGCTGCCGCGTCTGGAGCCCACGAGTATTCAGCCGACCGGCAGTTGAGTGCAGCGGCGATGGCACAGATCGATTCCTTTCTCGAAGAGCTCGTGCAGCGCCGCGGCTCGGATCTGCATTTCATCGCCGGCGATCCGCCCCGCATCCGGCTGCACGGGGAGCTCTCGCCGCTGCGCGGCGAGGTATTGAGCGCGGAGTTCGTCAAGACCACGCTGTACGAGATCCTCTCGAAGAAGGCCGTGGATCGCTTCGAGAGCAAGGACGGCGCGGATTTCGCCTATACGCTCGGCGACAAGGGCCGTTTTCGCGTCAACGTGATGCGCCAGCTCAACGGTATGGGCGCGGTGTTCCGGGCGATACCGTCCAAGGCGCTGACGCTTGATCAGCTCAACATGCCGAACTCGGTAAGGCAGCTGTGTCGGGCCAACAATGGCCTGATTCTCGTGACCGGCAAGACCGGCTCGGGCAAGTCGACCTCGCTCGCGGCCATGATCGATGACATCAACAAGCGCATCAAAGGTCATATCCTGACGGTCGAGGATCCGATCGAATTCGTGCATCCGCGCCAGAGGTGCCTGATCAGTCAGCGCGAGATCGGCGTGCACTCGCCAAGCTTCGCCGCTGCGCTGCATTCGGCGTTGCGTGAGGACCCCGATGTGATCCTGGTCGGGGAGCTGCGCGATCTGGAGACGATGAGCATCGCCGTGACTGCAGCGGAGATGGGCATCCTGGTCATGGGCACGCTGCACACCAACGGCGCGGCGCAGACCGTGGATCGCATGATCAATGCTTTTCCGTCCGACAAGCAGTCGCATGTGCGCACGATGCTGTCGACTTCCCTGCGCGGCGTGATCTCACAGCAATTGCTGCGTCGGTCCGACGCCAGCGGTCGCGTGGCCGCGCTCGAGATTCTGATCAACACCCCGGCGGCGGCCAACCTGATCCGCCAGGGCAAACTCGATCAGCTCGAGAACACGATGCAGGCCGGAGGGGCTTTCGGCATGCGCACGATGGACAGCGCGATTCAGCAATTACTCGATGCCGGCACGATCGATGGCGCCGAGGCGTACAAGAAAGCCATCAACAAGGCCCGATTCGAAGCGCTCAAGGAGCAGCATTGAGGCGCGCACGCATGCAATAATGCTTCGGCCCGCCGACACGGCCCCAGCCTTTTCATGCCGCGCAAAATACTCGTCACCAGCGCCCTGCCCTACGCCAACGGTCCCCTGCACCTCGGCCACATCATCGAGGCCGTGCAGACCGACATCTGGGTGCGCTTTCAGAAGCAGCGCGGGAACGATTGCATCTATTGCTGCGCCGATGATGCGCATGGCACGCCGATCATGATCCGCGCCGAGCAGGAAGGCGTGAGCCCCGAGGCGCTGATCGCGCACAGCGCCCAGGAGCACCAGCGCGATTACCGCGGTTTCCTGATCGGGTTCGATCAGTTCCATTCCACGCATTCGCCCGAGAACGTGCACTTCACGCGCACGCTCTATGAGACGCTGCGCGCGGCCCGGTTCATAACGCGCCGCACGGTGCGGCAGGCCTACGACGCACAGGCGCAAATGTTCCTGCCCGATCGCTACGTGCGCGGCACCTGCCCGCGCTGCAAGACGCCCGGTCAATATGGCGATAGCTGCGATAACTGCGGTTCGACCTACACGCCGGCAGACCTGATCGATCCGGTATCAACCGTGACGGGCACCACGCCGGTCTGGCGCGACTCCGAGCACCTGTTTTTCCAGCTTGACGCCTTTACCTCGATGCTGCGCGAGTACGTCGGCGGCACAAGTCTGCAGAGCGCGGTGCGCGCGAAGCTGGATGAATGGTTCCAGGCCGGCCTGCAGGACTGGGATATCTCGCGCGACGCGCCGTATTTCGGCATCGAGGTGCCGGATGCGCCCGGCAAGTACTTTTACGTCTGGTTCGATGCGCCCATCGGCTATATCGCGAGCTTTGAGGCCTGGCGCGCCGCGCATGGCGCCTCGTTCGACGACTACTGGCGCTCGGAGTCCGCGACCGAGCTGTATCACTTCATCGGCAAGGACATCAGTTATTTTCACACCCTGTTCTGGCCGGCCGTGCTGTATGGGGCGGGTCTGCGCCGGCCCAGCGCGGTATTCGCACACGGTTTCCTGACCATCAATGGCCAGAAAATGTCGAAATCGCGCGGCACCTTCATCACCGCCCGACATTACCTGGAGCGCCTGCCGCCCGAGCCTTTGCGCTATTACTTCGCCGCCAAGCTCGGCAACGGCATCGAGGATATCGATTTCAATCTCGAGGATTTCCTGGCGCGCACCAACTCGGATCTGATCGGCAAGCTGGTGAATATCGCCAGTCGCTGCGCCGGTTTCATCGAGCGCGGCGGCGGCCGGCTCGCCCCCGCCCTCCCCGACACGGGGCTGTATGAGGAATTCGTCGCCGCGAGCGAATCGATCGCCGCACGCTACGAGGCGCGCGAATACACCACGGCGATACGCGAGATCATGGACCTGGCCGATCGCGCCAACCGCTTCGTGGATCAGCACAAACCCTGGCTGCTGGCAAAGGAAAGCGCGCGCGCCGCCGAGGTTCGTGCGATCGCCACGCAGGGCCTGAACCTGTTTCGCGTGCTCATGAGCTGCCTGGCGCCGGTGCTGCCGCAGATGGCGCAATCGGCCGCAACTTTCCTGGGCACGAGCTTCGCGCGCTGGTCGGATGTCGGCACACCGTTGCTCGACAGCCCGATCGCCGCCTATCAGGCGCTCGCCACGCGCCTGGATCCGGCCGCGCTCGCCACGCTGGTCGAGCCCGGCGAGCCCGGGCCCGGCGAGCCCGAATCGGCGGCCCCGGGGCTCCCGAGCATAGGCATCGAAGAGTTTGCCAGGCTCGACCTGCGCGTCGCGCGCGTGGCGCAGGCCGCCCTGGTCGAGGGCTCAAATAAGCTTCTGCGGCTTACGCTCGATGTGGGCGGGCAGCAGCGTACGGTGTTCTCCGGCATCCGCGCGTCCTACGCCCCCGAGCAGTTGATCGGCCGGCAGGTGATCCTGGTCGCCAATCTTGCGCCGCGAAAGATGCGCTTCGGGGTCTCCGAGGGCATGGTGCTGTGCGCGGCGGGCGAGGAGGATGGGGAGCTTTTCCTGATCACGGTCGATCAGGGGGCGCTGCCCGGCATGAAAGTCAGCTGATTTTAGCCGAAATAGGTGCCCCGACCGCGCCGCCAATACACAATCAGCATGAATCCGGTCACCATGCCGCCGAGGTGTGCAAAATGCGCGACGCCCTGCATACGGCCGGTGACCCCCAGCGAGAGCTCCAGGACCCCGTAGAGCGTCACGAACAGCCAGGCTGGCATTGGAATGGGCGGAAACAGCAGCAGTAGGCGGCGATGCGGGAAAGCCATGCCGTAGAACAGCAACAGGCCGAAAATGCCGCCCGAGGCGCCGATGGTCTCGTAGGGGCCCGGCGAGATGAAGTGCACCACCAGCAATTGTGTCAGCCCCGCGCCGACTACACAGGTGAAGTAATACAGCGAGAATCGGCGTGCCCCGAGCGTGAGCTCGACGTCTGGCCCGAATATGTACAGCGCAAACATGTTACCCAGCAGATGCCAGAGGTTGCTCGTGTCATGCAGAAAGGCATAGCTCACGAGCTGCCAGGGCTCAAAAGGCGGAGCGCCATAGTCCCGGTTCGCGTCCCAGGGCCAGAGCGCGAACAGCTCGCGCATTTGCTCCCCGCCCGTCAACCACTGCAGGGCATAGACGATCAGGTTTGCGTACAGGAGCGTGCGAACGACGGGCGTGAGGTTGCGGAACATGTGATCTCGCGGTGCAATATCAACAAGCGAAGGGCATTTTGCCATCAGGAGGGTCTATTCATGGACGCTTCTCGGTTGAATCGATCAGGCTTTCATCTGCGCCGGTGGCTGCCAGGTCTGGCCTGCCTGCTGGTCCTGGCCGGCTGTGTATCCACCTCGTTGCTCGAGCACTGGAGAGACCCGACTTACAGCGGGCCGCCCCTGCACCGGCTGCTGGTCGTGGGCGCGCAGCGCGACGACGGCCGGCGCCGAATCTGGGAGGATGGGATGGTCGCGGCCCTGACGCGCCACGGCGTGCAGGCGACGGCCTCCTACCTGCTGTTCCCGAACAAGGCGCCCAATGCCGAGGAGCTCGCCGCCACAGCCGCACGCGAGGGGTTCGACGGCGTGCTGGCTTCACTTTTCGTCAGCGCGAGCCTGCGTCATTACTGGGTGCCGGGCTATGCCGGCATGGGCTATGGCTGGCGCTGGCGCTATTACGGCTATTGGGACTCGGTGTACGGTCCCGGGTACGTCGAGACCGACCGACAGACCGACTTTCAAACCGACGTATTCACAATCGATCAGAGCGGCGGCAAATTGATCTGGAGCGGCCTCACACGCAGCATCGATGTGAACTCCACGCGCAACGTGACGGAGCAGATCAGTCACGTGCTGGTGCCCGTGCTCATCAATCAAGGCCTGATAGCCGGAACGCTCCACTGAACCCGGATCTCAAGAGCGCCGAGCTGGCCGAACGCATTGATGCGCTGCTGCCGCAGACGCAATGCACGCGCTGCGGCTACCCGGCCTGCAAACCCTACGCCGAGGCCATTGCGCAGGGTCTGGCGGGTATCAACCGCTGTGCGCCAGGGGGGGCCGCGGGCATCGCCATGCTCTCGAATCTGCTGGGATTGCCTGCCCCGGCGCTGGACCCGAGCTGTGGCGTCGAGGCGCCCCCAAGCGTTGCCTGGATCGACCCCGAGGCCTGCATCGGCTGTGCGCGCTGTCTGCCGGCCTGCCCGGTGGATGCGATCCTCGGTGCACAGCACTGGCTGCATACCATCTTGCAGGACCAGTGCACGGGTTGCGAGCTGTGCATCGCCGCCTGCCCGGTCGACTGCATTCATATGCACGAGCGCGCCGCCGATGAGCCGGCACCCCTCGCGCCTGTCAACCGCGAACGCTTTGAGCACCAGCGCGCGCGCGCCGAACGAGCCGCGCTCGAACGCGCGCGGCTGCTCGATGAGCGCAAGCGCATCGCGCGCACGCCCTCGTCCGCATGAGCCCGGCACGCTGCCGGCAGATTTTTCTGCATCTGCGCGCAGCCAATCCCCATCCGCACAGCGAATTGATCTACCGCACGTCATTCGAATTGCTGATTGCCGTGATCCTGTCCGCCCAGGCGACCGATAAGAGCGTCAACCTGGCCACGCGCGAGTTGTTTCAACGCGCACCCACTGCGCAGGCGATGCTCGCGTTGGGTTATGCTGGCTTGCAGCAATATATCCGGTCTATCGGTCTGTACAACGCCAAGGCGCGCAACATCATTGCCACCTGCCGCCTGCTGGTGGAGCAGTACGGCGGTGAGGTGCCGCGCGAGCGTGCGGCGCTCGAGCAACTGCCCGGAGTCGGCCGCAAAACCGCCAATGTCGTATTGAACGTGGCCTTTGGAGAGCCCACGATCGCGGTCGACACCCACGTGTTTCGCGTCGCGCATCGCACCGGTCTGGCGAAGGGCGCGACACCGCGCGCGGTCGAGGATCAGCTGCTGCGTGTGATTCCGCGAGAATTCCTCAAGGATGCGCACCATTGGCTGATCCTGCTGGGCCGGCACATCTGCAAAGCACGCCTGCCCGAATGTCCGCGCTGTCCGATATTGCGCTGGTGCGAATACAAGGAAAAAACCAGGCCGTGAGTGTGTTGAGCGTGTCCGGCTCGGTGCGTATCGCCTCGCTGCACGTCTATCCGGTCAAATCCGCCGCCGGCATCGAGCTCGAACGAGCCGCGCTGACCAGCGCCGGCATCGCCGAGGATCGCCGCTGGATGCTGGTCGGCCCCACTGGCGTATTCCTGACGCAGCGCGAGTTGCCGCGACTCGCATTATTGCGCCCCTCTCTGTCCGAGACGCAACTGCGCCTGAGCGCGCCGGGAACGCTGCCGATCACGGTGCCACTGGCGCACATGGGCGAGCGCCGGCGCGTGCGCGTATGGCAGCATGATTGCGAGGCTTTCGATGAGGGTGCGCTCGTCGCCCAATGGCTCGGGTGTTTTTTGGGCCGCGATTGCCGTCTGGTGCGCTTCGATCCCATGCACCGGCGCCTGAGCGCACGCGAGTGGACCGGCGACGTCGAGGCCGAGAATCGCTTTTCCGACGGCTTCCCGCTACTGGCCGTGAGCAGCGCCTCGCTGGCCGATCTCAACGCGCGGCTGGTGCAGCCGCTGGCGATGAACCGTTTTCGGCCCAATATCGTGCTCGAGGGCCTCAATGCCTTCGACGAGGATCGGATCGAGGAGCTGCGCGCCGGCGATATACGCCTGCAATTCGCCAAGCCCTGCACGCGCTGCGCCATCACGACCACCAATCAGGATACAGGCAGTGTCGAGGGCTCGGAGCCCTTGCGTACGCTCAAGACCTATCGCTATGACGCGCAGCTACGCGGGGTCTGCTTCGGACAGAATGTAATCGTGCGCTCGGGCGTGGGCGCGCAACTGGCGCGCGGCCAGGCGCTGCAGCTGCGCTGGAAACCCCTGCCGGCATCTTGAGCCGCGGCGCACTCGCGCGCGGCTTGCGCTATTCGACGCTGCCTTGGGTCACGCCGAACAGGCGCGAGATCACCCGGGCCAGCACACTGAGCAGAAGCACGAACAGCGTGATCAACAGCGCGCCGGTCCACGCCAGCGATTGCCAGTTCGGGTACGGGCTGGTCGCAAACTGGAAGATGACCACGGGCAGATTCGCCATGGGCTGATTCAGATTGGCGCTCCAGAACTGATTGTTCAGCGCCGTGAACAACAGCGGCGCGGTCTCGCCACTGATGCGTGCCAGCGCGAGCAGTACGCCGGTCAGCAAGCCGCTGCGCGCGGCCGGAAACACCACGCTCGTGATCGTGCGCCAGGGCTGAGCCCCGAGCCCCGCCGAGGCCTGGCGCATGCTCGAGGGTATCAACCGCAGCATATCCTCAGCGGTACGAACCGTGACAGGAATGACGATGATGCCCAGGGATATTGCGCCCGCGATCGCGGAGAAATGTCCCATCCTGACCACGACCAGCGTGTAGACAAACAAGCCAATCACGATCGAGGGGGCGCTGAGCAATACGTCGTTGATGAATCGAATCACCTTGCTCAGCCGCGCGGCACGACCGTACTCGGACAGATAGGTCGCCGCCAGAATCCCGATCGGAGCACCGATCGCCAGTCCCAGCATGGTCATGACGACACTGCCGAAGATCGCATTGATCAGCCCGCCATTGCTGCCCGGTGCGGGCGTGGTCTGCGTGAATACCTGCCACGACAGGCCGCCGAGCCCGCGCGACAATAATGTCCACAGCAGGGCCGCCAGTAACGCCAGGCCCACCAGCGTGGCCAGCCCCGAAGCGGCGAGCGCCGCCGCCGAGCTGATGCGCCGTCGGCGCAGGTTGCCGCGCGTCATATGCGCGCCCCGCGCGCCTCGAGCCGCATCAACAGCAGGCGCGCGGCGGCGATGATGATGAAGGTCAGCACGAACAGCAGCAGGCCGAGTGCGATCAGCGAGGAGGTGTAGAGGGTGCCGACCGCCTCGGTGAATTCATTGGCGATGCTTGCCGATATCGTCGTGCCCGGGGCCAGCAGCGAGGTCGAGATGCGATGGGCGTTGCCGACCACGAAAGTCACCGCCATCGTCTCCCCCAATGCGCGCCCCAGCCCCAGCATGATGCCGCCCACGATGCCCGCGCGCGCGTTGGGCAGTACGACGTCCCAGATGACTTCCCATTGGGTCGCGCCCAGGCCGTAGGCGGCCTCCTTCAGCGAGCGCGGTGTGGATAGAAACACCTCGCGCGTCACGGAGGTGATGAATGGCAGCACCATCACCGCGAGCACGAAGCCCGCAGTCAGCAGTCCGATGCCGTAAGGCGGACCGCGGAACAATCGGCCAATGACTGCCAGGTCGCCCAGCGTGTCGATCAGCCAGGGCTGCACTGTGTGCTGCAATATCGGCGCGAGCACAAACAGGCCCCAGATCCCGAATACGATGCTCGGCACGGCGGCCAGCAATTCGATGCAGGTGCTGATCGGACCGCGCAGCCAGGCCGGGCAGGTTTCAGTCAGGAATACCGCGATGCCAAAGGAGAGCGGCACGGCAATGAGCAAGGCTACCAGCGAGGTGATCACCGTGCCGTAGAGCGGCGCGAGTGCGCCAAACTGCTCAGTGACCGGGTTCCAGACCGAGGATGTCAAAAAGCCGAACTTGAATTGCCTGAGAGCGGGCCAGCCGCCGTAAACCAGCGCTACGAGTACGCCGCCCAGCAGCGCCAGAACCAGCACAGCGGCGGCGAGCGTCATGAAGCGGAACACATGTTCCGTGCGCGCCTCACGGCGCAATTGCAGCTTATAGGGCAGCGCTACGCTCGACATAATCGCGTCAGGGGCGCCCGCGGCGCGCTGCGGCTACTTCGCGGTCCAGACCGGTTTGCCGTTGACCTTGATCGAGTCCTGCCAGGTCTTCTCGACCAGTTTGACCACAGCGGCCGGCAGCGGCACATAGTCCAGTCCTTCGGCCAGCCCCTGACCGCTTCTGAAAGCCCAGTCGAAGAATTTGAGCGCATCCGCGGTGCTCGTATCCTTGCTGTCGGCATGCACCAGAATAAAGCTCGCGCCGGTAATCGGCCAGCTCGCAGCCCCCGGCTGATTCGTGAGTATCAAATAATAGCCCTCGGCTTTGGCCCAGTCCGCGTTGGCTGCCGCCGCCTGGAATGCCTTGGCCTCAGGCGCCACGACCGCGCCGTCGCGATTTCGCAGCTTCGCATAGGTCATGTTGGTCTGCTTGACGTAAGCGTACTCGACGTAACCGATGGCGCCGCTGGTCTGCGTGGCCTGATTGGCAACGCCCTCGTTGCCCTTGGCACCGATACCCACGGGCCACTGCACCGACGTATTGGCGCCGATCTGCTTCGCGAACGAGGGGCTCGCCTGGGACAGATAGTTCGTGAACAGAAAATTGGTCCCCGAGCCGTCGGAGCGATAAACGGGTGCGATATCGAGTTTGGGCAGGTTCAGCGTTGGGTTGAGCTTTTTGATGGCTGGATCGTTCCAGCGCGAAATATCGCCAAGGTAAATGCTGGCGATGGTCGGCCCGTCGAGCACCAGATCACCTGGCCGGATGCCCGGAATGTTCACCACCGGCACGACCCCGCCGATGATCTGCGGCCACTGCACCAGCGCGTTTTGCTTCAGATCGGCGGGCTCGAGCGGTTTGTCCGATGCGCCAAAAGCCACGGTCGACGCCTCGATCTGCTTGATGCCGCCGCCTGAGCCGATCGACTGATAATTCAGGCCGATACCGGTCTGCTGCTTGTAGGCCTCGGCCCATTTGGCGTAGACCGGGTAAGGGAAAGTCGCCCCCGCTCCGGATATATCCGCAGCCCGGGCCTGCCCGGGCGATCCCGCGCCCAGCGCCACGACTCCGAGGGCCGCCGTCAGCCTAAGTAATTGATGCATGCTGCCCTCTTCGGACCTGAAAATTGTTGTGTCACTGGCCGCGCGGGTATTGAGCCGCGCTCGTGTTACAGGGGCATGACAGGGCGGGTGATGGCCCTCCTGCACTCTATGACGCGGATGGTGCCCGAGCGCGCTGCAGTTTTTGCATTTCCTGATCCGTGAAGCGCGCATCATAGATCGAGCGGCTATCGAGCGTGCGCGCGACCATCGTGGCTGTACCTACCGCCAGCAGCAGCGGCACAATGAAAGATCGATCCCTGCCGGTCAGCTCCATGATCAGTACCACCGCTGAAATGGGGCCGTGCGTGGTGGCCGCCAATACAGCGCCGGCGCCGAGCACTGCAAACAGACCCGGTGGCACGCCGGGCCAGAGCAATCCCCAGCCGTAGCCCAGCACGCCGCCCAGCAGCGCCCCGAGTGTCAGCGAGGGTGTGAATAAACCGCCCGGGACCCCGCTGCCCAGACACAGGATCGTGGCCGCGGGTCAATAGGCGGGAATCAGGTAGGTCGGCGCATCGGGCAGCGCGATCCACGCTACCGCGGTGGCCACCGCCGAGGCGAGCAACGCCGGCAATATCAGCCGCAACGCCAGCACACCGCGCAATACTTCTAGAGCGAACAACGCCCCACCCAGTGGCACACCATAGGCCGCCGCCATGCCCGCCCCTGCCCCGCACGCGACCAGGAGCCGACGCTGCTCGTCGTTCAGACCTGCCTTGTCCGAGAGCGAATTGGCAATGACGGCTCCCGCCTGCTTGGGCGCACCCTCGCGGCCCATCGAGGTACCCATGCCGACGAGCAGCACCGAGAGCACAGCGCTGCCGAGCGTGCGCAGCGGTGGCAATCGCCCTGCCGTCTTCGAAATGGCCTCGGTAATATCGATGCCGTTACCGCTGGACAGACGATGCAGGATCAGCTGACCCGCACCGGTCAGCAATACCGCGAGCCAGAAGCCCGCCGCGCCCGCGCGCGTGAGCGTTGCGGGAATGCTTTCAGGGACTTCTTGCTGGGAAACCAAACCGATGCGGTCACTGCTACGTGAGCGCGGTGAGGGCGGGCGGATGTAGCAGCACACGGACCTCATCGCGGGTGACCAGACCGATATCGGTGAATCCTGCCAGCAAGGCGACGAATTTCATGATTCTGTCCTCGCTGTCGACGATCTCGACAATCACCGGCAGATCTTCAGAGAACACCACATCGGTCGTGTGCATGCGGGTTGATCGGCCATAGCCGAGCGTGCCTCTGAGCACCGTTACGCCGGCCATTTGAAATTGACGAGCCTTGAGCACGATCGCCTCGTACAGCGGTTGATCGCCGTGACGTTTGTCCTCACCCAGATAGATGCGCAGACGCGCATTCTTGGCGTTGCGATCCAGCGTATCCGTCCGCGGGGCTGGCGCGCTTTGCAGTCTCGGCCGCGTTGAGTGCGGACTCATTTTTGCGGATCGTCGCGCAGCAGGAGCCGGTGAAAGCTTGCGATCACGGCGGGCTCGGGGTAGCGGATTCCCGGTATGCGCTGGTACGGCTCCCAGCCCCCGCCGAGCGCCTCGTTGAGATAGATATACGCATCAGCCGAGCTTTGCTGAGCGGCCGTGTATTGGTCCTCGAGGCTGTAGAGCTCTCGCTCCGCATCCACGACATTCAGAAAGTCGGTCAGGCCGCGATCGTAGCGTTGTTGCGCCACCACGAGCGCGCGCTCGCTCGCGGTGATGGCGTCGGCGAGGTCTTTGAGACGCTGCTCTTGCGCGTCGAATCTCGCGATGGCGGTGTCCGCATCCTGCACCGCACCGATCACGGTCTTCTTGTAGGTGAGCAGTTGTTCATGTGCCTGCAGATCCGCGATATCGACCAGTGCATCGAGCGCACCGAAATCCAATAGCGGCCAGTAGACCGAGGGGACAAAATCCCAGATGTGAGTGCCATGGGTGCCAATGGTGCCGGATTGCGCGCCCAGCGCGCCCGTGAGTTCCAGGCGCGGGAATAACGCGGCGGTCGCGACACCAATCCTTGCGGTGGCGGCGGCCAGTTGCCGCTCCGCCACGCGCACATCGGGCCTGCGCTGTATGAGCTCCAATGGCAGGCCGGGCTCGACCCTCTCGGGCAGGTTCGGCAGGATACCGGGCCGTGACAACTCTTTGATCAGGTCCTCCGGATACAGGCCGAGCAGTACGGCGATATTGTATTGGGCGGTTTGAATATCGCTTTGCAATAGCGGCAGGTCGGCCTGTAGGGTCGCGAGCTCACGGCTGGCCAACTGAAAATCCAATTCATTGGTCAATCCCCGTTCGAGACGTGTCTGCTCCAAATCGCGGGATTGGCGCGCAGTCTCAATATTGTCGCGCAGGATGGCGAGCCGGATCTGCAGTCCGCGCATGTCCACGTAGTTGCGCGCCACGGCTGCGACGATGCCGATGAGTACGTCATTTCGGGCCCAGACTGCTGCTTGGACATCGTAGCGGCCCGCTTCAATCGCACGACGGTAGCCCCCAAACAGATCGACCTCCCAGCTCGCGGCAAATCCTGTCACTTGCTGGATCTGATTGAGGGCGCCTTTATTGTCCGCAGCGCCCAGTGCCGGCGCCACGGAGCCCCCGCGAGTCAAATCGCTACCCGTGCCGTGTCCGGCCGCGCCACTTGCGACCACTTCCGGCAGTGCGTCGCCTGCCAGCACGACCTCGCGCGTACGAGCCTCCTGTAGCCGCGTGAGCGCAATGGCTATGTCGGGATTGGCGCCGATAGCCCGCTCGATGAGCGCATCGAGCTCCGGATCGTCGAGCAAATGCCACCATGGCGGCCCCGTCAACGGCTGTGCTGCCGCGCTCGGCGCGGCGACAAATCGCGGCGGCACCACGGTCTTCGGGCTGTGATAGTTGGGACCGACTGCGCATCCGACGAGCCAGATGCTCAACGCTACGCAGATTCGTGCAGTGATGGGCTTCATCTCAGGGCGCCCGCATCGCCATGTTCGAGCCGGACGGCACGTCGCTGCTGACTTGCACCTTCTGACCCGCGACGATTTGGTTGCTGATGTTCAGCACCAGTCGCTCGCCTTCAGAGACTCCGGAGCTCAATTCCACCTCATTGCCGTCGTCGCGACCGATCGCGACCGACCGGAACTTCACGGTACCGTCGGGGCCCACCACCGCGACCTTTGGACCGCTCGCGGTAAATACCAGCGCAGCGGCCGGTATTCGGTTCATGCCATTGTTCTGCAGATCGAAAGCGACCTGGACGTACTCTCCGGAAACCAGGCGCCCATCGGGATTGGGAATGTCCAGCTCCGCCCGAAACGTACGCGCGCTCGGGTCGATGGCGTCGGAGGTTCGCGTGATGGCACCACTGATGCTCAAACGCGACGCATCGCCGGTCAGAATTTTCGCCGGTATGCCTATCTTCATCAGATCGGGTGCAGCGCTTTGCGGCACATCGACAAAGATCCGGATCGGATCGTCCTGGGCCATGCGATAGAGCAAGGTCGTACCGCCTGAGCTGCCCGCGGTGACCAGGTTGCCGATGTCGATGCGCCGCTCGGTGATCGTACCGGTGTAAGGGGCAGTCACGCGCTTGAACTGCTCGAACGCGAAAAGCCGATCGACATCGGCCTGATCCAGGTTCACCTGGGCTCGCGCCGCCTCGACTTGCGCCGCAGCCTCCGCATTGCCGGCCTTTTTGTCTTCGCGCTCCTGGTCCGAGACGACGCCCTGGGGCGAGTCGCGCCAGCGCTCATAGGTGCTCGCCGCAAAGGCCGCATCGGCCTGTTTGACCTTGGCCTGTGCCTCCGACACCTGCAGTTTCGCCTTGGCCGCCGAGAACTCCGCGTCCAGCTCGGGAGTGTCAATGAGGGCCAGGACTTGCCCGGCTTTGACGTGATCGCCGATATCGACGTACCACTTGTCGACATAACCGCTGACCCGCGCGTAGATCGTACTCTCGAACCAGGCTGCGGTCTCACCCGGCAGCGTCAGACTGGCGCCGGCGGGCGCTTTGCGAGCAGTGACGACGTCGACTGTGGGTATGGCAGCCGCGGCCGCGCGGGTCTCGCGCGCCAACTTATGCTCGGCGTGCAAGCGCGAGAAATATACGATCACGAAGGCGAGCAGCAATACGAGCGCTACCGCGAAGGCGGCGCGCTGTACGTTGCGACCGATGTCCTCAGATGGCAAGGGGATCTCCGAGCGCGGCAGCCGCATGTGGCGGCGAGGCCCGGCGACGCAACAGCGGATACACAGTAGGCACGAGGATCAGCGTCGCCGCCGTGGCGAATAGCAATCCGCCGATGACCGCACGCGCGAGCGGCGCATTCTGCTCCCCACCTTCACCGATTCCCAATGCCATCGGTATCATTCCTAGGATCATCGCTCCGGCCGTCATCAATACGGGACGCATGCGGGTGTATCCCGCGGATGCGGCCGCCGCGACCGCGACGTCGCCGGCGGCCATGCGCTGGTTGGCGAAGGTCACCACGAGGATGCTGTTGGCGGTCGTCAGGCCGATACACATGAGCGTGCCCATCAGCGCCGGTACGCTCATGTGCGTACCCGTCAGGTACAGCATCCACATGACGCCGCCCAGGGCACAGGGCACGGCCATGAGTACGATCAAAGGGTCGACCCAGCTCTGAAAGTTGATGACTAGAAACAGATAGACCAGCACCACCGCCAGCGCCATGCCGGAGAACAAGCCGCTGAAGCTTTCGCGCATCGTATCGATCTGCCCGCTCAGGACCACCGAAATCGCGCTCGACGGATCGGGTCGGTCTCTGGCGATGACTTTATCAATGTCCCCAGCCGCGGAATTCAGGTCTCGCCCCTGCACATCGGCGTCGACGTCAAAAACCGGGCGGATATTGAGCTGCGACAGTACCAGAGGGGCGATGCCACGCTGGAAGCTCGCGACATTCATCAACAGCTGCCCGGGCCTACCGCTGCTGCCTGCGGTCAACGGCATGGTCCAAAGATCATGAGACGATTCAATGGAATATGCGGGTAATTGCACCACGAGTGGATAGCTTACCTGGCTGCGCGGATCGACCCAGAAATTCGGCGAACTCTGGGCGCTGCTGTTGGTCGTGATCAATACATCGTTGGCTGCCGAGCGTTGCTGCAGGCCGAACTGCGTAGCCAAGGCTCGATCCACGCGCACGTTGAGCGTCGGTGCATCGGGGACTTGAAAGACATGCGAGTCGACCACGCCTGGCACGCCTCGCAGGTCGTGCGCGAGCTTGGCGGCCAGGGCGTAGACGGCCGTGCTGTCCGGCCCTGATATGCGGATATCAATCGGCGCGGGCTGACCGAAATTCAACACCTGATCGACAATATCGGCGGCCTGGAAGAAGAACTGCAGCTCAGGAAAGCGCTGCGGCAATTCGCGGCGCAATCGCGCCATCAATGCCGGCGTCGGCGAATGGCCGGGTTTGAGCGAGACCAGGATCTCGCCGTCCATCGGCCCGACCGTGGCCGAATCGCTCAAGGAAATATTGATGCCGCTATAGGGCAGGCCGATATTGTCCAGAATCGTATCGATCTGATCCGGGCCGGCAACAGAGCGGATGTATGCTTCCACTTGCGCGAAATCAGCCTGCGTTTGCTCGATTCGCGTCGCCGGCGGCGCACGCACATGCAGCCGCATTTGTCCGGCATCCACCTGCGGAAAAAAGTCCCGGCCGAGCGCGGGAAACAGCAGCAGCGAGCAAAGAATCAATGCGGCAAAGAAGAGCACCGCGCGCCACTGTCGCGTTAGAGCCCAGCTGAGCACATCGCGATACGTTTCACGAAAGCGCTCGAAGCCTCGGTTGAAGGCAAGGTGGATGGCCATGGCAGGATTGCGGCGCCGCTGTGTCTCGGCGCGGTCACCGCCAGCATGGCCGCCGAAATCGTCCGCGTGGACCGTGGCGCGTTGAGATCGCATCAGATACATAAACAGCACCGGCACCATCGTGAAGGAGAGCGCGAGACTAGCAATCAGCGCCACACAGACCGACAGCGATAGCGGGGAAAACAGGTATTTCGCGGTGCCCTGCAGCAGGAACACGGGCACGAAGACGATGCAGATGCAAAAAGTAGCCAGCATCGTCGGTATGGC
>JBEKUL010000058.1:0-19052 GCA_049515055.1 Steroidobacteraceae bacterium | reverse complement strand
TGTGCCTGCCCTGTCTTTGCTGGGGGCCATCAGCAGAAGCTTCCCGTGCTGATCGTTGCGGTAGGCTTGCGGGAAGTACCACATCGAGCCTTGTGGCTGATAGTAGCTGCCGCCGCGCAGAATCGCCGCGCGCGTGTGCTCATCCACGTATTCGTCCGTCCACTGCCAGACGTTCCCCACCAAGTCCATGACACCGAAAGGACTTGCTCCCGGTGGATGCGCGCCGCCGTCATCTGGGCCTCGCAGCGCACGGTCTTTCTCCGGAACCGGGACGGCGGCTGCATTCCAGCCATTACCCCACGGATATAGGCGTTTATCAGTTCCTTGGGCGGCGTATTGCCACTCCCATTCATGGGGAAGACGCTTGCCGGCCCACGCCGCATATGCTCGTGCGTCCTCCAGTGAAACCCAGGTCACTGGTTTATTGGCCCATCCTTCCGGGTACGTTCCATTCCTCCAGTCCTTCAGGAAATCTAAATCATCCTTTGGGTGATACCCCGTGGCAGTCAGGAACGCTTTGAACTGGGCGTTGCTCACAGAATACTGATCGATATAGAACCGACTTATCTTGATCTCCTGATGATGAAAGCGTCGGGCGGAATCCTCCCACGGATAAGCGACGTCGACTCCTATTGCGTCGCTGCCCTCGATTTCAATACCTCGTACCTCGAAATCGAAGTCAGCAGCTGGAATTTCAACCATGCCGGGCGGCGTCGATTTGAACGGCTTGGTCGATGAAATAGTCACCGCGTGCTGAGGTAACGCGCGCCATTCATTGGACCAGGTTGTCAGAGGCTGGGCGCTCATGGCTTTCATCCTGCCCATTAGCGCGACGATCTGAGTCGCCGCCTGGCCGCGGGTCATGAGCACAGCACCGAATCCGTGAGCCTCCAACGGGAAGCTCAGAGTAATGCTGTCACCCTCGCGTTGTCCCTGCAGCTCAACGCCGTGGTAGAGATCGTAGAAGTGCGCGCCCTCCAGGATCGGCACGGATAACTGGCGGCCGCTCACGTTGTATTCATTCCGATTAACAAGGGTCCACACGGTTTGGTCTTCGAGTGGCCAGCGGCTCGCGAACACGCCAAACGTCCCGGTGGGGTAGAACGGCTCCCATTCCGAGCTGACGAGGAAGGGCGCCACGCCCCGCTCGATCGTGGCGACGCGTCGTGTCGCCTCGGCGTCTCTCGGGGTTATGCCATTCCAGATGCCCCAGACATTCTCCCAACTTTCCCAGCCAACGCCGTTGAAGAAAGCCACCTGAAGGTCGTCCGTCTTGCCGCGGCTGAAGCGATCGGAGATGTTCGCCATGTGCCGCGTCTCTAGCCACTTAAAGCGATAGATTTCCGGTTCGAACTGCGCATATTTCGCCGGCTCCTGCTCCCACCAGGACATGAGGTCCCAAGCCAGGGCTTCGTCGCTGGCGAATAACTCAGGTTGAAAGACAAGCGGGTGGCCGATCAGATCAGCCGCCGTTGTGAAGGCCAGCGGCACCCCATCTTGGGTATCACCGTTAATTCCGTCGGCCCCAATCTCCGCCATCAACTCGGCAATAGCTTGTGGCCACGGCTTCTCCGGATCGTGCGTGCCTTGATCCCACATGTTCATTGGAAATAAAACCCGAACGCCGTGCCTGTGAAAGTCGGCGATCATTTGCCTTACGCCATCGATGCCACCGGGCATCGCGCTAATCATATCGAGCTGATTGCGGTCATCGATTCCTATATTTGGGTAAACGGGCCAGAGCAGAATGGAATCAATGCCGCCATAGCGCTGATCAACGTCTGCCAGATATCGATCAACGGTATATTTTCCGGTGGCCGGATCGTACAAATAACGGTCTTCGACCATTGCCTGCGGTTGGACAAAGCTCGACTGAGTCCACCGTAATGCCGGTGCGTCGTAGCGCGAGCCGTCATAGCCAATATAAATTCTACGCGCCTTGCGCCAATAGCGAAGAGCGTCGATAAAGCCCTGATGGGCGTCTGGTTTGCATCCCGAAAAGCCTCCGCTCTGCATGTCCAGGCATTTCGGCCCGTTTATCATCATGGTCGCTGTAGAGCTGGGAAACCACCGGACGTATTCTGATACTTGCTGCTCATCGGCGGCCCGCGCCGACATCGCATGGGCGCATGCCAGCAGCATAACCAAGGGCCAACCCGGCAAGCGACCTCGCTTGGCATCAGTTCTGCTCATGGGATGTAGCTCCTTAGCTTTATTCACAGCTATATTAGGACTCGGCACAAAATGGCATCCTTGCCGGCCTGCATCCGACGTCGCAACGCGGGATTTCACACGTCGCGCGTCTCGTCTTGACGCACCATACGCCCCACCAAATCTCTGCCCGCGTTGGGGTCGAAGCGCGCGTTGGCGAATAACGAGCACAGCGAGATTCCGGTGACGGTCCAGAATGCAGCCGTGAAATCCGAAAAGCCCGGCGTGCGAGCTCCCGTAAGAGCCGTAGAGACGTTCAGCACGATCGCGGCTGTGCAGATGCCGAGCGTAAGGGTCAGCTGCTGGAAGGTCGAATAAAAACTGTTCGCGCTGCTCATGCGAGCAGGCTCGATCTCATCGTACGCAATGGTGTTGTAGGCCGTGAACTGAAACGACATCAGGAAGCCGGACACGACCAGCACCGCAAAGATCAGCGCGAATGGCCAGCCCGGCCTGAACAGGCCGCACAAGGCGTAGGAACAGGTACTCAGTACGCCAATCAGCATCAGGCCGGAGCGAAATCCGAGGCGGCGCAGGATTGGGACGGCAAGCCCCTTCATCGTCAGTGCCCCGATTGATGTCCCCAGTGTGATCAGGCCGCTCTGCGACGCCTTGAGCCCGAACGCGAGCTGCATCATCAGTGGCAGCAGAAAGGGTTGCGCCCCCTGCGTGATACGCGTGAGCGAACCGCCGATGAACGAGAGCCGAAACGTCGGAATGCGCAGCAGCGAAAGGTCGAGAATCGGATGCGTTGCGCGGGCGGCATAACGCACGTAGAGCGCTGCGAACACGATCGCCGTTACGATGGAAATGCCAGCCAAGCGCAGTGGCACGCCATGTCCTACGCTCTCTAAACCTGCCAGAGCCGCCGTCAGGCAGATCCCCGAGAGCATGAAGCCCGTCAGGTCGAACGGACGGTGCACCGTGTCGTGCAGATCCGGGATAAATCGCCTGACGAGAAACACTCCCAAGACCCCGATCGGCAGGTTGAGCCAGAAGATCCAGCGCCAGTGCAGGTACGTCACGATGAAGCCGCCGATCGGCGGTCCAGAGATCTGGCCAATCAGTGCGGGCATGAGCACCCAGGACCAGACGGCGACCAATTGTTGTTTGGGCACCGTCCGCAGCAGCACTAATCTGCCCACCGGCACCATCATTGCTCCTCCGATTCCCTGCACGAATCTGGCCAACGCCATGACCGGCAGCGTGGGCGCGAGCGCACAACACAGTGATGCGCCCACGAACAGACCGATCGCCGCGCGAAAGATGCTCTTTCCGCCCCATCGATCGGCTGCGTGGCCGGAAGCTGGAATGAATACCGCCAGCGCCAGCAGATAGGCGGTCAGTGCGACGCTCATCTCCGGCGGGCGCACGCGAAAGTCCGCCGCCATGGCTGGAATCGCTGTCGCTAGTACAGTCGCGTCCAAACTCTCCATGAACAGCGCCCCGGCGACAATGCTGCCGACGATGCGAAAGTGTGTCGGCCGCACTCCTGGCGGATCAGCGATGCTCTCCTCGTTGGAATGCATGGGGAGCAAGATAGGACGGGGCGCGCTGATCAGCTGCAGCGGCGTAACGATCGCCGGCGGCCCTGCCAATCGGCGCCCGAACTGCGCCCTCCTGCCGGCACTACGCTCTGCAGATGCACCGATCCACTCTGGTCAATTGAATCATCCGATCCGAAGCCAGCGCTTTGGCGTCGCAGCGCTACCGAAGCTGATGAAGTCGTCGCCCAGATATGCCACTTTTCCGCGTCGGCATCGTGGCCGTGGAGATTTACCCGTCGCTTGGCTTCGTCCCACACAAACATGGTGCATTGTATCCGCACGTCGAGCTACAGCAAGCATTCGGGCGCAGCGTAACCGTGCGGCCAAGGTAAACAACAATGCCAACTTGGTGAATCTCTCTCTGCGGGCGCACTCACAGGCGCAATCTATGATGCGAGCGCACACATGTATTATCTCGGCCTGCACTACCAGCTGTAGATCGTCCGGGAGGCGAGGATGAGATACTTTGACCTGAAAAGCGCTGTGGCGGCGAAGACTCCAGTGCCGGCCCTTGCTGTGACGTTTCATCTTACGCCGGCACATCAGGCAAGCGATCAAGGGGCGCGCGCGCATTTGAATTTAACCAGACCGACAAAATCCTAGTCGGTTGGACCGATCCGGCACAGTGACGCATGAGCGGCCTATTCCCTATCGCGTTGCTTTTGCTGGCCATGGCCTCCTACATGGCGGGCGCATCGGTAGCCAAAACACTGTTCGCCGTCATCAACCCTGTGGCCGTAGTGGCGCTGCGCATCGGGTTTGGAACGCTAATTCTGAGCGCGATATTACGGCCTTGGCGGATACGTGTGACTCGCAACTCCTGGCGCTCACTGGCAATCTACGGTGCCTCGCTGGGGATCATGAATCTGCTTTATTACCAGGCGTTGAGTCGAATTCCATTAGGGATTACCACGGCGATCGAATTCACCGGGCCACTGGCCGTTTCGATCGCCTTATCGCGGCAACCAATCGATATTTTCTGGGCCGCGTTGGCCGCCAGCGGACTGATCCTGCTTGCGCCGATCGCGCACCTTGGGACCGGGCTCGATCCAAGTGGCGTCCTCTGCGCACTGGCCGCTGGCGGCTGCTGGGCGATGTACATCGTCTTCGGACAGAAAGCCGGAATCAGTCATGGTCCGCGGACGGTAGCTCTGGGCAGCCTTATTAGCGCATTCCTCATTGTGCCTGTGGGCATAGTCTCTGCGGGACCTGCGCTTCTGTCGCCCTCCGTCCTCGGGCCGGGGTTGGTCATTGCCATTTTGTCGACCGCATTGCCTTACCCGTTGGAGATGGTTGCGCTCACGCGGCTGCCCGCGCGAACGTTCGGCGTGCTCTTGAGCATCGAGCCGGCGATGGCCGCGCTGTTCGGATACGCGCTCCTCGGCCAACGTCTATCGATGCAGCAGGCGGCGGCTATCGCGATGATCGTCCTCGCCTCGATCGGCGCGGTTGCTACCCTGCGCAGCACAACGCCCGTGGTCATGACGGGTTGACCGCTCGCGGAAGAACATCTCGCAAGCCCACGGTGTTCGGCGCCGACCGCCATGCCTCGGGCTTTAGAGAACCCAGTCGAAAGGCGGCTCTCGTGCACCCTCTGGATTTAGCGCAAATCTTTGGCTGGCGTCGCCGCCAAGCGATCAGAGGCTCAATAGCTCCGAAATGCTTACGCAACGTTGCTCCTGCGCGGCTGTTCTAATGGCAAGCGTAACGGCCAGGCTCATCATTGCGTCTCGTGCATCACATATGGCTTTAGCCCCGTTTCGCACTATATCGACCAGATGCTTCAACTGATTTATATAGCAACTGGAGTATCCTGTAGGGATTCGCTCATGCGTGAGTGGATCGCGCCAGTCTCCGCCATCTTTATGCCGCCAAAGCTCCATCGTCGGAACTGACAGAGATGCTTTGCTTCCGCCAATGTAATAGCAATCTGCATGCGTACGGGGAAAATAGGGTGCTTGCCCGGAAGCCATGTCCCAGGCCCATGGTGAGGGGACAGCATCACTCATCATCATCGTTCCAAGCGCGCCGTTGTGGAACCTGATGAGAATTGCCGCAGTGTCCTCGACCGGAAAGCCGCGGACCTTATTCGATGAAATAGCTTGTACGCTCTCGATTTCTCCGCACATGAACCGGAAACAATCGATATCGTGAATGAGATTAATAAGGAAGGGGCCGCCGCCATGTTCACGGCGCCACTCTGCGTCGAAGTAACTGTCGTGCTTCCTCACAAACCAGATTCCATTTACAGCGATAAGTTCGCCGAGCTTACCTTGCTGCAAAGCATTCCTGGCTTCCCTGATGTCGGGGCTGTGTCGGCGCTGATGACCAACAAGAACCGGCACGCCAGCTGCCTCTGAGGCATCTACGAGCTGTGTAGCCGCCGGGAGCGTATCAGCGATGGGCTTCTCCACAAGCGTGGGAATACCCAGCCTTACGCAGTCCAGCACAGCAGGTGTGTGGAGTGAATTCGGCAACGCCACAATCGCCGCTTCGGGCCGGATCGCCTCGAGCATCGTCTGAAAGTCATTGAAATATGGCACTCGCAGCCTCTGCGCATGCGCCGCGCCTGCGGCCGATACGTCGGCTATTCCTACGAGTTCGGTCGATTGCAACTCCCCAATGAATCGAAGATGCTCTGTCCCTATAAGCCCGGTTCCGATCACCGCTATCCGCACAGGTTTCATCGTGCTCTCCAAAGCATTTCACCTGCGATCATATTCGCTCCCCAATGAGAGCCGCTGTTTTGCATCAGCGCACCACCATTGATGGACGGCTCTACGGCTGGCCCAGCTAATACGGTAGGCTAGTGGCGTCCGGCGCCACGCCATATTTCCTGACATTGCGTAGCTCATGACCCGAGATCTACCCTCAGACGCTGCCCCTGGACCCAGTCCTGCGTATTGGCCCGACCTGTCTTACCTTGGTTGGCGGGATACGGCTGTAACCTTGCAGCTATGGATGCAGATCGTGGGGAAGATTCGCCTAAGTCTGACGCCCTGGGTGAATCACAGCTGGCAGGTGCCTTTATACGTCACGGCATGCGGGCTAGGCACATCACCGATACCAATCGGTCACGAGATTCTGGAAATCGAGTTCGATTTTGTCAGTCAACATCTGGTAGCCAGAACGAGTGCGGGCAAGAGACGGACGCTGCCGCTAAAGCCCCAATCGGTTGCGGAATTCTATGACCGAACGCTGGATCTACTGGGGGCCATTGGAATTGCGGCAAGCATATACGAGATGCCGAACGAGGTGCGCAACCCCATCCGCTTTTCGCAGGACCAAAGCCATGCGGCTTATGACGGCGCCGCCGCCTATCGGTTCTGGCGCGCTCTCATCCAGGCCGATCGCGTCTTCAAACTATTCCGAAGTGGCTTTATCGGAAAGGCGAGCCCGGTGCATTTCTTCTGGGGCAGTTTCGATCTGGCGGTTACACGGTTCTCGGGACGGCGCGCTCCGCTCCACGCGGGTGGCGTACCTGGCCTGCCTGATGCCGTGGTGCGAGAAGCCTATTCACACGAAGTCAGCAGCGCCGGGTTTTGGCCTGGCAACGACACCTTTCCGCAAGCCGCCTTCTACTCTTATGCCTATCCTGAACCGCCAGGCTTTCGCCTTCGATCAGTAACCGAGGGAGCTCACTTCGACGCAGCGCTCGGAGAATTTATCCTGCCATACGATTTCGCCAGGCGCGCGGTAGACGCTGACGCCCTATTGCTGGACTTTCTGTCAAGCACCTACGCGGCCGCCGCCGACCTCGGCAGATGGGACCGGGATACGCTGGAATGCGCTATGGGCGTTCCGGGTCAGGTCCGCCGGCTGTGATCGAGACTACACCAGTTTTCCTACCTCAGTACCCCGGATGTGCGCCCGGACTTAACGAAGAAGATTCCTGCAATAGACCGCGTGAATTGGATAGGGGGATAACACCTTGCTCGGTCTGATGCAGCGCTACCCGCTGCTGATCTCGTCGCTTATAGAACATGCCGCGCGTGCTCATCCGAATGCGCCGATTGTTTCGTGCATGCCGGCCGGCCCGGCGCACCGATGCACTTATGCAGATATTGATCGTCGCGCCCGCCAACTTGCCGCGGCATTGACTGCCCTTGGGGTTAGGGAAGGCGACCGAGTCGGATCTCTGGCCTGGAATGGTCACCGGCACGTGGAGCTTTTTTTTGGCGTCTCGGGTATGGGCGCGGTATTACACACGGTCAATCCGCGGTTGTTTCCCGAGCAGATCGAATACATCATCAATCACGCAGAGGATCAGCACCTTTTTTTTGACGTAGGTTTTGCGTCCCTTATCGAACAGTTGGCTCCGCGACTGCATTCGGTACGCTGCTTTGTCGCGATGACCGACCGCGACAGCATGCCGGCCAGTTCGATTCCGAATCTTCTTTGCTATGAAGAACTGATTGGGGCGCAGCGCAGCGAATATGACTGGCCAACGCTCGATGAGAACGCCGCCTCATCACTTTGCTATACGTCAGGGACCACAGGCAATCCGAAGGGCGTACTTTATTCGCACCGCTCTACTCTGCTGCATGCGATGACTGTTTGCGCGAGCGACGGTTTTGGTCTGTCGGCTCGCGACACGCTTTATATGGCGGCGCCCATGTTCCACGTAAATGCCTGGGGTATGCCATACGCCTGCGCCATGACAGGCGCGAGCATGATTCTGCCGGGTTCCAGCCTTGACGGTGTAAGCGTGTACCGCGCTCTGCGTGATGAAAAAGCGACGGCTGCACTGGGCGTTCCTACCGTGTGGTTGGCGCTTCAGCACTACGTCGCCGCGCAAGGACTGCAACCGCGCCAAGACCTCAGTTGGAATCGGGTGCTCATCGGCGGTGCGGCCGCGCCGCTCGCTGTGGTGGAAACTTTTGAACGCCATTTCGGAGTGCGCGTCGTGCACGCATGGGGAATGACGGAAACCTCACCAGTGGCTACCATTGCCACTCCGCTGCGAAAACATCAGGCAAGTAGCCTGGAGCAGCAAATCAACCTCCAAGCCAAGCAAGGTCGTGTGCCCTATGGTGTTGCTATCAAACTTGTCGACGATGCGGGTAATAGTCTGCCGCATGACGGCAAGGCCTGCGGTCATCTACTGGTGCGTGGTCATTGGATCGCTGCCAGCTATTATCGGGCTGCAGGCGGGTCGATAGTGGATGAAGCGGATTGGTTCGACACGGGAGACATCGCGACGATCGACGTCGATGGCTTCATGCAGATCACCGATCGCGCCAAGGATTTGATCAAGTCAGGCGGCGAGTGGATTTCCTCGATCGGTCTGGAAAATGCCGCGGTAGGACACCCATCGGTGGCGGAGGCAGCGGTGATCGCAATAGCTCACCCGAAATGGCAGGAGCGGCCGCTAATGATCGTGGTTAGAAAGCCTGGCTGTGAGATTACCAAGCAGCAATTGCTGAAATATCTGTCAAACAAGGTTGCTAAATGGTGGCTCCCGGATGACATCGTCTTTGTCACCGAGATTCCGCACACGGCCACGGGCAAGATTCAGAAGATGAAGTTGAGAGAACGTTTTGGAAACCATGTGTTGAGCGATACGTAGCTAACGCGAACGCCCGTTTCGGGGTAGCTGTCCGCGGCCACCCTGTCGATGGTTTTTGTTACGTCAACTAAAGCGGCCGGCCGCGGATCAACTAGCGCTCAGCGCAGCAATGCCGGCCTTCGCGACCTGCGCGTCCTCCTGGGATTTGACGCCCGAGACTCCGACAGCACCGATGCAATGTCCGTCGATCACAATCGGCACCCCGCCCTCGAGCATCCCACTCAGGGCACTGACCGACAGGAACGCCGTGCGTCCGCCCTTGATGGAGTCCTCGTACGCCTTGGACTCGCGACGGCCGAGGGCTGCGGTGCGGGCTTTCTCCATCGCAATGTAGGCCGATACCGGCGGGCAGCCATCCAAGCGCAGCAGCGAGAGCGGATGTCCACCCTCATCGACGATCGCAATCGTGACGTTCCACTCATTACGCTGCGCTTCCGCGCGCGCGGCATGTGCTATCTGATCGATATCGCTCGATGTCAGAAACGGACGGATGTGCAAGGTGGGCATGGGATTTTCCTTCTTGGACAATTGAGGATAATCGCACGCGTTCGGGACTGCATCAGAAAACGGGCATCAACGCGACTTGTCTCGAAGCGTATGTTAAGCACGACGCAAAGCCCGACCGCCGAGCGGCCACGGAGGCGATTGATCAGCGGTAATTCTGCTCCTGCACCCGACCCAGCGGCACATCGAGCACTCCCACCGTGACGATGGCGAAAGTCAACACCTCGCAGCCCGGCTCCAGATGGCCCGACACCGTGTCGCGGCCATTGTTCACCGCCATGGTGATGTGGGCGTGGATGGCACCGTCCACGATATAGCCGTTCATGCCGTTGAGATTGGCGGGCGCCTCGGGGTTCGTCACAAAGGTATCGGAAGGCGGCAGGTCGCGGCTGGAGACGCTGTGGACTTTGTAGCCGCGCAGCGAGCCGATGCCCGAAAGAATCACCCCGTTGCGGATGTCTTGTTCCTTCACCAGCTTCTCCATGCCGTGCAAAAGGTCGGTCTGGTATTTCATCCGCATCACCACGATATGGGAGAAGTGACCGCTGATCGCATAAGCGTCGGGCACCGTGGGATCGTTGGCGCGCAGATCCTCCGGCGTCGGCTTGGGATGAGTGGTCTGCGCGGTCAGAGGTAGCGCCGCGAGTACTAGCAGCAGACCCAGGACGAAAGACGGCTTCATCGCAGATTCCTCGGCGCGCTGGCTACTGGTGAATTTTCGCCAGTGTTTCCTTGCTGATCTTGGCTACAACATTGTATTCCGAATCCACCACCTCGGCGATTTCATACTGCATCGCCGTGCCCAGGATCGGTGCGACGTCATGGGGCGTGAGGCCGTAGGTGTCCTGCAGCCAGCGACTCATTTGGGTGGCACCGGGCATGGCGTCATCAATGTAGAAGGCGCCGATCAGCGGATTGCCGCGCGGTGCGCGCGCGTTACCGTCGCGGTCATAGCCGCGGCTATCGAGGGTGCGCGTGCGCACTGTGTCGCCGGCCTGCAGATGCAGCACCGGCTTCAGGTCGGGTGAATAGAAATTGTGGAATTCCGTCGGCTCATACTCGATTACCCTCGGGGCGCGGCGTGGCGCAGGATGCGCGCCATCCAGCGTCACCGTACGCATCAGCCCATCGCCGTCCGCCAGCGTGCCCGCACCGGTCAGCCTGTTGGCCCCCAGGTGCAGCACCAGCGCGCCGCATGAGCGCGTGCCGTTCATGCAGACCAGGTGTAGCCCGTCGGCTTGTTCGCTGGTGGTGAAATTCAGCCGGTCATAGTGAGCGGCACGGTTGCCGGTCTCGATCACCAACCGCCCGTCGGTCATGGGCAGGTAGAAATTCTTGGCACCGGCTTCGCGCACGCCCACTTCCCAGGTGCCGGAATAGTCGACGGCCAGTGCCGCACTGGTTAAGGCTGCGTTCATCGCCAGCGCCAGGAAATACGCCTTCATCCCCACCCCTTCGACGCGAATATTGTGCGCCTCGCCAACAAGGGAAAGTCTAGCATCGGCCACGACGTCTGGGCCTCAAGTTCTCGGACGCCGAGGTTAGACGCGCTGGTCATCTGTTGTCGGACGAAGGTCTGCGCGCTTATCGGTGATTTGATCGACGTGCGTCACAACCGCTGATCTTCCACGCGCCATATTATTGCCGCGTGTGTGGAATTGCGGGAATTTGGCATCGTGATAGCCAACCAGTTGAGCCTCAAGCGCTCGACGTGATGCTGGACTGCCTCATTCATCGAGGGCCAGACGGTGTTGGTCGCCACGTGGCCGGAGGGGTGGCACTTGGCCACCGCCGCCTCAAAATAAT
The DNA here is from genome assembly GCA_049515055.1 of Steroidobacteraceae bacterium. Taxonomy (GTDB): domain Bacteria; phylum Pseudomonadota; class Gammaproteobacteria; order Steroidobacterales; family Steroidobacteraceae; genus FEN-1191. The sequence goes on along the minus strand of JBEKUL010000058.1, from coordinate 7,415 downwards.
CGATCTTTCCGAGGATGCCGCCCAACCGATTTGGTTGCCCGACCGATCCGTGTGCATGGTCTACAACGGCGAGATTCATAACTACGTCGAGCTTGCCGCAGAACTTCGATTGGCAGGCGCCAGATTGCGCGCCGAAAATGACACCGAGGTTTTATTGTGGGCCTATCGAATCTGGGGTGAAGAGTGCTTTGAGCGGCTCAATGGCATGTGGGCCGCGGCGTTCTGGGAGCCGATCAAGCGGAAGATGATTCTCTCGCGCGATCGATGCGGAATAAAGCCGCTCGTATACATGTTGCGCGGTCCGCGCCTGGCCTTCGCCTCCGAGGCGAAGGCGCTGCTGGCCGCATTTCCCGAGGAACGGCGACCAGATCGGCAGCAGCTGCAGGATTTTGTCGGCGGCAACTTACCAGACCCCGATGCCGGTGAGAGGACGTTTTTTGAAAATGTTAAGTCAGTGCTGCCCGGTCACTTCCTTCGCATTGAAACAACACGCGAGACGAGTCACCAACATTGGACTTTTAGGCCTGGAACCGAGATTTCGCGACCCGATGCGCCGGAGGCTTTTCTCGACTTGCTGCGCAATGCGGTCAAACTGCGTCTGCGCAGCGACGTACCGTTCGGAGTCCTGCTGAGCGGCGGGCTGGATTCAAGCACCATCGCTCGGCTTGCGGCGAACGAGACCCGCCATCCGTTGTGCTGCATTTCGTTGCAGTACCCGTCAAGCGCGCTAGACGAAAGCGGCTATTCCCGGTTGGTAGCCGATGATCCCGCCCGCTATAGACATCATTGGGTCACCCCGCCGGTCGATAACTTGCTCGAAACTATTGCCGCCATCGTCTGGCATCACGATGCGCCTACCCCCATGCGCGGCCGCTATCCAAAGTGGTATGTGATGCAGGCGGCGAGCCGATTCGTCACCGTCGTTCTAAATGGCCAGGGCGCCGACGAACTGCTGGGAGGCTATGACCGATTCGTCATGCCATATCTCCTGGATCGACTCAATGTGCGTCTTGCGCACAAACAATCGCGCTGGTCGCTCATCGGCGAACTGTATCGGTTGGGTCAGGTATCGAGCGGTATTCACCGCGTGCTGCCGCCGCCACTTTTTGCGGCGTTGGCTCGACAGATTCGCCGGCACGTGGGAAAACGCGGGGTAAGCTTGGGCACCGCGGCCACACGTGCGTCCGAACGCGAGCCCCCGGGCGGCAGGCCATATTGCAGCCGCCTCAACAACGCGCTTTGGGGCGAGCTCAGAACAGCCGGATTGCCCGAGATCCTGCACGGCGAAGACGCACTGAGTATGGCGTTTTCGCTCGAATCGCGGCCACCGTTTCTCGACCACCGCGTCGTGGAGTTTTGCTTCTCGCTGGCGTATGACGAGAAAATCGCAGAAGGATGGACGAAGCTTCTACTGCGCCGCGCGACGTCCGGTATCCTGCCTGAACCCATTCGCCTGCGTCGTCAAAAGCTGGGCTTCCCGGGAGACTACGCCGGTTGGCTCGGGACGGGCGCGGGCCTGGACGCGGTTCAAGATCTCCTCCTCGACCGAACCACCCTTGAGCGCGGCTGGTTGAACCGAAAGTCGCTACAGGATCACTTGGGTCGGTCGCGGCGGCGCGCAGAACACTGGGTTAATCGCAATCCGCAGGAAACATGGAGAACGGTAACCTTCGAACTATGGTGCCGCCAGTTTTTGGATCGCGATCGGTCGCTACTTCCCGCGCTCTCGAATCGCGCCCGCACTGCCAAGCGCGCCCTATCTCATGTCGCTCCGAGCAGCGCGGCGTGACTCGAGGGCGCGCCCGATCCTTCGCAGCAGGCTTGCGGCGTACTAAGAGGAACGCCCTATTGTGACACTGGCGTTTGGACTTCCTTCAGGGCTTTCACGAAGCTCTGACATTTCTGCACGGACTCGCACCAGATATCGATGCTGCGGTCTGTTCCATCCGCATGAACGCCCTTGTTGCATATATCCGCGTCACACTTGATCTGTGTCCACTTGCCTCTTTTCGACACGCAGTCGCTGTTTGCCTTGCAGGACAGGGTGGCGGCGGCACCTGGTTCCGTAGTGAGGGTGCCTATATTCACACTTTCAAGGTCCAGATCCGACAGCTTCACCGAATATGTTCCCGTCCACCATTTACCAGACGAGAGATCCGCCTCCCCTTCGACTGTGAGGGCGCCGTCAGTGTATCGGGACACGATCTCACCACGACCTGGACTTTGAAATCGGACTAGCAGCTCATTCTGCCCAGACGCGACCCGCGCTCGAATTCCACATACGCTTAGGACAATAATAAAGAAGATTGGAACTCGACCGAGCCTCGTCGCTTCCTTTCTCCTCGATATGGGATGGGCTGGAACCCTCGAACATGCGCTGCGGTTTACCGCCTCGAGCTGCAGAATGTCCCTGGACGGGATTTCCATGTTGACCCCCTGATGGCGACCATATGCGCCAGCTGCACCCCTGTGGTAGCGTACATCGTTATTTTGAAGTTTTAAACGTCCACTCGCTGGCGTCGTTTAGTTTGCCGGTGCCGTGTCCGCCTTTGCCACTCGCATCGCGCGTTGCGGTGATAATACTCTTGCGGGCCAAAACCAGTCAGTCGGCGTATGAACATCGCCGCCGGCTAGCTGCCGTTTGAGAAACGGATGGTCCGGTTCGAAGCTACCCCGTGCATTCGCGCACGACGCCCGGCTCGGGATTACAGACGTCCGGCAAGTCTTCGAGGTGACGGTTGCGATGTGAGAGTAAACGGCGCATGGCACTCCAACAATTGAGCGAGCAGCAGATCAGCACTTGGACGCGGACCAAGAAAGATGACTGGTGGTTGAAGAATGTGTACCGCGGCAATGTCCCGCAACTCACATTCCGTTCCGGCGTGACCGGATTTCTCCTCGGCGGCGTGCTGGCGGCCACGGCGCTGTATATCGGTGGAAAGACCGGCGTTATCATTGGCGTGGGTCTGACATCGGTCATTCTCTCTTTTGCGATCTTTCGCAGCCTGCACGGCGCCGGGCTAGCCCGGGACTTCACAATCCTCGAGAACAACTGCACGCAGTCTATAGCGACCGCGGCCGGATACATGACCTCGCCGCTGGTCGCGAGCCTTTCGGCGTATATGCTCGTGACCGGGCGCATCATCCCGTGGTGGCAGATGCTGATATGGATGGTGACGATTGCGATACTCGGCGTGCTGGTGGCGTTTCCGCTGAAGCGCCGCTTCATCAATCAGGAACAACTGCCGTTTCCCGAGGGTCGCGCGTGCGGCGTGGTCCTCGATGCGCTGTACACAGGCGGCGCGGCGGCGGGCATGTTCAGAGCGCGGTTGCTCGGCCTCACGGCGCTCGGTGCTGGCCTCTATCAACTCTTGGTCAGCGACGGCTGGATGAAGCTGCTGCAGTTCAGGCTGTTGCGGATGGATCGATGGGCCGGGCTCAAGGAACCCTGGACGTTCCATGACCGAGTCGACACTTACTATTACGCCGCCGCGGTCAAACTCAATCTATGGATACCGAGAATCTTGGGTACCGATGTGCGTCAGCTTGGCCTGCGCCTGACACTCGACGCTGCGATGCTGGGCGTCGGCGGCCTGATGGGTATCCGGGTGGCGACGAGCTGCCTGCTCGGGGGGGTTGTTAACTACGCCATCCTTGCTCCGATCATGATCAAACACGGCGATATCGTGCAGCGTACCTTGCCAGGCGACGTCGTTGTCCCGATCTCCCGCGCCGAGATCCTCAACCAGTGGGGGCTGTGGTGGGGCGTTACGATGATGGTGATCGGCTCGCTGGTTAGTCTGCTGGGTCGGCCCGAGATCTTCACCACAGCGTTCAAGTCGCTGCGCGGGACCACCCGGACCAACCGCGCGGCCACCGGCGTCACCGCCGATGCGCTGCGGTCCATCGAATTGCCGCTGCGTGTGTCGTTTGTCGGCGTGCCCATATTCTGCGTGCTAGGTGCGAGCGTCACACACTGGTTTTTCGCTGTCCCATGGCTGCTGGCCTACATATCGCTGCCGCTGATCCTGGTGCTGACAGTGATCTGTACTAACTCTATGGCGCTCACGTCCTGGACGCCTACCGGCGCGCTATCGAAGATCACACAGTTCACAATGGGGGCGATCGACCGCAGCAATCCGGCCAGCAACCTGATCCCCGCTGGAATGACCGGGGAGATCGCCGCCAACGCCGCCAACCTGCTGTCGGATATCAAGCCAGGCTACATGCTTGGCGCAAAGCCGCGACAGCAAGCAATTGGCCACGTGATCGGGATCTTTTCCGGGGCGCTGGTGTGCGTTCCGCTGTTCTTCCTGCTGTTCCTGCCGCCCGGCCACGATGGCGTGCGCTCGACTTCGACCATTGTCTCCGAGCAGTTTGCGATGCCGGCGGCGATGCAGTGGAAAGGAGTGGCAGAATTGATCGCCGGAGGCATTAGCAATTTACCGCGCTCGGCTCTCATCTCGATGCTTGTCGCTGCGGCTTGCGCCGCGGCGATCGAGATCACCAACATCGCGGCGCGGGGACGCATCCCGCTATCGGCCGTGGCTATCGGCCTCGGCGTTGTGCTGCCGCCGGAATACACGCTGCCAATGTGGGCCGGCGCTCTGCTGTTCTGGTTGATGGGTCGACGCTACCCGAGCCCGGGCACCCGCGGTTACGCCTTCTGGAAGGAGGGCTGCGAACCGATTTGCGCCGGCCTTATTTCCGGCTCAGCGCTGATCGGGATCGGCAACGCCATCGTCAATGTCGTGTTCTTCTGAGGCAGGGGAAGCGGCAGTCGGCATCGCAATTTGCTCAGTGGCGAGGATGTTTGACGGCGTGCCAGGGCGCTACTTTCCCGTAACCATGGCAAGGTCGATCGCGTTGGCCATAACCTGATAGCCGCTGTCATTGGGATGCAGATGGTCCCGGTCATTGTAGTTGGGATTGAAGGTGGGCAGATTGGCCGGGTCCGCGACAGGCGTGGCAAAGTCGACCACACCGTCGAACGCGCCGCCGGTCCTGATCCAGTTGTTGAGCGCCTCGCGCACTTGCTCACCCGAGGGCGAGGCATAAGCCGCCCCCTGATAAGGCGTCAGCAAACCGCCGTAGACCTTGATCCCCTTTTGATGGGCGCGGGCGATGAGCTGCTTGTCGGCGGCTTCCAGCGCCTCCGGCGTTACCGGATCGATCTGGCCCGAGGGAGCAAAGCCGCGACCGATATCGTTGATCCCTTCGAGCAGGATGATCGCCTTGACCCCCGGCACGCTAAATACGTCGCGGTCCATACGTGCCAAGGCGCTTGGCCCGGCACCGTAGCGCAGCAGACGGTTGCCGCCGATGCCGGCATTGAACACCGCCCAGTTCTTGTGCGCCGTCACCAGGCGTTCCGCCAGCCTGTCTGGCCAGCTACGGAAGGCATTGGCGGTGGATAGCGCGCCTTCCGTTATAGAGTCGCCCAGCGCTACGATCACATTTGTTGGCGCGTCCGCGTTGACATCGACCTCCGTGACTATGGCGGTGGCCCGGACGAGCTTGGCGTCAGGCAAGCCCGGCGCGGATGTGTTGTCGCCGTGAATCAAAGTCACATACTGGAACAGGGCGTGCCCCGGGCGAGGCATGGGGCCCGGCAGATGGATGGAGATCACAAGTCGGTCCAGCGACTTCACCTGCATAGGGACCGGATCGCTGAGCAGTGGCGCTGAGGCTGGAATGGTGACGCCTGCTTTGCCGTCGAACGTTACGGCGTGATCGGTGCCGGGCAGGATGAGGCCATCGGCTCCAGCCTCGGCGACGTGTACAGCGCCCACCGGCAACACGCCGGCGCTGCCTTCATTGGACAGGCGCAGGCGAATCTGCTTGCCCCCGGCGGAAACCCGCACAAGCTGGCGCACCGTGATGTCGGCGAGTTCGACGTTGTTTGGCAGGATGGCGAGGTTGCCGGGATTCTCCAGTGGTGGGACGCTTGGCGCGGCGGCATTCGGCGCCGCCAGCACCGGTGGCGTGCTCAAAGGTGTGAGTGCAGCGAGCGACGCGAGTGCGGGCGTGGTCACCACCGCCATTTCCCCCGGCGGCGGCGGCAATGGCACAAAGCCCCAGGCGCCTACCCAGTTGTCGGCGACGCAAGCGGCGGAAAAGCTGCATGCAAAAATTGCCGTCGTCAGGGCGAACTTACGCGATCGGATTGGCATTCCAGTTTCCTCGTTGTTAATTTAAATTGTCTATCCGTTATCCTCGTCAGAGCGCTATTTCCGATATCGATGCTTGGCTTGGCGAGAATAAAGTGACATCGCAGTACTTCTTCGATTTGCCTGTCTATCGCCTTTCAGCGGAACAATATTATGCGGAGCGAGACGCATACATTAAACGCATCATCTTTCGCACCGGCACGCCAGAAGCACCGGATCTGCAGCAACGCGACAAGGCGAGTCCCCGCATTAACGCCGCATTTCGCAACCATCTTACGGAAAAGTACGGCGGTTGGGAGTTCAACGAAATTATCGCCTACATAAGGCTTCATTTCCTCGGTAGTCAAATTCGAGGCGAGTACTTCGCTGTCGATAGGAAGCGGATTGTTCGAACACGAACGAAGACGTTCGACTACAAAACCTGGAAACTAGCGCCGGCGATCGACATCGAGCAACCCTGCGGGACACGAGAAGTGTTAGGTGCCATTCAACGATGCATCCAAGCCTGCAAGTCGGAACTGCCGCAGCGGTTCATTGATACATCAAGCTTCGACAAGCTGGCGCCGCATATCGATTGGGGGACTTTGTACCAAGATCATGCCTAACGCAGATAGCGAACTTCATGCACCACGTTGATACCATTGGCAGCGCACCTCGAACCTGGAAAGATCTATACTTCCAGGAAATCTGCGCAATGGCGGGCAGCTGGATGAACTGCGATCCATTGAGGCGGGCTGCGCGCCCCGCCACGTTGCATCACCGAGCCAACACGGCTCATATGAAGGCATGGCTCTATCTCCAACTGGATTAAAGGTGAGGCACAGGTCAAAAGGGCTTAGACCCATGACAGGTGAGTCCCCCATCGACAGACGCTGGAAGACTCCAGTGGTGCCATTCCTCATTGGACGTTCGGCCGCAGCCATCGAACCCCACGTCATATCGAGCCTTGCTGAATTCTATGTGCCGGACATCTCTGATGTCGTGGGGCGTATGTATACCGTCCACAATATTCGGTCGATTTTTGAGCCCGCGCTGCCCGTCGTGGGCACCGCGATCACCGCGAAATGCCCCCCAGGTGACAATCTTGCGGTCAAGAAGGCTCTTACACTCACACAACCCGGTGACGTTCTGGTAGTTGACGCGCAGGGATTCACGGAATGGTGTCTTGGTGGCTTTCAAATGCTGCAGCGGGCCATCACGGAACGTGGGCTGCGAGGGCTAATAGTTCATGGTGCCTATCGCGAC
>JBEKUL010000057.1:0-19418 GCA_049515055.1 Steroidobacteraceae bacterium | reverse complement strand
GAGGGCTTCAGCGCGGGCGGCGGCAGCCAGGCGCCCACCGGCGTGCAATCGTACGGACCGGAGAAACTCAATAACTACGAGGTGGGTCTGCGTTCGGATTGGTTCAACCGGACGCTGCGCGTCAACACGTCCCTGTTCTACAGCCAGTACACCAACGTGCAGGCGATCGAGAACGAAGGCTTCTTCAATGTGACCATCAATGCCGGGCATGGAACGGTGAAGGGTGGGGAACTCGAGGGTCAATGGCTGGCCTCGAGATCCTTCAGCTTCAACTACGCTGCTGGCTATCTCAGTACGGGCTACTCGGAATATCCCGCGACCAGCGGGATCCTTCCGGGGGCACCGTTTGCGTACGCACCCAGGTTCTCGGCCAACGCAGGAGCGCAGTTTGACACGCCGCTGCCCAACGGCGCTGGTCTGACGCTGCGCGCGGACGAGGGCTGGACCAGCTGGGTGGTGACTGGCTCAGACAGCAGCGGCGTCTACATTCCGTCCTATGGTCTGCTCGGCGCGCGCGCGATCTATCACCCGCCCGGCAACAAGTGGGACGTGCAGCTTTATGGCAGCAACCTGCTGAACAAGTTCTACCGTCTCACGGGCTATGCCATCCCGGCCTTGGGGCTGGATACGGGCACCGTGGGTCTGCCGCGGATGTGGGGTCTCACGGTCAACTGCAGATTTGACTGATGCTCTGGGGTTGCAACACCCGGAGCTGCCTCTTGTGCGCCGCGACCAAGTTAGGGAGGCCGAGGAGAGCCCCTTCGTGCTCAATGGCAAGCCCATCGGGCCAAGCGACCACGGTGTACGTGGCGCCAACGTGTTTACGCATCGCGAGTTGCATCCTTTACGGCGATCAGCGACACCCTCGGAATCGTCGTGCCCGACACGTTTCTGCATGGCGACAAGATATATGCTGACAGCGGCGAGGGCATTTCGCCGATTTCGCACAGTATCTTGGACAAGGGTCAGCGTGAAACTCCCGCAGTATCTGTCGGCCGATATGAGCACCGAACCCGCGCCGCTGCGGATTCTCATCGTGGAAGACAATCCGGTGCAACGAAGGATGCTGGCGCGAACGTTGTCAAACATGGGGCACGTGGTGGATATGGCCACGAATGGCGACGAGGCGCTGGCCAAGATTCTCGCAGCGATTTTTGACGTCCTGATCACGGACTGGGAAATGCCGGGAATGGATGGCCCTACGCTGTGCGCCGCCGTGCGAACGGCGAACCTCGATCGCTACATGTTTATCATCATGGTCACCAGTCACGAATCCGTGACCGATTTCGTCGCTGGAATCGGATCCGGGGCTGACGCGTATGTCAGAAAACCCGCAGACTCACGCGAGTTGCAAGCGCACCTGACTGCCGGGCGCCGCATTCTCCAGCTCGAGCGCGAACTGCGCGCTGCCAAGGCAACTGATTCGTTCCTGAAAATCTACACCCGCGACTATCTTGACGAGCAGCTTCCGCGGGAGATCGAGCGGGCGCGCCGATATGATTTTCCGTTGGCGCTGCTCATGGCCGATCTGGACGACTTCAAGCGCATCAATGACGAATATGATCACAGCGTCGGTGATCAGGCGCTGAAATGCTTCTGCGAACGCGCCCGAGCCGCCATTCGGCAATCCAGTGACTGGCTCGCGCGCTACGGTGGAGAGGAGTTTACCATCGTGTTGCCGCAAGTCGATCTGACGGGCGCACAAGCCGTAGCCGAAAAAGTGCGTGCCTCCTGCACCGGCATCCCGATGGCAACGTCAGCCGGTGCTCTGACCGTCACCGTAAGCCTGGGTGTCGTGAGCCTGCCGGCCGGTGGCACTGCGGCCTTCTCTGCCGCGCAAATGCTCCAGCGCGCAGACAAGGCTATGTATCAGAGCAAGAAGGACGGCCGAAACCGCGTGACGGTATGGACTCCAGACTGAGAGACGCAGGTGCAATCGCGCCGCCCCATCAAACCTTTAGTGCCGAAGCGCAGTGGGCGCGTCGATCGGCCGGGCTGACATGACCCCCGCCATGCCGCAATCCATCAGTCTCAAATCCAAGGCTGTCCTTGGCATGGTTGCGCTGACCGTCGTCATCCTGGTTATTGTCAGTGCGGTGCAGATGCATTTCATGAGGCAGGACATGACGCGAATGCTGTCGGACCAGCAGTTCGCAGCCGTCTCGCGCGTAGCCCAGGACCTGGACGACCGCTTCGAGACGACTCGAGACGTGCTGGTGCGGCTGGCGAAGGGGTTTCCGGTGCCCCAGCTGCAGTCTCGCGAAGCCACGCGCAGCTACTTTACCGCTCGACCTGCACTGCTTGCGTCCTTCGACGACCTGTTGGTCTTGAACCCAAATGGCGATCTCATCACCGACTTTCCGGAGGCGACCGGTCAGTTCACGCGCAGCACCGATGACCGCGCTGATTTTGAGAAGGTGCGTGTCACGCTCCAGCCGGTGATCAGTGAGCCATCGATGAACGCGACGCTCGGCGCGCCCGCGCTGCAGATTCTGGTACCCATTCTGGACGAGGAACGCCACATAGTCGGCGTTCTGATCGGAGTTCTCACGCTGCAGAACAAGAATCTGCTGGGCACGTTGTCCGAAGCCAAGGTAGGAAAGTCCGGGCTATTCCAGTTGATGACCAAAGGGGCATCCCCGCGCTACCTGGTGTACCCGGACAAGAGCATGATTCTCCAGCCTCCTACAACCGCTCTCGCCGCATCGACGAATCGCGCGCTGCGGGGCTTCGAAGGCAGCGCGGAGGGTTTGAACAACAACGGTGAGCTCAGCCTGTACAGTTACAGATCGCTGAGAACAGTCGACTGGTTACTCATGGCGGTGGTTCCTCTCAAGGAGGTTTACGCGCCCATCGACTCCGCGGAGCAACGGCTGTGGCTGATTACCCTGACGGTCTGCCTGATCGTGATGCCGCTCGCATGGCTGTTCGCGTGGCTGATGCTCAACCCGCTGTCGGTACTGCGCGATGAAATTGAAGAGCTGCGGCACAATCATCTCGAGCAGGCACTGAAGCTCGCCCACCGCAACGATGAAGTTGGCGACCTGGCGCGCAGCTTCTACACACTGATCCAGGAGCGGGCCGCTGCCGCCGCCAGTCAGCAGGATGCTGAACGTCAACTGCGCGTGATCGCCGAATCCAGTGCCCGCGCCAAGAGCGACTTTCTGGCCAACATGAGCCACGAAGTGCGCACCCCGATGAACGGTGTGCTTGGCCTTACTGAATTGCTGCTCGATACGCCGTTGAATCCGGAACAGCGTGACTACGCCGAAACCATCCTCAAGTCCGGGCAGGCATTGCTGGCGATTTCAAACGATATCCTGGATCTTTCCAAGATCGATGCGGGCAAACTCGACCTTGAATTGATTGCCTACGATCCGGCGCAGACATTGGAGGATGTGATCGAGCTGTTCGCGGTTCGGGCGTCGGCGAAGAGCCTGGTGCTGGAAACAGATGTAGCACCAGATGTGCCGCGTGATCTTATCGGCGACCCGGGCCGCCTGCGCCAGGTGCTATCCAACCTCTTGAGTAACTCGCTGAAGTTCACCGTGGCTGGCCGGGTGCGCATCGAACTGCGGGTTGTCGAGAAACTGGAGGATGGTGTGGTGCTTGCCTTTGCGGTTAGCGACTCTGGTATCGGCATGACGCCAGCGCAGCAGGAGAAGCTTTTCAGGCCGTATTCTCAGGCCGAAGCCTCCACGAGTCGACGCTTCGGCGGCACCGGCTTGGGCCTTACGATTTGCCTGCGGCTGGTTGAATTGATGGGCGGAACCTTTGAAGTCAAATCCGAGCCCGGTGCCGGTTCGACGTTTACGTTCACAATGCGCTGTGCACTGGCGGAACCGGGCGCAGGGCGTGCGGGCAAGAGTACTCGTGTCCTACTGGAACGACGCTTTACCGGTCGGCTGCTCCTGGTGGAAGACAACATCGTCAACCGCAAGGTAATGTCCGCGACGCTGAAGGGGTTGGGTCTTGAAGTGGTCGACGCCGAAAATGGCAGCGTCGCCCTCGATATGCTGATGCATGAGCGTTTCGACCTGATACTGATGGATATGAACATGCCGGTGATGGATGGTATCGAGGCGACAAAGCGCATTCGCGCGGCGGAGGCCTGCGGCGAACTTCGTGGACGGATGCCGATCATTGCCATGACGGCAAATGTGCTGAAGGAGGCCGTCGACGCGTGCCGGGAGGCCGGGATGGATGATTTCGTGCCCAAGCCGTTCCAACGATCTCAGATTATCGACGCGCTCGCGCGTTGGCTCATGCCGAGTGCATCCGTCGCATCGGGATCCCAGCGTTTGCGCTTCGACCCCGCGATTGATGGGGCAGTCGACGCAGCCTATTACCGCCAGGTTGAAAAAACGATGGGGAACGAGATGGGCTTGCTGATGATGGATTTCACATCCTCCACGGAGCAGTTACTGGGCGACATTTCGCGGGCCGCAGCCGAAGGCGACTGGTTGACGATCAAGCGCTGCGCGCACGCGCTGCGCTCGAGCGCGTCAACGGTCGGTGCGACAAGGCTTGCAGCAATGTCGGCGGATCTGGAGGCGCGCGCCTGCGCCGAACCGCGCTCCGAGATGGAGCAGGCTGGGGTGCCGCTGCGGATCGAATTCGAGCGCGTCCAGCACGCGCTCGATCACCTGTCCGAATCGACGGGAAGCATGCGACGAGGCGCGGCCTGACGCGTGGGCGCTTTGACTATCGCACATAGGAAAGTGTCAGGGTCGTGCTCTGATGTCGACCAAAACATCGGGTCTCGGCAGCCATTGGTGCGGTATCGCACTGACTGAGGGAGCCGCCGACGCGTAGAGTCTGGCGTTCGAACCCGGAGGATTGCTCGCAATCCACAACGGACAGTCCTCCAGCGTACAGAAGGAAGGAATCATCATGAAACACACAAGCCTTATTGTCGCCTCGCTGACGATGCTCGCCTTGAGCGCCTGCACCGGCGCCGGCCCCGCCGGACCTGCGGGTCCAGCAGGTGGCACCGGGGCCACCGGCAGCACAGGTAATACCGGTAATGCTGGCAACACCGGCGCAACTGGCGATACAGGGGCAACGGGCAATACGGGTAACACCGGTAACACCGGCGCAACTGGCGATACAGGCGCTACCGGCGCTACCGGCGCTACTGGCAACACGGGCAATACTGGCAACACGGGTAATACTGGCGCGACAGGCGCTAGTCCGCCTCGCTAAGGGCGCCTTTGGCCGCGCGCCAGAAGACTCTGCTGAGCGCGCAATCACCGCATCGCTCGAGGGATATCGAAGCTCCCTTGGGATGATTAGGGTCACGCGTGATTACCAGCGACGCCAGCTTTTTGCGATATGCGCGGCGCGTCCGATTCGGCGACGGGCCACCCGCTGTGGCAACCTAGACCTACGTCGAGCCAGGGCGCGAAGTATCAGCGGTGGAATGACACGAGATCCGGCATAACATTTGACATAATATACATTATGCGAAGTAACCTATAGAGGCGAACATCCCCCGTAGGGCTGCGACTACAGGGCCTCAATCGCGAAGTCGTCCACTCACTACGCTAGGCTCACTCCATGCCAACGAGTGAGGCGATGCGTTACCCCGCAGGGAATGAAAGCAAGTGAACCGCATCGATCGCGGAGCCAATCACTCGCGTTGGGCGCCCAGGCTCCGGATCCTTTGGACTCGCCTCAAAGAGCATCCGCTCGCACAGGTCGGTCCCGGTCTGATTACGGGAGCCGCTGACGACGATCCAAGCGGAATCGCCACCTACTCACAAGCCGGCGCGCAGTTTGGCCTAAACATGCTGTGGACGATGCCACTGGCCTTTCCATTGATGTCGGCGATCCAGTCTATCTGCGCGCGCATTGGTCGGGTCACCGGCAAGGGTCTTGCTGCCAACATAAAAGTCGCATTTCCGGCATGGGTGTTGCAAGGTGTCGTGGCGCTGCTGCTCATCGCGAACGTCCTGAATATCGCCGCCGACCTTGCCGCCATGGGGGAAGTCGCCGAGCTTGTCAGCGGCATTAATCGGCATCTGATGACAGTGTGCTTTGTGATCGCCACTCTGCTGCTGCAGGTTTTCATCCCTTATCACCGCTATGTCTTCTTCTTGAAGTGGCTGACGCTGTCCCTGCTGGCCTACGCGGCAGTCCTTTTCACCGTTCACGTCCCCTGGGGTCAAGTGGCGCTGCGCACGGTCTGGCCTCAGTTCAAATGCAATTCCGCGGCGGCCACGGTGATAGTCGGCGTTTTTGGCACCACCATAAGTCCCTATCTATTCTTCTGGCAGGCGTCCGAAGAAGTTGAGGACATGCACAAGGGGGTCGACGTCGCGCCCCTTATCGACGATCAGCGCATGGCAAAGACGGAACTGCGCCGGATCGGCTGGGATACCTGGAGCGGGATGTTTTACTCCGACCTGACCGCGTTCTTCATCATTCTCGCGACCGCCGTCACACTGAATCGGGCGGGTATCACCGACATCACTACTGCGGCGCAGGCGGCAAGCGCACTGCGCCCCCTCGCCGGCCACTTTGCCTTCTTGCTGTTCGCGTTGGGCATTCTTGCCGTCGGCTTCATCGGCGTTCCCGTACTGGCCGGTTCCGGTGCCTATGCTCTATCCGAGGCCGTGGGTTGGAAATGGGGCCTGGAGCGAAAGGCGACCGATGCGCGCGGATTCTACGGCGTCATTGCCGTCAGTGTGCTCGCCGCGCTCGTGATCCAGTATTCACCGATAAGCCCGATGAAAGCCTTATTTTGGAGCGCCGTCATCAACGGCATCGTGGCCGTGCCGCTCATGGTGGCGATCATTCTCTTGGCCTCGAAGAAATCCGTAATGGGCCCTTATATCGCCAGCCGACCGATCATCGTCCTCGGCTGGATCGCGACCGCGATCATGGGTCTCGCAGCGGCTTGGATGTTCATTCCCGGCTAAGCCGCAATTCAACTGGTTAAAGTGAGGCATCGAAAGCCGCCTGGCCGCATGCGCCGAGCCACGGCGCCCTGGACTACGATTGGTCCGTCACCGCAGGTTTGCACTCAGTTTTGCTCTCTTGCGGAGGTGCAGGTTTGCCTGTGCTTGCCAGGATCTGGCTTTCCGCCATCTGCCAGTTTTGAACTGCCGCGCCGTCTTTATGGCCGCCCTGCTCGTAGAGTTCATAAGCCCGCTTCGCAATGCGCGTCGCCAAATCAGGCGGCATCGCGGCTTTTGTCTCGCGCACGGCTTCGGCTCGTTCCAGTGGGACCGATCTGGCGATGGCCTCGAGCTTCGAGCCGGCAAATGTGGGTCCATCGGCGCACAGATGCGCAAATACGGGAAGCTTCACTAAATCCAGGATGAACGCGAAAATCGCGGCAGCAGCGAGCGTGGCAGCTACAAGCAAAGCAGGCAGAGGCTTCATGGCGATTCCGACAATCGCCAAAGTTGAGGCAATCGCGATATCGATGCTGGACGAGATCCCCAGCCAGGCGCTCGGGCGCGGACCCCATAAATGCCGGCGTTCGCGAATGGCGTAGATGGTCGCTTGGCTGCCGAACACCAGCGTGACGAACGCCAGGGTTCGCAGCGCTTCGATTCCCAAATTCATCCCAAATTTACCGACGACCAGCACGCCGGTGCAAAAAGCCAGCAGACAGACACCGATGCTCACGCCGGCCATCGTCAAACTGCCGATATTCCACGTATTGGGCGTCGCGGAGGGCCGCACATTGTCCGTCGTCAATGACATGGCGAGAAAATCGCCCGCGACCATAAAAATCACCATCAGCAGAGGAGTCAGAATCGCCTGTCCCGTGATGATCAGGCCGGCGACAAGGAACAGCACGGTCACGATCTTCTTAATAATGGAATTCAACGCGTAGGTCTGGATGCGCTGGAAAGTTATGCGCCCTTCCTTTACCGCAGCGACGATTCCGGCGAGCCCCGCTTCAGTCAGCACCATGCCGGCGGCCGATTTGGCGACATCGGTTGCGGTGGAGACCGCGATACCGAACTGCGCTTGGCGAAGCGCTGGCGCATCGTTTGCGCCATCGCCACACATTGCCACGCTGTGGCCACCCTTCTGGAACGCCTTGACGAGCTTGTACTTATCCTCCGGCAGCACGCCGGCGAAGATGGCGTATTGTTCAGGGTGGACACTGTCAGGGATTGGCCCAAGTGGACACAGCGCATCATGCAGTCCCACCGCGCGGGCCACGATGACAGCGGTCGCTGGTGCATCGCCCGTCACCATTACGGTGCGCACGCCGAGCCCCTTCAATTCGCTGACCAGTGCGGCAGAGTCTTCGCGCGGAGGATCGCTCAAAGCGATGAGCCCGACCAGGGTCATCGTCGGGGTTCCCGCCGCGACCGCCAGGACGCGCGAACCCTGGCCCTCGAGCTCTTTCGCGCATTGCGCCGCCGTCGGTGACGTGCTTACCAGGCCAATGACGGAGGCAAACGCGCCCTTCACGATCCGCAGCGTAGCCCCGTTCGAGTCCATTGCGCTCGCCTCGGACATCTTGTTGACCGGATCAAATGGGACGAATGACACGAGCTTGGGCGCATCGGAGATTGTCTTGCCCACAGCGGCGGCGCGAATCGCACCATCGACCGGATCCTGCCCACCATCGGAGCTCGCTAGCGCTGCCAGCGCCAGAACATGCGCCTCATCAAAGCCAGCCATGGCATGAACGCTCGTCACTGTCAGCGCGTTCTGGGTCAGTGTCCCAGTCTTATCAGCACACAAGACATCCGTCGTTCCGGCTTCATCCACCGCCGACAGGCGAGTAGGCAAGACGCCAAGCTTTGCCAGCGCCCGCGCTCCCAGCGCCGATGCAAGGGTGAAGGTGGCCGGTAGTGCCACAGGAATCGAGGCCAGTATCGCCGTTAAAACCAACGGCACGATCTCAGTCAATGGCATCTTGAGAAAGTAGGCGTAGCCCACGAGCATGATGATGACGACGCCATTGAACACGGCGAGATTACGCACCACGCGCAGCACCGCCTTCTGCTGAGAGCTCGCCACGTGAGCGGTGCGCACGAGTTCCGCGGTGCGGCCGAATTTTGTGCGCACTCCCGTTGCAGTGACCTCTGCCACGGCCTCTCCCCGGCGAACCAGCGCGCCGGCGAAAGTCTGCACGCCTGGACCAGCTTCGATGGGAACGGACTCACCAGTGAGCATGGATTGATCGACCAGAACTTCGCCTCCAGTGAGTGTCACATCAGCCGCGACTACGCCACCGAGCGATAGTTTCACCAGGTCACCGGCTACCAATTCGGTGGCGGGGATCGTCTTCCAGGCGCCATCGCGCCGCACGTAGGCATTGAGTGCGAGTCGCGACTTCAATGCGGCAAGAGTTGCCTGGGCGCGGCTCTCCTGGAATAAACCCAGTCCGGCATTGAACGCCAGCAGGGCGGCGATGATGGCGGCCTCAAGGTACTTGCCGAGCGCCAATTCGAGCGCGATCGCTGCCTCGAGCATCCATGGTACGGGTGCCCAGAATTTGTGCAGCGCGCGGCGCAGCGGATGCAGCGCCGTATCGGGCATTGCGTTTGGCCCATCTTTCTGCCACCGCCGGAGCGCTTCCTCGCTCGACAGGCCATTTTCTCTTACGTCCCGGACCGCGCTCGCCGACTCGAGGGGCGAAGCGCTGGTTGCAGGCGGTGAATTCGTCGTAGCCATAACTGCCCTACCCACTAGGCGGGCAAGCGCAACGTCGGTGATGTCTGTAGAGAGTGTCGGGCTCGATGACCAGTCCTGCGTGCGCCCCGCATAATGGCTACGAGCGCACCTCTCGCCTCTGCGCAGGCTCCTGGTCACTCTCTGGGCGCAGCCAATGCGAAACACTAACTTGATCCAACCCCGCGCACTGTTCGATAGCGCACACAGTACACGGTCCTCGATGCCGCGCGAGAGGACAACGAAGCGCTGCTGCGCGACGCACATCACTGCCTGATCTCCACCTAACGCAAATTGACGAGCGCTCGTGCATGCGCTCAAACGAGATCGCACGAGAACGCAAACACAGGGCTGGCCCATCCGGGTGCTGACGCCGCGGCATTTGGCCCGCGCTGAACCGCAGATTGCTTGTGTCGCGCTGTCAGTTGGGTCCGAAGTTATGGCAAATCCACCTGCAACGATGTGATCTCGACCAGTCGCCAGAATATGAAGCTTGCATGCGATGTGACGCACAGATTACGCACAAGAGACTCGATGCATGGCAGGAACGAACGCACACTCGAGTTTATTTGACGAAATGCTTCTTAGGCCTATGAATGCCATGCGCGAGTGCCTGCGCTGGACAGTGCGCATACTGTCTGGCGCACTTCAAGCGATCGATGATCGCCGAAGAGCATTGAGCGAACATTTCCGCTTTGGCATCGCGTTCCGTCAGGTGGCCGCATTCATCTGCGTTGGGGCGTTGGTACTCGCGGGCAACTTCATCTTCGAGCGCGGCGTCCTGATCGAAAAGACCACAGAGGTTACCCGGTTACCGCCGGCTCCAGCCGTACCGCCAAAGCCGGTGGCGCGAGCGCCCGACCCCCCCGTCGTTTCCGAGGCGCCCGCAGTGGCGCCCGAGCGGCATGTACTTCCTCGCGAGAATTTGCTGCTGGCGCTTGATCGCTACGAACGCGCCGTGCAGCAGCGCAGCAGTGCCGATACGGAACAGAGCGAAGCGGCCTATCAGCAAGCGAGCGCCGATCTGGACCAAGAATCCGACGCCTTCATCGCTCAGGTGACCGCAGTTTCCGGCAAGTCGTTGCCAAAGCTGGCTGCCAGCATTAAGACCTACAGGCAGCACGGCGAGGCCTTGGTGAGCATGGCAGATCAGCGTCACGAGCTGCTGAACCAATATTCGACGCTGTTCGAGCAGTTGTACGCGCGCGTCAACGATTCGCTGAAGGGCGCCTGGAAGGTATTCGGACGCGTCGTCGCCAGACAATCCCTACTGCAACTGAGCGCCGACCTGGATGAACTGCGGCGAAGTGCAGCGGCCCTGGGCACGGCGGACAGCGCGGATAGCCCGGCGATAGAGCCTCTGCTCAACACGGAGCAGGTAGTCGCCAAGAGCCTGGAGGCCAATGAAAAAAGCCTTAAACGCTCGGAAGGCGATGCATGGTACACGGCCATGCGTGAGGATTTCGCACGGCTGATGACTGTGCGCCAATCCATAATGGAGCTAAACGCACCAACTCGTCAGCACTGGAGCAACGTTTCGCAAGAGACGACTAGCCTTGCGGCGCTTGTCCCGAACAAGATCGACACACCCCCTCCACCCCCATTAAAGATGAAGATCGTCAGTCTTGATAAGGTGGGGCGCCTCGTGTCGGTCCAGTTGCCGACCATCTTCGTAACCGCTGCTGCCGCGACTCCGGCAGTGATAGAGACGCATTCAGTCACGACCCGCGCTCCGCAGGATTATCACAAGCGCACGCTGATAGCCTGGCTTAGCGTGGGTGTGCTGGTGCTATTGGTATCGATCACGCTGGGAACCGTGCTGAGCATCGTGCGTCCGGTGCGACGCCTGCGCGATGCCACTACGCGGCTGGCGCACGGCGAGACCGCGGTGCGTGTCCCGCGCGGTGGAATTCGGGAACTCGATACGCTGGCGGTGGCGTTCAACGCCATGGCCGATGAGCTCACCATAGCCAAGGCTGCGGCGCAGAATTATCAGGAAAGCCTTGAAGCCAAAGTAGCGGAGCGCACCGAACAATTACAGGATCTGGCCGAGCACGACCCCTTGACCGGCTTGCCGAACCGGCGGGAATTCTTCGCACTACTCAACGCAGCCATCGGGCGCGCCGGCAACGATAGCTATCACATCGGTGTTCTGTTCCTGGATGTCGATAACTTCAAGTATCTCAATGACAGCATGGGGCATGCGTTCGGCGATCGCGTACTGGTGAGCCTCGCTCAGCGGCTGCTTCAAGCCACGCGCGCCTTCGGTTTCGCAGCCCGCCTGGGAGGCGATGAGTTTACAGTCGTACTGGAGCGGGCGGCCTCGATAGAGGATATCAGCGCGGCCGGCCGTGCTGTGGTGCAGGCCTTCCAGCGGCCATTATCGGTAGACGGCCGCGACTTCATCGTCAGTGTCAGCGTCGGAGCCAGCATATATCCCGAGCATGATCGGGACCCCGAGGCCCTGCTTAAAGCCGCTGATGCGGCGCTGTTTCGGGCCAAGGCCTTGGGCCGAGGGCAGTTGTCGGTATTCACCCCTGAGCTGCTCGAGGCAGCCGCAGCCAAATTCACTACCGAACAGGGTCTGCGCCGCGCCATTGAGCGTGATGAATTTGAGCTCATGTTCCAGCCGGAAGTGAATGTTGACACGCTCGAGACGGCGCTGGTCGAGGCATTGCTGCGCTGGCGCATGCCGGACGGGACGCTAGCCACGCCCGATCAGTTTTTGGCCGTTGCCGAGGAATCCGGCCTGATCATGGAGATCAGCGACTGGGTTCTGCGATCAGCGATTGCGGCGGCCTCGCATTGGTATCACGGCGCGTGGCCCGAGGCTCGCGTCGCCATAAATGTCTCCCCGCGCCTGCTGTTCGATAATCATCTCGTGGATCGTCTGACCGAGTTGTTGCGAGAATATAGACTGCCAGCCCGTTGCATTGAGATCGAGCTGACAGAATCGGTCTTGCAAACTGGACCGGCGACCATTGCGGCCCTGCAATCTCTGCGCAGCCACGGTGTAGCGATCGCGCTGGATGATTTTGGCAGCGGCTATTCCTCGCTCGCCTCTCTGGAACAGCTACCGCTCACGCGGGTGAAGCTTGATCGCAGCCTGATCGCCGGCATCGATACCAACGCACGCTCGGCCGCGATCGCGCGCGCGATCGTTGACATGTGCCACGGCCTGGGACTCGAGATAACGGCCGAAGGCGTCGAACGGCCCGAACAGTTCGCGCTGCTGTTGAGCTCCCCGGGGATGTATTTGCAAGGCTATCTTCTGTCTCACCCCGTGGCCCGCGACGACGTGCTGAGCGCCCGAGTCAACGTCAATCGGCGCGCGCACGAGCTGTTGCTCCGATCGCAATTATCGCGACCGCCAACCAGAGTCGAGCTGAAGCCACCGCGCCTGCATAAGTTAACGGAGGCCGGATAAGTCAACCGGGATTGATGTACGTCGTCTTGACGGTGGTGTAGAACTCGACGGCGTAGCGGCCCTGCTCGCGCGGCCCGTAACTGGATGCCTTGCGACCTCCGAACGGCACGTGATAGTCCACCCCGGCCGTGGGCAGATTGATCATGACCATGCCGGCCTGCGAGTTGCGCTTGAAGTGGCTCGCCAGCTTAAGGGAGCTGGTGCATACACCGGCGCAAATTCCAAATGGCGTGTCATTGGCGCAAGCCAGGGCCTCTTCGTAGGTGTCCACGGCGATGACGCCAGCCACTGGCCCGAATACCTCATCGCGATTTAAGGTCATGTCGGCCCTGGTCTCGGTGAACAGCGCCGGCGAGAGATAAAATCCGTTTTTTGGGCGCTGCAGTCGCTCTCCGCCCTGTCGTAATTTTCCGCCCTGCGAACGCGCCTCATCGATATAGCGCAGATCCTGATCGAGTTGACGCTGATCGACGACCGGCCCGATCGTGGTGCCGGGACTACGGGCGTCGTCAACGACCTGCTTTTTCAGGGCTTCAGCCAGCGCGTTTACGAATCGATCGTGTATGCCCTTCTGCACGATCAAACGTGATGAAGCCGTGCATCGCTGGCCAGTGCTCATGAAGCTGCCATCCAGTGCGACGCGAACCGCGATCTCCAGGTCAGCGTCATCCAGTACGACCAGCGGGTTCTTGCCGCCCATTTCCAGTTGCAGTTTGGTCTGATCCTTGGCGGCTTCGGTGAGCAGCTGCCGGCCGACACGCAGCGAGCCGGTAAAGCTGATGGCATCGACACCCTGCCCGGTCAGAACCGGACTGAGCGCGGAGCCCGACCCCATGACGAGGTTAAACACGCCGGCAGGACAGCCCGCGCGCTGGATGATGTCCGCCAGTGCCCACGCGCAACCGGGCACAAGGTCCGCCGGCTTCAGCACCACGCAATTGCCGAAGGCAAGAGCCGGCGCCGTCTTCCAGGCGGGTATGGCAATCGGAAAATTCCACGGTGTAATCAGGGTTACCACGCCGACGGGCTCTCGCGTGACCTCCACCTCGAATCCTGGGCGCACCGATGCCAGCTTGTCACCCGGAATTCGCAGCGCCTCGCCCGCAAAGTACTTGAAAATATTGCCGGCGCGAGTCACCTCGCCCGTAGCTTCGGGCAGCGTCTTGCCTTCCTCGCGCGCCAGCAGATCGCCGAGCTCAGCGCGGCGCGTGAGTATCTCGCTGCCAATTCGATCGAGCATGTCGGCACGCATCTGTATGCCACTTTGCGACCACGCGGGAAATGCGCGCCGCGCCGCTTCGATTGCCTGGCGTGCCTGCTCGAGCGAGGCATGATGATATTCACCGATGACGTCGGATAGATCGGAAGGATTCACGTTGGGCGCCGGTGTGCCGGTGGTCCATTCCCCGTTGATCAGATTGGCATGCGCGCTGCTCACGCGCGCACCTCATTGAGTCGAACCGCACCGCTCAGCAGGCCGCGTGCGACCAGGTTCTGCATCAGTGCGCGCGTACCAAAGACCCAGCGCGGTGCCAGATCACTGCGATTGACCCGGTTGACCAGGCAGCCGAGCTTCTCAGAGCTTACGGTGACGATATCGCCAAGCTTGTGTGTGAAACCGGCGCCGGGGCGCTCCCGATCCTGCGTTGGTGCGAACATCGTGCCCAGGTACAACGCCATGCCATCCGGATACTGGTGATTGGCGCCCATGGCCGCCTCGACCAATTGCGTAACAGTGCGACTGATCTGGCTCATGGAGCTTTCGCCCTTCATGACAAAGCCATCCTCGCCCTCCACAATCAGAGACACCACTGCCCTCTCCACATCGTGCAGATTGAAGCTCGCGTCGAACAGCCGCACCAGCGGCCCGATCGCGGCCGACGCGTTGTTGTCCTTGGCCTTGCCGAGCAGCAAGGCGCTTCGTCCCTCAAAATCGCGCAGATTCGTGTCGTTACCGAGCGTCGCACCGACGACACTGCCGCGGCTCGACACCAGTACCACGACTTCCGGTTCGGAATTGTTCCAGACAGAATTCGGATGCAGCCCAATATCGGCGCCATAGCCCACTGCCGATAAAGGCTGTGCCTTGGTAAAGATCTCCGCATCAGGCCCAATTCCGACCTCCAGATATTGCGACCAAAGCCCGCGCGCCTTGAGCGCAGTGCGCAGGCGCTCAGAATCTGCTGAGCCAGGCTTGATGCGGGACAGATCGGCGCCAATATCCGCGCTCAGCGCCTGACGGATTGAATCCGCCGCAGATGGATCCCCGCGCGCCTGCTCTTCGACCACACGCTCGAGCAGGCTGGTTGCAAAGGTGACCCCCGCTGCCTTGATGGCCTGAAGATCCACGGGCGCGAGCAGCCAGGGAAGAGTGTCGCGATGCTCGAGCGGATCACTGTTGGCCAACAGCGCCGTGAGCGTGCCCAGATATTCACCACGGGCGCTGCGCGCGAAGCTCGCCGGGTCGCTCAGATCGAGCAGCTCCGACATCGTCGCGACAGCGCGGCTGATGTCATAGACGCCGTCGGACCGAAGCACAATTACGCTCGGACCCGCGAGCGAACCGGATTTAGCCGGTACCCAGGCGCGACCGACGAAACAGCCGTCGATGCCATCGACCGGCTCGACCCAGCGACCCATCAGGGGCTGGCCCACTATGCCGACTCTGTCCAATTTTAGGCGCTCTTATGCCGGAAAGACCATGGTTTCTGCGAGCGCTGCGGGTACAATTTCAGTGCTGGCCTTCATGAATCCAATATAGGCCAAATTCACATCTGAAGCTACCCGGCGCCGTTGCAGCGGCCGTGAATATGAACGTCAGCGCCCTTGAACTGATCTGCCAGTTTGTCCACACTGTGAATCGTAACCACAACAACACAAAATCGGCTCGTCATGCCCGCTGGTCGCATCAGGATGTACCTCGCACGCCGTCTCCCATCGGCAGTTGAGGCGGCGATGCAGCGTCGCTATGAGGTGACACGCAATGAGTCTGATGCGGTTCTGACTCAGCAGCAGCTCATTTCACAGGCGCACGGCTGCGAGTATTTGGTCGTGAGCGTGACTGAAAAAGTCACGGCGCAGGTGATGGACGGCCTGGCTCCCAGCTTACGACTGATCGCTACGCACTCAGTCGGATTCGAGCACATCGATCTTGACGCGGCACGAGCCCGCGGCATAGCAGTGCTGTACTCACCGAATGTATTGAGTGCAGCGTGCGCTGAGATTGCGCTCATGCTCATTCTGAATGCTGCGCGGCGCGGACATGAGGCCGATACGCTGGTACGTTCCGGACACTGGACGGGATTTGCCCCCACGCAATTGCTGGGCCTCGGGCTGGTCGGGCGACGTCTTGGCATCCTGGGGATGGGCCGCATTGGGCGGGAGGTCGCGGCCCGCGCCAGCGGCTTTGATATGCCGATTCATTACCACAACCGTCGCCGCCTCGCACCCGCAGAGGAAGGCGGTGCGACCTATCACGCCTCGGTCGATGAGCTGCTGGGCTACAGTGATGTGCTGTGCCTGTGTGTGCCCCATGACTCGCAGGTCGCGGGCCTGCTGGATTCCCGGCGCATCAGCCTGCTACCGCCTGACGCCATCGTGGTCAACATTGCCCGTGGCACAATCGTCGATGACGACGCCTTGATTGCAGCGCTTGAGTCCGGCCGCGTCTTTGCGGCCGGTCTTGATGTATTCGCGAACGAACCGGCCATCGATGCACGCTATCGCAAGCTTCCAAACGTGTTTCTGACGCCGCACATCGGCAGTGCGACCACGCAGACGCGTGACGCCATGGGTTTTCTGTTGCTGGAGGCCATGCAGGCCATCGAAGAAGGGCGCACTCCAGGGAACTATTTCGGCGCAACGTCCAAATCTGAGAACCAGAGGTAATCATGAGATTTGATCAAAAAACCGTTGTCGTGACGGGTGCGGGTGGAGGCTTTGGGGAAGGCATTGCCAAGCGCTTCGCCGCACTTGGCGGTCGAGTTGTCATTGTTGATTTAAGGGCAGAGCAAGCCGCGCGTGTTGCCGCCGAGATCAATCAATCCGGAGCGGCCGCCATCGCGGTGACCGCCGATATCACGCTGGATCGGGATGTTGCCGCCGTGGCCGAGCGCACCGCCGCCGCCTTCGGGCCAGCCGCGATTCTCGTGAACAACGCCGGCATCACCCACAAGAACAGCCCTATGTTGGAGGTTAGCGAGGAAATGTTCGATCGGGTCTTTGCCGTGAACGTCAAGAGCATCTACCTGACTGCGAAGCATTTCGTGCCGCCGATGCGGAAACTGGGCGGCGGGGCGATCGTCAACATTGCCTCAACGGCGGGGCTGCGGCCACGGCCAGGGCTCACCTGGTACAACGGCTCAAAGGGCGCCGCCATTGCGCTGACAAAATCCATGGCGATTGAATTGGCGCCCGATCGCATTCGCGTCAATGCCATCAACCCCGTGATGGGTGAGACTGGAATGCTGCTGGATCTGCTGCCGGGTCAGGATAGCGCAGCGGTTCGGGCGAAGATCATCGCCACCATACCGTTGGGCCGCTTCAGTCAGCCGCGTGATATTGCGAATGCCGTAACTTTCCTCGCCAGCGATGAATCTGACCTGATCACCGGCGCCTGCCTCGAGGTCGACGGCGGTCGCTGTATCTGAATCAATGAAAACCTATTCGCTAGCGGTTATTCCGGGTGACGGCATCGGCCGTGAAGTGGTGCCGGAGGGATTGCGCGTGCTCGACGCAGTGTCGAAGCGCTTCGGGTTCGCCCTGCGCTACACGCACTTCGATTGGAGCTGCGAGACCTACAAGAGCACCGGCAAGATGATGCCAGATGGTGGTCTTGAGCAGTTGCGCCAGCACGACGTGATCTTTCTGGGGGCGGTGGGATTTCCTGGCGTGCCCGATCATATTTCGCTCTGGGGACTGCTGATCCCCATACGACGAGCCTTCGATCAGTATGTGAATCTTCGTCCCGTCAGGTTATTGCCGGGCGTGCCCTGCCAGCTGCAAGGAAGGCGGCCCGGCGACATCGACTTCTGGGTCGTGCGCGAAAATACCGAGGGCGAGTACTCGCAGCTCGGAGGTCGGTTTCATGCTGGCAGTGAGGACGAGCTGGTCATCCAGGAAGCGATCTTCACGCGCAAGGGCACCGATCGAATCATGCGTTATGCCTTCGAGTTTGCCCAGAAACTCAATCGGCTGCATGTCACGTCGGCCACCAAATCCAATGGCCTGTATCATTCGATGCCCTTCTGGGATGAACGTTTCGCGGCGATGTCGCGTAACTATCCTCACATCAGGGCCGATCAGTATCACGTTGATATTCTCGCCGCCCGCTTCGTGATGTCGCCCGAGAGATTTGATGTCGTAGTGGGCTCCAATCTGTTTGGCGACATCCTGTCCGATCTCGGGCCGGGCGTCACCGGCACAATCGCCGTCGCGCCCTCTGCGAACATCAACCCGGAGCGCCTGTATCCATCGATGTTCGAGCCGGTGCACGGGTCAGCGCCCGACATTGCCGGGCGTGGGATCGCCAACCCGATCGGACAGATCTGGTCGGCGGCGATGATGCTCGAGCACTTGGGTGAACACGCAGCGGGCGCCGCGCTCATGCAGGCGATCGAAACCGTCCTATCCGACCCGGGCAGTCCGCGCACACCGGATCTGGGCGGTCGCAGCACCACCACGCAACTCGGCCAAGCGATCGCCGATGCCGTAGCGTCGGAGCGCTAAGGCGTTGGTGAGTGAATTGCAGATCTCGGCGGCCATCGCCCGCGTGTGCGACACAGAATCCATACCGAAGGCCGCGGCAGCTGATTTGCTGCAGTTTCATAAGACACTCATCGAATACGTACTGGATGAGAGAGATGACGCGACGGGCCTCAATGTGCTCGGAATCTGCGGTCCCCAGGGCATCGGTAAGTCGACTCTCACGCAGGTATTGCAGACCGTGCTGCGCGATGTCGCTGGCTTGTCGATCGCGGTGCTCTCGGTGGATGATCTGTATCTGTCCGGCACTGAGCGGCGGCGGCTGGCGAGCGAGGTGCATCCTCTGCTACGGACCCGCGGCGTACCCGGGACACACGATGTAGGCCGTGGAATCGAGGTGATCAGGCAGTTGCTCGAGGCGGGCGATAAGGAGCAAACGCGACTGCCGCGATTCAACAAGGCGCTCGATGAGCCGTTTGCGGTCTATGAGGAGCCGCTCTTTCAGGGGCGCGCAGATCTGGTCATTTTGGAAGGATGGTGCGTGGGCGCGATCCCGCAGTCGCCCAGTACCCTGATTGAACCGGTAAATGAATTGGAGCGCGATTGCGATGTGGACGGCGTGTGGCGCACGTACGTCAAC
>JBEKUL010000056.1:0-20098 GCA_049515055.1 Steroidobacteraceae bacterium | reverse complement strand
GACCAGCCTGCCGCCGATCCTGATCTCCCCCGCGCTGACTTGCTCGAGTCCTGCGATCATGCGCAGCAGCGTCGACTTGCCGCAGCCCGAGGGCCCGACCAGCACCACGAATTCTCGGGCAGCCACGGCGAGAGTGACGTCATGCAATACCGCGATGCTGCCGTAGCGCTTGCTCACGCCGCTGATGTCGATCGCGCTCACGGCACTGCTCTCTTCAGCCCTTCACGGCGCCGGCTGTCAGGCCACGCACCAGGTATCGCTGAATCAGAAGGAAAAACAGGCACGCCGGAATCAGCGCGAGCACACCGGCGGCCATCATCTGCCCGAAATCGACCGAGAACTTCGACACGAAGGACAACAGCCCGACCGGAAAGGTGCTGGCCCGAGACGCGGAGTTCAACATCAGCGCAAACAGCAGCTCGCTCCAGGCGGCGGAGAACACAAAGCCGCCGGTAGCGGCGATACCGGGCAGCGTCAGGGGCAGAATGATGCGGCGGAAGGCACCGAAACGCGTGGCGCCGTCGATCATGGCGGCCTCTTCAAGCTCCTTCGGAATGGCATCGAAAAAGGACTGCATCAGAAAGGTTGCAAACGGCGAATTGAAAGCGCTGTAGACGATCACAGGCCGGTCAGGCTGTTGGTCAGTCCCAGTGGCGCCAGGAGCCGGAACATCGGCGCTACCAGCATGACCAGAGGAAACATCTGCGTGATCAGCATAAGCGCCACGATCAGCGGCCTGCCGCGGAAACGAAAGCGCGACAGCCCATAGCCGCAGGCGCCGCTGATCAGCGTCACGCTCACGGCCGTGCTCGAGGAGACGATCAGGCTGTTTCGAAAGAACAGCGGGAATTCGCTGTGGGTCAGGACGAAGCGGAAATGCTCCAGGCTCGTGCGTGACGGCCACAGCCTGATGCCCTCGCTGTACAGCAGATCGTTGGGTGTGAGCGCGACTTTGATCAGCCAAAACAGGGGAAACAGGGCGAACAGGACGTAGAGCCAGATCAGCAGATAATGCGAGCTCCAGTAGAGGATCCGGTGCGTCTTGCGCATGGCTATGACTGCCGCTGCACGAACAGGCGCCGCACGCTCAGGATGGCGAGCGCGTAGAGGAACAACAGCAGCAGCAGCACCGCAGCGATGGCCGAGGCATAGCCGAAATCCAGGCGCCGAAAGGCGACGGTGAAGATGTAACTGGCCACGGTCTGGGTGGAATCGGCGGGACCACCATTGGTCATGACTACGATCAGGTCGGCAAAATTGGCGATCCAGATCGTGCGCAGCAAAATCGTGATAGCGATAGTGGGTGCAAGCAACGGCAACGTAATCGACCGAAACTGTTTGAACGTGCCGGCCCCATCGATCGATGCCGCTTCGTACAGATCCTTCGGAATAGATTGCAGCGCGGCGAGGTTTGTGATGGCGAAGAATGGAATACCCCACCAGATCGCGGCGACGATCGGTCCGATCAGCGCCGTGGCCGGGTCGGCAAGCAGATTGTTGGCATCGTGCGTCATCTTCAGGGCGAACATCCATCCGGGCAGCGGCCCGACTACGGGATTGAACAGCCACGCCCAATCGAGGCCGACCAGAAAGGTGGGTACCGCCCAGGGCAGGAATACCAGCGCCTGCACCAGCCGGCGACCCGGGAACTCGCGGTTCAGCAGCAGCGCGAGGATCAATCCAAAAATAAACTGCAACGCTACCGAGGCGCCGGTCCAGATCAGTGTGTTAAGCAGCGCGGCGCGAAAACTGCGATCGGCCTTAAGCTCGTGGAAGTGCTCGAAGCCAACGAAGCCGCCGCTAAAGGGATCGAGCAACTGGATATCACGAAACGCATAGGACAGGCCGACGCTCAACGGTACCAGCATGACCGCGACAATCAGGATCAGTACCGGCGCGGTATAGAGATACGGTTCGGCGCTGTTCGTGAGGCGTCTGCGAAAGGCGCTCACTTCTGACTCTGTTTCGCCTTGGTCATCACCTGTGCCCATTGCTGCGCCATCTGCGGCGCCGTTAGCTGGCCGAGCAGCAGGCTCTGACTGGTTCGGGGGACTATAGAGTTGGCGAAAAGCGCCCAAACGCGAAGATCCATCGGCATCACCATCGGTACGATGTCGGGATCGCTCAGCTCATCGAACCAGCCCTTGAACCGGGCGTCGGCATACAGAGGATCCTTCGCCGCCGCGGTATAGATGGGCAGGGCACCAATGCGTCGGTTCCAGATCAGGTTGCCCGGGACACCGTCGAGAGTAGCGATCAGTTTCCAGGCCAGTTCTTTGTGCTTGCTGTTAGCGAACATTGACCAACCGCCATATCCGATCGTCGGAAAACTCTTGCCGGACGGTCCCTTGATCCACGGTGCGACGCCGTACTCGTCGGGTTTCATGCGCTCGGCGATCGCTATCAGAGCATCCGGATCATTATCGATCATCGCGCAGGTACCCGAATAAAAGCCGGCGACGATGTCGTTGTAGCCCCAATTCACGCTGTCTTTAGGCGCGAGCCCCGATCTGTAGATGTCCGCCAGCGCGCTGAAGCCCTTGATCCAGCCGGCGTCGGAAAAGGTCGAGCTGCCGTCGGCCTTGAAAAACTCATCAGAACCCTCGGCGAGGGCACCGAACATCATCCAGGCGTTGACTCCGCCGGCGCCGCCGCGCAGGCAATAACCATATTTGCCCGGCAGGCTCGACACCTTCTTTGAGACGGCGACGAACTCATCGAGCGTCTTGGGCGGGGCGCTGACCCCCGCCGCCGCAAACATCTTTTTGTTGTAGTACAGCGCCCGAAGATAAAAACCGTACGGCAGCATATAGGCGGTGTTCCTGACCACCCGAGCCAATTGCAAAGTGCGTTGGTTCAATTCAGCTGTGTGTTCCCATGTCTTCAGATAGGGTTCCAGGTTCTCCAGTGCGCCGTTGTTGACGTACAGCGCTAGCCACGCATCAGGCATCTCGACCACATCGGGGGTGTCGCCCGCGGCGACCATGGTCGCGAATTTCTCGAACGACGGGCCCCAGGGGAGGGACGTGATTTCCACCCGCACGTCGGGGTTGGCGTCCTCGAAGGTCTTGGCGATGGCCTTGAGCGTTTCGGTTCGCTCAGGGCTGGTGATCACCTCGACCAGCTTCAGGGTCGTGGCCGCTCTGGCGCTCGGCTGCAGGCTCAAGACCACGGCGGTGGCAGCAAGAAACCAAGGAGCCACTCTCATATGCTGCCTCGGTTCAAGCGGCTGCGGCCATGGCCGCATACAGGTCGTCCCATAGCGCATCCGCCCCCTCAAGACCAATATGCAGTCGCACCATGCGTTCCGGCACGCCGAAGTCAATCGCGGAATTGGGTCCGGCCGCCTGAACACGCGAAATGAGGGCCGGCATCGCCAGACTCTCGAAACCGCCCCAGCTCACGCCCAGTTTGAAGATCCGCAGCTGATTGCAGAAGCTGCGGATATCTACGCGCTCGTCCAAAGCAAACGAGAATAGCCCCGATGTGCCCTGCAGTCCGGGCGGAAGGTGTTTGCCCAATCCCGGATGATGCACGGCAGTGACGTGGGGGTGTTCACTCAGCCGCCTGGCAATCGTCAGAGCCGCGGCCTCATGGCCACGCATGCGTACTGGCAGGGTGCGCAGACCGCGCAACAGCAACCATGCCTCGAACGGCGAGAGCTTAGCACCGAGATACGGGCATGTGACGCGTCGGATCGTGCCGATCAGCGCCGTGGGGCCCGCGACCGCCCCGGCCACCGTATCGCTGTGACCGCCGATATATTTGGAGGCTGAATGTAGCACCAGGTCCACCCCAAGCGTGATTGGCTGCTGGAATACCGGAGAGGCCCAGCTGTTATCGATGATGCTCAGGACATGATGCTTTCGGGCCAGTGCCGCCAGTGCCGCAACATCGTGCGGCTGCATCATCCAGCTCGTCGGGCTCTCCAGATAGAGCAGCGCGGCTCCGGGTAGCGCCGCTTCTACCGCTGCCAGGTCTGCGCCATCTACGTAGGTCAAAGCGATGTTCCAGCTCTTAAGCAGCGTCTCGAACAGGCGATAGGCGTCCGGATAGACGTGACGTACGCAGACCATGCGATCGCCCGGCTTCAGAAAGCTCATCACGGTGGAAGAGATCGCCGCCATGCCGCTGGCGAAGCCGATGGCCTCGTCGGTCACCTCGAGCGCGGCCAGCTTCATCTCCAGTTGCTGAACCGTCGGATTGAGCCCGCGGCTGTAGATCGGCCGTACCTTCACGCCCTTGAAGGTTGCTTCCATCTCCTCGAATGACGGGAAGGTGAACAGTGAGGACTGTACGATCGGTGGCACCACGGCATCGTAGGGCTGTGGATCGTCCCGATTCACGATAAGGCTCGCCCGTTCAATCGGACCGACGAACGCCGTCATAGGGACATCCTCATTTTCGTGTGCCGTCAGTACTTGTAGTGTCGGGAAACGATACCGTAGTTTGACGAAGGAGCTTGGCTAATGAGCATATGAAGCTGCGTTCGTCCTCGGCGATTGCTCGGAAAACGCAACTCATCCGCAGCGGCTTGAGCTGGGCGCAGCTTGCCAAGCGGTTCGGTGTTGTGCGACGGCGAATGACGGGTACCTGCCGGTCGATTGCGCATTCATCAGGGCAGCTCGCGGACCCAGATATTGCGGAAACTGATCGGTGCTGACTTATCCCCGTGGGCCTGCAGCTTGATCGGAGCCTGATCGTACGGGTGATATATGGGCTTGCCGATGTACGCGGTCTCGCCGGCGAGCTGCGTGTGGTTCTGCACCAGCACGCCGTTGTGCAGCACAGTTACATAGGCCGGCGTCTTCAAAGTCCCATCGGTGGCAAACGTCGGCGCGGTCCATACCACATCATAAGTTTGCCACTGCCCCGGTGGGCGCGCGGCATTGACTATCGGAGCTGACTGTTTGTAGATGCTCGCTGCCTGGCCGTTGACGTAGGTTGAATTGTTCCAGGAGTCCAGGATCTGCAGTTCGTAGCCGGCATCCCCGGGCCCCGTGCCTGCGAGAAACAGCCCACTGTTCCCCCGCGCTTGGCCGCTTCCCGTGATGCCCTCCGGGATGCGCCACTCCAGGTGCAGTTGGAAACTGCGAAACTGCCGGCGCGTCTCGATGTTGCCCACGGCCTTGTTCACGGTCAGCACGCCATCATGGACGACCCAGCCCGCGGGCTGGTGATCCTTCGTGTTGACCCATTGCTCCAGATCGCGCCCGTCGAACAGTACGATCGCGTCCGAAGGTGCTGCCCCGTCGGTCAACACCTGGGCAGGCACCGGAGCCCATTGCTCAGTGGATTCAATGTAGCGCTGGAGGCGTAGGCGATTGTCGTCCGACGGTTCGCATGGCGCCCCGGGGCTGCAGAGGCCGGCGGTCTGAAGCTCGCGAATCAACGAATCATTCGGCGCTTCAGCCGCCTGCAATAGTGCGCAGGCGCTGGCGAGCATCGCAACGGCTATCAGCGGCGAACGCCACCGGGGGCCAGGAAGCTTCGGCGCGATATGCAGTCGATAAGGGTGCGTGGGCATCATCGCAGTACGGTGCATTGTTCGTCTCTACGTGTTATCGAAGTATATGTCCCGAACTTAAGAACTTTCGACGATTCATGAGATCCTCACATCTGCAGACATGCGCAGCGCCTGCTAGCCAAAAACCGGCAGTGCCGCTATTTCTTCGCCAGGCACGGCCTCGACCGGTAATCCAGCCTTAGTCCAGGCCCTCAACCCTCCTCTTATCACTGCCACGCGAATACCTTTCTTCTGGAGCTCGCGCGCCACCCGCACACTGGTGGCTTCACGAACGCAGGTGCAGTACAGATAAGCGATTTGTCCAGTCGGGAACTCCTCGTCGGACCGGTGGATGGCGTTGGGATTCAATCTCCGGGAACCCCTGATGCGCGTGGCTTTGGGATCAAAATACCCGTGGCTGCGAACATCGTAAATGCGGGCCCCGGAGGCCATTTCATCAGCCGCTTCGGCAGGAATCGCAAAAGGCACCGCGACCCTCGTACGCTCACGGATCCACAACCAAGCCTGAAAGGCCACGTAGCCGATACCCAGCGCCACGACAATCCAACCCGTCACGCGGCCGAACAGCTGAAAGCCTCGCGTGAGTGCTGCCAGCGTGCCGCTGAAAGCAAAGCCAATCCCAAAGAACGTAACGATGTAGAGCGCAGCACCGGCCAAATCCAACGCGAGAAACGACGGAAGACGCATATTCATACATCCCGCCAGGGGAGGTGCCATTGTGTTTATCCCAGGAATGAACTTCGCCATTACGAGCAGCATTCGACCACGGCGATAAAAGGAATCGGCCGAGCGCAGGATGCAGGATTCGGGATTCAGTGAAATGCGACAAAGTATGCCGAGCAGCCACCATCCGGTGTAGCGACCCATCAGAAACATGGCTGTGTCGCCCGCGAGCATCGTCAAAAGCGATCCGCTGATGGCATAGGAGGCCTGAATGGACCCGCGCGCACTCGCGCCGCCTGCGACGAGCAGAGCCAAGGCCGCGGGCACCGGCAATCCTATCGCCTCCAGAAATATCGCTGCGAACAGAATCGAGTAACCATGCAGCGCTAGTGAGGAGATCAAAGAATCCATATTGTCGATCGCCCCGGCGTAGAGACAGGCCACGCAAGCCTCAATAAGATAATGCAAGAGGGAAGAAAGGACCTAAAAAAAGACTCGACGATGCGGCGGGACGTCGATCGAGTGGGGGCGTGCTGAACCGTGCCCGGGCGCGCAGGCACGATACTCACGGTCCGCGCCACACAGAGAGCTAGCCTCGCACTCGTGAACTCGTGACAGCCGGGATTGAATAAATCGGGCTATAACGCGCCTAAACCTGATTCGGCTAGTGCAAGGCCAGCGGTGGAATTGTGAAGTGCGGCGGCGCATTTGCTCAGTGCAATTCCTACAATAGATGCGCGGGTTCTCACTGAGGTAACGTCGTGCTAGATCGAGTGATCGAATGGCTTGCCTTCAATGCGCAGCGACTGATAATCAGGCGACAGTTCAAAGCCAGCCTCGGTTACCCGGGCAATTTTGAGAATCCAAAGAGTCATCAAGAAAAAGTTCAGTTCAGAAAGCTGTACGGCAATCATGCCTTCTATGCCTCGGTGGCGGATAAGTACAGAGTCAGGAGCTATGTCGCCTCAAAGATCGGCCAACAGCACCTGATTCCGCTTCTAGGGGCCTACGACCGATTGCACAGATCAGTATTCGATACGCTGCCTCAGCAATTCATCATCAAGGCAAATCATGGCTGCAAGTGGCATCAGGTCGTATACGACAAGAGCAAACTCGACATCGATAAAGTAGTTCGTCGATTCAACAGACTATGCAAAAGACGCTACGGCTGGGTTGCTGGGGAGAGGCACTATAATTTCATCAAGCCAAAGATCGTTATCGAACAGCTGCTGCGAGACCGAGGTGGCGGATTGCCGTGGGACTACAATTTTTTCTGCTATCACGGACCTAATGGCTTCGAATATGATTTTGCGATTGCCTCGCCAGATGGGAAAAGCGCCAAATTCGAAAAAAACTGGCAACTTCGCACTAGCGATATACCTGAACATGAACTGGCGCCACATGTGAAGCCGGCGAATTTCGAAGTTATGGTACAAGTGGCCAGAGATCTTTCGGTGGATTTTGATTTCGTCCGAGTTGATCTTTACACGGTCGAAGGCAAGGTTTATTTCGGCGAACTGACCTGTACGCCACACCAAGGTTATGGACTCATCTTAAACAAGGAGCGACAAAAGATACGCGACGAGATGTGGCATCTCGACGCCCAAAATCCGTTGTTGTACAACCCACCAAATCGCTTCGGATTGCGCGCCCGCTCGGCTTTGACCGGTCAGCGTCTTGATGGCGGCGAGCGGCGCGGCGAGTTGCTGGGAGTAGCGGGAAGGCGAGGATTCCCCGAAAAACCAAGTCGAGCGGTAGGTTTCGAGTGAACATAAGTGAGCACGCGGAAAGATAGCCTCGTTATGTGTGCTTCTCACGCGGCAGACCCCTTGGCCTGCTAACCTCATGTCAGGCCCTAACGAAGCGGGAATCGTGTTATCCAAAATGGAGAAGTGGACATGAGCGGAGCAATTCCAACCGGAGGATGGCCAGGCGGAGCACATCCAGACGGCGTAGCGCCAGTCATAGGCGGAGTACCAGCCATGGGCGGACTAGTAGAAGGCTTACGCGGAGTAGCGACGGAATAATTGTCGGGGGTCCTCTGCTTGTGCGCCGTGCTTACTTGTCTGGCGGTGTTCAAGCAGACGGACCATACCTCGCGGGACGGGCGGAAACGATTTGCTCGTGCACGCGCTCATTGAGCTCATGCAGGCGCGGGCGTTCAGGTTCCTGGAATTCCGAATCAGGCCGCCGCTACCATCAAAATCAACTGGTTACTGAAACCTACAAGTGCCCGCGCAGCCTGCGAGGGCTCGAGTGGGCAGCCCGTGGGCGTGCATTGACGTTTGGCTTCGGATTCTGGATAGGCTCCTCTTTCGGCTTCTACCTATAAGATATGGCGCAGCCGTGTAGGTCATCGCGCTTTGGAAGCCGAACGTCACAAAAACTCAATAGTGAACCAGGGATCAGCAAAAGTAGCCCTCGTGACGGGCGCAGGTACCGGCATAGGCAGGGCGGTGAGTCTTATGCTCGCTGCGCAAGGCTACAGCGTGGTCTTGGCGGGGCGGCGCGCACTGCCGCTCAAAGATGTCTCAGAAGAGATTTCACGATTGGGGCAAAGTGCGCTCGCTGTGATCACGGATGTCAGTGATCGCGATGCGACGCAAGCGCTGTTCGATCGGATTCGTAGTGAATTCGGCCGACTCGACTTACTTTTCAATAATGCCGGAATAAACGTGGGTGCCGTGCCTCTTGAGGACCTCAAGCCTGCGGATTGGCGCTCAGTCATCGACATTAATCTCACCGGCGCTTTTTTTTGCACGCAAGAAGCTTTTCTCATAATGAAGAGTCAGAACCCGAGGGGTGGGCGCATAATAAATAACGGCTCCATATCGGCGACCACGCCACGACCTAATTCGGTCGCGTACACAGCCAGCAAACACGCCATCACGGGTCTGACTAGAGCAACCGCACTAGAGGGACGTCGCTACGATATCGCCTGCGGTCAGATCGATATTGGGAACGCTGCAACGACCCTGGGCAAGCGCGCATCGAATTCTGCGCTTCAAGCGGATGGATCAACCGTCACGGAGCCCATGTTCGATATTGCCCTGGTCGCCGAGGCCGTTAAGTACATGGCGAGCCTTCCGCTGGAGGCCAATGTGCTGTCGCTGACGGTCATGGCGACAAAAATGCCATTCGTGGGGCGCGGCTAGCGACAGACGCAATTTCTCTTGGACGCTTGTGGGCACCGAGCGGACCGTAAAGGCGGAGGTAAAGCTATGCGCGCGATTGTTCTGACCGGCTACGGCGATGTCGACAAACTCGAGGTTCGCGAGGTGCCGGAACCGAGTGTGGCCCCCGGCGAGGTGAAGGTCCGAGTCACCGCCTCGAGCGTCAATCCTGTTGACTGGAAGTTGCGCAGCGGCGTCTACCGACAAACAAGACCTCTGCAGTTTCCGGTCATCCTCGGTCGAGATGCCTCAGGCGAGGTCGTTGCTGTGGGGACGGGGGTGCGTTCGATTCGTGTCGGTGAAAAGGTTTTGGGTCTCGTTACCCGTGCGTACGCCGAGTATGTCGTCGACAAGGAAGAAACCTGGGCCGAGATGCCGGCATCGATGGACGCCGTTGATGCCGGAGCACTCCCTCTCGTGACGCTCACCGGAACGCAACTTATCGAACAAGCGGTAAGACCGCGTAGCGGCGAGATCGTACTCGTAACGGGCGCCGTGGGAAGCGTCGGACGCTGCGCGGTATTCGCTGCGCGAAGCCTGGGTGCGCGCGTCCTCGCGGGTGTGCGAGGGTCACAACAGGAGGAGGCGGCCAAGCTGAATGTCGAGGTCGTAGCACTAGACGATGATTCGGCCGTCGCGCGGCTTCCCGAGCTCGATTCGATCGCCGACACGGTTGGAGGGCAGACCATGCAAAAGCTCCTCGCCAAGGTCAAGATCGGCGGTGTCATCGGGAGCGTGCTTGGCGAGCCGCCAGGAGCGAAGGAGCGGGGCCTCGTCGTTCGCGCCTACGGGGTTCATCCCGATGGCAGCAGACTGGCAGAGCTCGCACGGGCTGTCACGGAAGGCAGGCTCATCATCCCCATCGTAAAGAAATTTCCGCTGGCGCAGATTCGCGAGGCGCAGAAGCTTGCTGAAACGGGGCCCGGTGGGAAAGTGGTGCTTCTTGTCCGCTGACAACGTATCGAAAAATACGAGCGCTTTAGGTAGGGATTGACATGTCCCCGATCGCTGGACGAGTGAGCAACGCGTTGGCGGACTCCGCAGCGGCAGTCGCTGTCGTCAGGCTTCGAGGCAATATAGGGTTCTTCCAATACCTCGCCCTCGGATTCGGAACCATCATCGGCTCGGCCTGGGTCATACTACTTGGAGATTGGCTAATAAAGGCCGGCCCCGGCGGCGCTATATTCGGTTTTGCGTGTGGTGGGGCCGTCATGCTGGTAGTCGGTGCCTGCTACGCTGAACTGACAACGCTGATCCCGCACGCGGGCAGCGAGTTCATCTATGCGTATGAGGTCTACGGTCGCCGGGTAGCATTCGTCGTCGGCTGGTTTCTGGCGCTGTATCTGGTCAGTGTCACAATTTTTGAAGGACTCGCACTGGCGTGGATCGTCGAGGTGGCACTTCCCTCGTGGTTGTCACCTGGTGCTCAGGGAGTCGTCGCCGCCAAAGTATCCTCGTTGGGACTCTCGGTCAGCGTGGCGTGCGCGTTAGCGATCTTTGGACTCAACTACTGCGGGGCTCGTCGCGCCGTTGTATTGCATAGCATTCTGACGTACGGATTCCTCGCTACGGTGATCGTCGTTCTGAGCGACCTGCTTATCCACGGACGGCTTGGCAATGCACTTCCGGCATTTGCGACCCTGAACGATACGCCCTGGTGGGTCGGAAGCGCCGCCATCTTTGCATTCTGTGCCTATGCTCTCATGGGATTCCAGACAATTCCGCAGACCGTGGAGGAGCGATCCGAGCATATCGGTTTAAAAAGTGTCGCATCCGCCATGATCGCCTCTATAGTTGCGGCGGCAGTTTTCTACTGCCTGATCGTGTTTTGCGTGAGCGTTGCGGGCCCGTGGCGTTCACTCGCCACGACCGCTTTTCCAGTAGTGACTGCCACCCTGTTTCTACCCCAGGGCCAGCTACTGGCCCTCGCGCTGCTTGCGGCGACGGTGGCTTCGCTGTTCAAGACTTGGAATGGAATTTTTATGCAGGCCGCGCGCCTTTTAGTGGCAATGTCGCGCGTGGGACTCGTTCCTCCAAAGATTGCCCGCCTCGATGGGCGATTTCAGTCGCCAACGGGGGCCCTGATAATCGTTGCGGGGTTGAATATCTGCGGATTATTCCTGGGGAAGGCGGCCATACAACCGATCGCCGATATGGCGGCGATGATGCTTACGCTTGCTTACATTATGTGCTGTGGCACCGTACTACTGATGCGTCGGCAAGGAAAAGTCGGACTGTATCGGGTACCAGGAGGGTTGCCCGTCATAGTAGCGGGGGCGGTCGGCTCAGGCATCATGGCCGCTGCTGCGTTGATAGCTCCGTTCTGGGAGCAGAAGGGCAGAGTGCCGTTGGAGTGGAAGCTCCTCGCAATTTGGTCAGTACTCGGAATTGTCATCTGGTTTGGCTGGGTGAGACGCCGCTCGTGAATTCAGATCCAGGGCGTGTGCACACCGTGAATTCAACTCGACCTGGCCGGTATCAGCGGGAGCTCGAGATGCGAAGGATGTTGACGGTCGTGATAAATCATTTGTCTCGCCACCACGATTGTTGCATCGACTCCAAGTCGCCCACCATTGTTTAAATTGCGGTCAAAGTGCGGGAAGCTGCTGCTGGAGACTTCGGTCCGGATCTGATGACCCTTCTTAAATACGCTGCTTATAACCCCGACTTCG
Organism: Steroidobacteraceae bacterium; assembly: GCA_049515055.1. Lineage (GTDB taxonomy): Bacteria > Pseudomonadota > Gammaproteobacteria > Steroidobacterales > Steroidobacteraceae > FEN-1191. Next base: position 8,063 of record JBEKUL010000056.1, on the reverse strand, counting down.
ACCGTAAACTCATAAATCACTCCGGGATCCATGAGTTTCGGATGCTCGAATTGGCCCGGGGCCGGTAATCCCGAGCGTATCGCGCCAGGCTCGCGGAATCGGCCCCGAATGATTCCTTCGACCATGTTGATCGCCTTGCCATCTGGATAGACATCCAACAGCTTGACGGTCCAATCCGTGTCCGTTGCGGAGCTGCTGGCAAAGAGGCGCGCCTGTATTGGTCCTGTTACTTCCAGGTCCTCGGAAAGTGCTTCCGTGGAAAATACCAGGACATCGTCGCGACGCTCAATTGGCCGATGATCGAGAGGTAGAATTTGACCGTTGGCGTCCGCGCCCAGCGTCGGAACTGGGTTGTCCGGATCGTACACGTAGTTATCGGGCGGTTCATTTTCATCGGGCATTGTCGAGCTTAATTTTCCATCGCCATAAAGACTGTTCGCCCGCCCGCCGCCGCGAAGATAGAACTTCGTCCATTTGGTCTCAGGTAAAGGCCATTTCTCCGCGGTTGTCCATTTGTTCCTTCCCATGGTGAACAATTTAAGAGGGGCTTCCTGCTCGACGCTGTTTTGCACTCCTTTGAGCCAGTGATCCACCCAACGCAGGAAGACCTCATACATATCGATGACCGAATCCGGACCGAAGTCGAGCTCACCATAGCCTTGCACGGGCTTGTCCGTATGAATCCACGGTCCGATGATCACCTTCTGGTGCCGTCTGGCCAATAGCGTGCCATCTTTCTGGATGCCCTCGTAGTTGGCAATGAGGGAGCGGACATGAGGATCGAGCCAACCACAAATCTGCAGGATAGGGATATCCATATGCTGATACTTGCCAAAGTTACTGACTTTCTTCCAATAGTCGTCATAGCTCGAGTGCAACACCCACTCGTGATAAAAATCGATCGAACGGCCAGTTAGAACTTGGTCGGCCGTCAGAATCGGCAGTAGCCGCAAAGCTCGATCCCAGTCGTAGGGCGTTTTGCTCTGTCTTGAGCGGGCGCTGTTTCCCATTGCCCAAGGCAGATTGATGTAGTGCATGAAGGCACCGCCCGTATAGTTCATGCCGTACATGAAATAATCAGCGGCACAGGCGTGAGGAATAATTGTCTTGAGATACGGCGATCCGGTGGGTGCCGCGAGCCACTGCACTAACCCCATGTACGACATACCCATCATTCCGACACTGCCCGTTGACCATCGCTGCGTGCCACACCAATCCAGAGTATCCCTGCCGTCGTTGATTTCCTGATCCCACGGATGAAAATGTCCCTCCGAGTCGTAACGTCCACGAACGTCCTGAAGAACATAGGCATATCCGCGCGCCGCGAAGTACAGAGCCCGTTTGATGTACCAATCGTCGTTCTTGGCCCCATAGGGACTTCGTTCGAGAATCACTGGCCACCGCCCTTCTTTTGTGGGCAGAAATACGTTTGCCGAGAGCCTTATGCCATCGCGCATAAAGACGGCTAAGTCGATAAGGGTGCGCACCTCGTATTCGGGGCCGGAGAGCAGATCGGTCGACTTGCGGGCTTCGGCGGGCCCACCAATACTACTGTCAACATCAGGCGCCGATGCTGCAGCCGGAATCGGTGCGGCCAGCGCGGTGGTAGCGGCCGCTAAGGCGATTCCGCTGGCCTTTTGCATAAACTCGCGCCGATCGACTCCATATGGATTCATGAGGAGCCTCATTGGACAGCGGGGCGCGCCGTCAGTTTGATCTGTGCCACATCACCCCGCATCTCAAAGCGCGTGGCGAAGGGCTTCGACAACTCTGCCAGCCGTTCGAGAATATAGGCGGCTCTAGCACCACTGATCGGGCTCGGCAGGCCGCGTGTGTCGAGGAACTCGTTATTGGTCAATCCGTTGTGCATGTCGGGTTCACCATCGCCGATATTGTTCATAACGATGGGGCGCAGAGTAATCGATCGCAGCGCCTTTCCTTGAAACCGCACCTCGGCGACGACGCTTTCCCAATTCATCGGCTCATCGATGTACGTCAATGTCGGCGGCACGTTGTAGATGAAATTGCCGAGATCGTAAAATATCGGGCGACCACGATAGATCTCCACGCCGTGCAGCAGGGGTGCCCCATGCATGACTACGAGGTCCGCACCGGCGTCCACCTCGGCATGCGTCCATGTCTTCAGCCAGTCATTAGGGGCCAAGCGCTCCGGCATCCCTTCAGTGAAGATTGTCGAGAACGATCTGTTTCCGAAGACGTGATTGTGCTGGTAGACGATGACCAGATCCGCGTGCTGTCGGGCCAGACGGATGCTCTGCAGAATGCGTCGTGCATCCTCCGGATTGGGTATGTTTGCGGGCGCCCCGGGCAGATCGGTGGTGGCCTCATTCTGTTGTCCGCCCGCCTCGATTCGCAGCTCATTCACACCTGGACGCTCCGCGGTAGCGTTGCCGCCTGGCGAAATCAGCCCTGATGCGCTCGCGACCAGCGCAACTGTGCCTTTGGGTGTGTGCAGATAGCTGGGTGCAGCGGCTTCGGCCAACGTCATGCCGGTTCCGGCATGAACCATATTGCGGCTGTCAGCCGCCCGAATGGTGTTCTCAATGCCCGTGGCCTTCATATCGAAGGCATGATTGTCGGACAGCGCCACGAGGTTGAAGCCCAGAGTCTGCAGAGCATCGAGTGCTTGCGGCGGTGTCAGAAACCCCCGGCCATCCTGCACCGACTGGCCCGCTTCGGCCACCGTGCCTTCCAGATTGGTGAAGATCACGTCACCCTTCAGCAGCGACTGGATCCTCGGGACGGCGGAAGGCGCGCTGGCCCGCAGATCCGACCGAATCATCGACTGTCCGCTCAGAGTGATGGTCAAGAGCGCAGATTGCGGCCATGCAGGAGCGGCGCCGACGAATGCCATGGTCAAACAAATGATAACCTTGCTCCTCATAAGCTAGTCCTCACGCTCAACTGCTATTCGCGCTGCTTGAAGATTACGTAACTCAGGGTGTGTCCTGGCGTGCCGGAGAAGATATGCCAGACCCCGGCCGGTACCACCACGTAGTCGCCGGGATGCAGCGGCACGATCGTCGCGTCGGTCATTTTGGTGCCGCGCGGCTCCGAGGGATTCGCGTAATCGGGATCGACCGGCTTGCCGCCATAAGCGAGCGTTCCCTCTCCCTCCAGCACCGTCACATAATCGAGCCAGTGCACGTGGTTCTCGATGTGATCGGTGATAAGGGCGCGCTTCACATACTCGACGTCATAATTTTCATGATCAGTGACAACATACGAGCTGGTCGTGCCGGGTCGGTACATCAGCTGGGTGATCTGAGCCTTTGACAGAAACTGGTAAGGTACTGGCGCTCGCGAATGCAAGCTCGTTGGCGGCGCGGGCGGGGCTTGGGCTACAGGCGGTGCGCTCTGGGGCTGGGCCATGAACGAGATACCTGACACGACCACCGCGGTGAGGAACAGTTTCAGGCTCATACGCATAATCACTTCTCCAGGTTGGTGTTCTATAAAATAGACAGGTCATGGAGATCGAAAGTTGGCGATAGTCAAAGTTTTAAAATCTCGTAGCCATGACCTGGGCGGCGGCATGATGGTTCGACGTTCACTACCCGCGCTCGATCAACAAAGCGTCGGGCCCTTTGTGTTCTTTGACCACTTCGGTCCGATTGAGGTGAAGCCAGAAAACAATTTTGACGTGCGCCCTCATCCTCACATTGGTCTGGCAACCGTGACCTATCTATTCGATGGGGCGATGGTTCATCGCGATAGCCTGGCTAATACCCAGCGGATCGAACCCGGTGCAATCAATTGGATGACGGCTGGGCGCGGCATCGTGCATTCGGAGCGCAGGCCGAAAGATCTGCGGGCGCGCACGCACATTCTCCATGGGCTACAGCTGTGGGCGGCATTGCCGAGGGAGCGCGAGGAAGTTGAACCCGTTTTTATTCATACGCCTGCGCACCTCATTCCAACGTTGGACAAAGACGGCGTGACTGCACGGGTTCTGATCGGGACGGCCTTCGGTCTGCATTCGCCGGTCTCTACGTACTCGGAGACTTTATATGTGGACATTCTCGCAAGCCCGGGTGCGATCTTAAGTCTGCCGCCCATGAATGGCGAGTGGGCGATCTACAGCGTGGATAAGCGTCTAATCGTAGACGGACTCGGCATTGAGCCCGGCACGTTGGCAATACTTTCTGGCGACGCGACGACGAAATTGTCCTGTCCCGACGGCGCACACTGTGTCCTCATCGGTGGTGAGCCCGTCGACGCGCATCGTTACATCTGGTGGAATTTTGTGTCGTCTCGCCAGGAGCGGATCGAGCAAGCGAAGGCCGATTGGATGGCTCGTCGGATGGGCGATATTCTGGGCGAGACGGAATGGATCCCGCTGCCAGGATGATGCGCACTGCCAACATGGTCGCGAGAGCCTGGTAACTACTTCCCAGGCGGTTCAGGGTGCGGTAGTAGCTCTGCAGCGGCCTGCGCGGCGTCATGCCCGAGCTGGCGGCATTGCTCCTCCACATGCTTACGGATGATCTGCGCCAGCCGCAGCGCGCCTGGGCCGGCGTAATCGCGATCGGCGAACACGAGGTAAAGATCACCCCAGCGCTCGCCGCCCTCGCGTAGCGGCAACGCCTTGAGCACGCCGCGCTCCAGTTCCCCGCGCACCGTGTCCTCCGGATACCACGCGAATCCCAGCCCCATGCCGGCGGCGTGGATCGAGGTGGCCTTGTTGCTGACCGTCCAGATTTGCTCCGAGCCCACCCAGCTGCCACTGCGGCGCTGGCTGCCGGTATCGCGAATTACAAGGTGGCGGTGCTTACGCAGATCCTGCATCGTCAGTTCGCGCCCGAGCAAGTGCAGCGGGTGCTGCGGGTGTGCCACAGCGATGAATCGAATCCGCATCAGCGGGTCGCCGGCGAAGCCTGGTGGCACCTGCGAGCAGATTGCCAAGTCAACCTTGCGCTGTACGAGAGCCTCCTCGGTGCCGCTGAGCACGGTCTCGTAGAGCTCGATACGCATCTGCGGCTGCTCCGAGGCGAAACGCGCGAAGCATTGCAGCAGCAGCCAGGTGGGGAAGATGATCTCCGCGGCCACGCGCAGCTGCGCTTCCCAGCCTGCAGCCAGAGTGCCCGCAGCCCCCTCCAACGCGCCGGCTTCCTCCAGCAGGGCTTTGGCTCTCCGGTACAGCACCTCGCCCGTCGGTGTCAGATGCGCTTTGCGGCCGATCACCTGGAATATTTTTACCGCGAGCAGCGCTTCCATCTTCTGCAGAGCATAGGTGACGGCCGATTGGCTCTTGTGCAGTGCCTCGGCGGCCTGCGCATAACCGCCGGCATCAACCACAGCCAGCAGCGAGCGCCACTGTTCGAGGGAAATCCGGGGATCCGCCATTATGTATCTACTTTATAGATAGGTATTAGCTAAATAATATGCTTTTATATCAAGTAAATAAATACTTTAATGGAAGTTACGAGAGCCGACCCGATTAACCTCATTTACGGAGAGCGCACCATGACCACTGTGCTTCAGATCAACGCCAGCATTAACAACAGCAAGGGCCAGTCGAGCCAACTGGCCGAGCAGTTCGTGAGCGCGTTTCGTGAGCGCGATCCTCTCGCGAAAATCGTGGTGCGCGACGTTGCTGCGGCTGATCCGGTGCCGCACCTCAATGCGGAGCGCTTCGGCGCTTTCATCGCCAAGGCTGAAGAGCGCAACGGCGCGCAACGTGCGGTGGTGGCTTACTCCGACACGCTGATCGATGAATTGAAGCAGGCGGACGTGATCGTATTGGGCCTGCCCATGTACAACTTCGGTGTGCCATCGCAGTTGAAGGCCTACTTCGATCACATCGCGCGCGCCGGCGTGACCTTCAAGTACACCGATAAGGGTCCGGTGGGCCTGCTCACGGGCAAGAAGGTGTACGTTTTTGCCGCTCGCGGGGGCCTGTACGCGGGTACGCCGCTGGACACGCAGAGCAGCTACGTGCGCGACTTCCTGCGCTTCCTCGGAATGACCGACGTGGAATTTGTCTACGCCGAGGGTCTCGCGATCAGCCCTCAGAGCAGGCAAGCCGGGGTGTCAAAGGCTGTCGCCGAGATCGCACGTCTTGCAGCGCGACTCTCGCCGCCGACGAGAGCTGCGGCATAGTTTCGCACCCAGTGATCGCCGGACTGCTTGAAGGAGAAATTTTGATGAAAATGCGCACCCTCGTCCAAATCATCCCCTCGATACCGACTTCCGATGGTGCCGGGGTCAAATTGCGCCGCAGCCTTGGCTCTCAGCGCGGACTGCATGTGGACCCGTTCCTGATGCTCGATGAATTCTATTCCGATGACCCGGACGACTACATCGCCGGTTTCCCGGCGCATCCGCATCGCGGTTTCGAGACCGTGACCTACATGCTCGACGGCCACATGCGCCATGAAGATCACCTCGGTAACCGCGGCGATCTGGGCCCCGGCGACGTGCAGTGGATGACGGCGGCGCGCGGCATTATCCACTCCGAGATGCCACAGCAGAGCGAAGGCCGCATGCGCGGTTTTCAGCTCTGGCTTAACCTGCCGTCAAGGGAAAAAATGCAGCCCGCTCGCTATCGCGATATTCCCGCCGCCGAGATTCCGCTGGTGAAGCTAGCGCAGGGCGGGGAAGTGAAGGTCATAGCCGGCACGCTCGAGCTGGACGGCGCGGCGACCAGCGGCCCGGTCAACAGTCGCCGTGCCCAGCTCAGCACCGATCCGTTGTATCTCGACGTTCATCTGCCAGTCGGCGCTGAATTTCGCGCGTCGGTTGCTACAGGTTACAACGCCTTTCTCTATAGCTATGAAGGCAGCGCCCGGATCGGTCCGGCCGGCGCGCCTGCATCGCTACCGTATCGAGCGGCCGGGGTTTTGTCCGATGGGGATGGCGTACGCGTGCAAGCCGGAGCCGAGCCGGTGCGCTTCCTGCTGCTGGCGGGCATGCCGCTGCGCGAGCCGGTCGCGCAGTACGGCCCGTTCGTGATGAACACGCGCGAGGAAATTGAGCAGGCGCTTGCGGACTATCGCAACGGCCGCCTGGCTGCTGCGGCCTGAAGCTGACCGTAGAACTCGTGCTGCGAATTAGGCGATGTCCTGGGCTTGCAGGCGATGAGCAGGCCGAATCGATCGCGGACGCGCATAATTGAGCGGGTACGAATAACTAAGACAACCATGCCCCGAAGACTCGTTGCTCGGCGCGATGCAACTGGGCCTCGGAAGGATCCGTGACCATGTATCGCATAATCATGTCTTTGGTTCTCCTGCTGCTTGGGATTGTATTCATAGCCGGAGGCGTGTGGCTCGCCGCGCTCGGCGGGTCGCTCTACTACATGATCGCGGGTATTGCGATTGCCCTTTCTGGTTGGCTGCTGCTCAGACGTCGCGCTTCGGGCCTGCTGCTTTACGCACTCACGCTCCTGGGCACCCTCGGTTGGGCTGTTTGGGAAGTCGGATTTGACTGGTGGCCCCAGACGGCACGCGAGTCGCTGCTGATCGTCATTGGAATATTACTGCTGCTTCCGCCGATGGTCCGCTCGCTTCACAACGGCGGCGAAGCGCATGCGCGCCGTGATCTGTCCAGCCGCGCCCTGCTGCTGGCGCTGCTGATTTGCGGCGCAGTTGCCGGATACTCGATTTACAGGGCACCGCACGACATGCGTGGCTCTTTCGGCGACGCAAGAATGGCGGCGAACAAGAGCTATAAGACCGACGACGTACCCGACGGCGAGTGGCAGGCCTACGGCCGTACCACCTACGGACAGCGCTATTCGCCGCTCAACCAGATCAATCCGGAAAACGTGGCCAATCTGGAGGTTGCATGGACCTATGAGACCGGTCAGACGCGCAGTAGCAAGGACACCCCGGAGACGACCTACGAAGACACGCCCCTCATCATCGACGACACCATGTATGTGTGCACGCCGTTCGCAACCGTAATCGCGCTTGTACCGGAAACCGGCAAGGAGAAGTGGCGTTTCGATCCCCAGCTGAAGCAGCCACCGCAACGGACCACGCAACATATGACTTGCCGCGGAGTCTCCTATTTCGATGGCTCGCGCCACCCGCGTCCCG
>JBEKUL010000055.1:0-30518 GCA_049515055.1 Steroidobacteraceae bacterium | reverse complement strand
CTGGCCGCTGTGCTCGAGCTCATCAGCGAGTGTGCGGCTTAAGGCCTCGATGCCGCACTTGGAGACGGCGTAAGCACCCCAGAAGGCACGCGGCTGGCGAGCAATGCCGCTGCTCGTGAAGATGATGGAGGCGTCCGCCGAGGCGCGCAGCGCCGGTAACAGCACCTGTGTGAGGGCGAATGCGGCGGTCAGATTCACGTGCAGGACCCGGCACCAGGTCGGCACGTCATAGTGCTCGATAGGTGCTGGCGCGCCGAGCATGCCGGCGCTGTGCACGAGCCCGTCGAGCCGGCCGTAGCGGCTGTGCAGCGCCGCGGCGAGCTCATCGTAGTCGCGCGCGATTGCGCGCTCGAGGTCCAGCGGCGCGATGCTGGCCTCCGAGCCCTTAAGAGCCGCGATCGAAGCGTGGACCTCCTCGAGCCTGGATACGGTGCGGCCAATCAGGATGAGCTCGGCGCCGTGCGCCGCGGCCGCGAGCGCCACGGCGCGACCGATGCCGCTGCCCGCTCCGGTCACGGCGATCACGCGGCCGCGCAAGGCATCGGGGCCGCTCTGGTAGCGCTGATGCGCGAGCGGCTCGAGCATCGATTCGGCTCCCTGGTGACTCATCGGATCCTCAGGTTTCCCTGCGCCGCGTGGCGCGCGATGCTCCAGGCGTGCAGATTCTGGGCGAAGCCCTCGAGCAGCGAGCCGCTGTGCTTCGCCGTCTGGGTGCGCCGGCGGGATTCTCTCGCGCTCAGTACTGCCCAGATGAGCAAAGGGGCGACTGTGGGCTGCAGCGTGGGGCCAAGCCGCGCCACGAGGCCCTGCAGCGCTGCGTGCCCGGGGCTCGCGGGGCGCACTGCGCTGGCCGTGCGCTCGTGCTGTGCGGTTAGCGCGCCCAGCTCGCCGAGCGCCTCGCGTTGCTGATCGGTCAGACTCGTGGCCCCGAGCGTCGTTGCCGCGAGCACGAACAATGCGGCACGCGTGCGCGCACCCGGCACGGCAACGCGCTCAGCCTCGGCCAGGTCGATCTGCGCCGCGAGTATGAGCGGCTGCAGCTCCAGCCGCGCGCTCTCAGGCGTCGCAGTAAGCAGGGTGCGCAGCAGCGGATGCTGCGTGCTGCCGGCTCGGTAGCGATCGGCTTCCTGGCGCCACCAATCGAGCCGCGCGTGCGCGAGCGCATGATCGAGCCCTCGCTCCAGACCGGCACCGATCTCATCGGCCAGGGCGAGCAGACTCGCCAGTGCCCGGCGGCGCGCCCGTGGTGTGTAGAGCGATACAAAATAGCGCACCGAGCCTGCGATCGGCGCGGGCAGCGACGTCTCGGGCGCGATCGCGCTCTGCGCGCTAGACATCGGCGCCGTCCGCCGCGCCGCCGGACAGCGGCAACTCGCGCACCGGCTGCTCGATCGGTTGCGGTGTTGCGGGCGCCTCGCCGCTGATCGCCGCGAGCTCGCTCAGGCGCCGCGCTCCGGGCAGCACCTGTCGCTCGAGCGAGCCCACGGCGCTGTTGTAGGCGTCCACCGCACCGCCGAGTTGCCGGCCGGCCTTGAGGAAATGCGCCATGAAATTCGCCAGGCGGCGATGCAATTCCTGTCCCAGATCGCGAATCTGCGTGGCATTCTCAGCGGCCGCGACCTGTCGCCAGCCGTAGGCGACCGCTCGCAGCAGCGCGATCAGGGTCGAGGGCGTGGCAACGATGACCCCATCGCGCAGTGCATTCTCGAGCAGCTCCGGGCGCTCGGCCAGCGCGCTGCTGAGGAACTGATCGCCCGGCAGGAACAGGATCGCGAATTCGGGACTGCGCTGGAACTGCGTCCAGTACGCCTTCGAGGCGAGCTCGCGCACGCGCGCCTCGACCTGCTGCGCATGACGCGCGAGCGCAAGCGCGCGCAGCTCCTCGCTCGGCGCATCGATTGCCTCCAGATAGGCATCCAGCGGGGCCTTGGCATCGATCACGAGCACGCGCTCCTCGGGCAGATGCACGATGAGGTCGGGTCGCATGGCGGCCCCTGGCGCCCCAACCGTGGCTTGCTCGGTGAAATCGCAGTGCCGGGACATGCCTGCGAGCTCGACCACGCGGCGCAATGTGAGCTCACCCCAGCGGCCGCGCACCTCCGGCCGGCGCAGCGCCGTGACCAGATTGCGCGTCTCGCGCTGCAGAGCGAACTGGCCTTGCGCCATGGTTTCGATCTGGGTACGCAGACTCACAAAGGCATCGCGCCGTTCGCGCTCTGCGGCCGCGACTTGCGCCTCGGTGTTGGCTATGGCCGTGCGGATCGGTTCGATCAGCGCATTGAAGGCCTGCTCGCGCTCGCGCCACACGCCCTGCATGCCGGCCTGCTCGCGCCCGAAGCTTTCGCGCGCGAGCTTGAGAAACAGATCCGTGTTCTCGCGCAGGGCCGCGCTCGCGAGTTCCTGAAAACCCGCCCGCATGCGCAGCTGCGCATCGGCAAGCTCGCGCAAGGTGCGGCGCGAGAGCCAGCGCGCGAGCAGCGCCGCGCCCGCCACAGCGAGCAATAGCACGAGCAGTACCGCAACGCCAATGTGCATCGCGCCTAATCGCTGCTCAGGCGTCGGCACCGGCGCCGGCGTGCAAGGGCGAGGCCGCGCCATCCAGACCCACCCACGCCAGCAGCTCTCCCGGTGCATCGATCCAGCCTGTGAGCGGCCACTGCTCGGGCTGCTCGAGCGCTCCCATATAGCCATAGCGCGCACCGAGGCCGACCATGTTCGCGCCGCGCGCCGCCTGCGCGTCGATCAGGGCATCGCCCAGGTACAGGCAAAGTGCGGGTGCAATCCCGATGCGACGCGCGGCTTCGAGCAACGGCAGCGGGTCGGGCTTGGACACCGGCAGAGTATCGCCCGAGATCACGCAGGCCGCGCGCTCGTACAGTGCGAGCTCTCGCAGCAGTGGCTCGGTGAGCCAGCCCGGCTTGTTGGTAACGACCCCCCAGGGGATGCGGTGCGCGTCAAGCGTGTCGAGCACCTCGGCAAAACCGGGAAACAACCGCGTCTGCACCACCAGGTGCTTGCGATAGAGCTCGAGGAATCGGCGCTGCAGAGCTGCCAGTTGCTCGCTGTCGAGAGCCGGAAAGGCGGCGCGCAATACCGTTCTGGAGCCGTGCGAGACGTATTGCCTGATGAACTCATACGGCAACGGCTCGAGTCCGGCCTGCGTGCGCAGCACATTGGTGACGTTGGCCAGATCCGGTGCGGTATCGAGCAGCGTGCCGTCCAGATCCAGCAGGACCGCGGCCAATGGCGTGACAGGTTTCAATCAGCCCGCGAGCTCAAAGTGCGCCAGGTAGTTGACGCTGGGGTCGCTGATCAGACGCGCGCTGCGGGTGAAGGGATTGAATGCAATGCCACGGATATCGCGCAACTCGAGCCCGTGCGCGCGCGCAAGACGCGCGAGCTCTGCGGGCCGAAGCAGCTGCGCGTAGGCGTGCGTGCCGCGCGGAATGAGGCTGAGCAGGTACTCGGCGCCGACGATAGCGAGCAGGAAGGAGCGCAGATTGCGATTGAGCGTGGAGATGAACAGCGAGCCGCCGGGACGCAGCAACGTCGCGAGCGCGCCGAGCAATGCGGCCGGGCTCGGCACGTGCTCGATGAGCTCCATGCAGGCGATCACGTCGCAGCTTGCGGCCGCGCGCTGCGCGCAGTGCTCAGCCGAGTCGACCTCATAGTCGATCTGCAATTGACTCTCGTGCGCGTGCAGGCGCGCGACTTCGATCATTGATGGCGACAGATCGATACCACGCGCGCGCGCACCGGCTCGCGCAAGCGACTCGGTGAGCAAACCGCCGCCGCAACCCACGTCGAGCACGCGCCGCTGCGCCACTGCAGTGCGCTGCGTGATGTACTCAAGGCGCACCGGATTGAGCACATGCAATGGCTGAAAGGCACCGCGCGGATCCCAGAATTCATGCGCCAGCGCATCGAATTTCTGCACCTCCGGTGTCAATTGCAATTGGGCCGAGGACGTGCTCATGGCGGGGAGTATAGCCGGCAGTCGCGCGCACGCCTGTGCTAGAATTTATGGCTTAAATTTCAATCCCAAGCAGATCCTGAGCCGTGAACGAAATAGCGCGCGAAGTCGTATCCGTTACCCTTGAGGAGGAGATGCGCAAGTCCTATCTGGACTATGCGATGAGCGTGATCGTCGGGCGCGCGTTGCCTGATGTGCGTGACGGCCTCAAGCCGGTACACCGGCGGGTACTGCATGCGATGCGTGAGCTCGGCAACGAGTACAACAAGGCCTACAAGAAATCCGCGCGCGTGGTCGGTGACGTGATCGGCAAGTACCACCCGCATGGCGACGTGTCCGTGTACGACACGATCGTGCGCATGGCGCAGAGCTTTTCGATGCGCTACATGCTGGTGGACGGGCAGGGCAATTTCGGTTCGGTCGATGGCGATCCGCCCGCCGCGATGCGCTACACGGAAGTGCGCATGTCGAGGCTTGCCCAGGAATTGCTGGCCGACATCGACAAGGAGACGGTCGATTTCGTCCCGAATTACGATGATTCCGAGCATGAGCCGGCGGTGTTGCCCACGCGGGTGCCGAATCTGCTGATCAATGGCGCCTCGGGCATTGCCGTGGGCATGGCCACGAACATCCCGCCGCACAATCTGACCGAGATCGTCAACGCCTGCATCGCGCTGATCGATGAGCCGGCAATCTCGCTGCTCGGACTCATGCAGCACGTGCCGGGGCCGGATTTTCCCACCGCCGGCATCATCAATGGTGCGCAGGAAATCGCCACCGCCTACATGAGCGGGCGCGGCCGGCTCTCGATCCGCGCGCGCGCCCAGTTCGAGGACCTCGACGATCGCGGCCGCCAGGCCATCGTCGTGACCGAGCTGCCTTATCAGGTCAACAAGGCGCGCCTGCTCGAGCGTATCGCCGATCTGGTGCGCAACAAGGCGATCGATGGCATCTCGGAGCTGCGCGATGAGTCCGACAAGGACGGCATGCGCGTGGTCATCGAGCTCAAGCGCGGTGAGATCGCCGAGGTCGTGCTGAATAATCTGTATGCGCAGACGCCGATGGAGACGGTGTTCGGCATGAATATGGTCGCGCTGCTGGATGGCCAACCGCGGCTCATGTCCTTGCGCGACATGCTCGACGCGTTCCTGCGTCACCGGCGCGAGGTCATCACGCGCCGCACGATTTACGAATTGCGCCGCGCGCGCGAGCGCGCGCATGTGCTCGAAGGGCTGGCCGTGGCGCTCGCCAACATCGATGCGATCATTGCGCTCATCAAAGCCTCGCCCACGCCACTCGTGGCGCGCAGCGCGATGCTGGCGCGCAGCTGGCCTGCGGGCGTGGTGCCGCAGCTACTGCAGCGGGCCAATGCGCTGGCCACGCGGCCGGAAGGCCTCGCGGCCGAGAGCGGCCTGCAGGCCGATGGCTATCATCTGAGCGAGCAGCAGGCGCAGGCCGTGCTCGACATGCGCCTGCACCGGCTCACCGGGCTCGAACAGGACAAGATCATCGAGGAGTTCCAGACGCTGTTGGCACAGATTGTCGACCTGTCGGATATCCTCGCGCGCCCCGAGCGGCTCATGCAGGTGCTGCGGCACGAGCTCATCGAGATCCGCGACAACTATGGCGACGCGCGGCGCACGCAGATCAGTCTGGATCATCTGAATCTGAGCACCGAGGATCTGATCGAGCGCCAGGACGTGGCCGTGACGCTCTCGCACGCCGGCTACGCCAAGGCCCAGCCAGTCTCGGACTACCAGGCGCAGCGGCGCGGCGGGCGCGGCAAATCCGCCACGACGGTCAAGGATGAGGATTTCATCGAGAAGTTCTTCGTCGCACACACGCACGACACCTTATTGTGCTTCTCCAATCGCGGCAAAGTGTACTGGCTGCGCGTGTTCGAGCTGCCGCAGGCCGGTCGCGGTTCGCGCGGCAAACCGATCGTCAATCTGCTCGCGCTCGAGGAGGGCGAGAAGATCAGCGCCGTGCTGCCGGTCAAGCAATTCGACGAGCACCACTACGTGTTCATGGCCACGAGCAGCGGCACGGTCAAGAAGACCCCACTCGCAGCCTATTCGCGCCCGCGCGCGAGCGGCATCATCGCGGTGGATCTGCGCGCCGACGACACTTTGGTGGGCGTAGCGCTGACTGATGGCACGTGCGACATCATGTTGTGCACCAGCGGAGGCAAGGCGATTCGCTTCCACGAGCAGGAAGTGCGGCCGATGGGGCGCGATGCGACCGGCGTGCGCGGCGTGCGCCTCGGCACCGGGCAGCGCGTCATCGCCTTGCTGGTGCTGGGCGAGGGGCACGTGCTCACGGCGTCCGAAAACGGCTACGGCAAGCTCACCCCGCTGGATGAGTTTCCGAACCACGGTCGCGGCGGACAAGGCGTCATCGCGCTGCAGACCACGGATCGCAACGGCGCCACTGTTGCCGGATTGCAGGTGCGCGCTGACCAGGAGCTCATGTTGATCAGCTCCACGGGCACGCTCGTGCGCACGCCGGTCGCCGACATATCGGTCGTGGGCCGCAATACGCAGGGCGTGCGGCTGATCCGGCTCGCCGAGGGCGAGCGCCTGACGGGCGTTGAGCGGGTCGAGGGTCTTGAAGCCGGTGAGGATGCCGGCCAGGCCGACAGCGCCGGCAGTTCTGCGGACGAGGTCAGTCCGACATGAAGCGCGTATTCAATTTCGCGCCCGGCCCGGCGATGCTGCCGCTCGAGGTGCTCGAGCAGGTACGCGATGAGCTCATCGACTGGCATGGCAGCGGCATGTCGGTCATGGAGATCAGTCACCGCAGCCGCGCGTTCATAAGCGTCGCCGAGGAAGCCGAGGCGGATCTGCGCGCGCTGTTGTCGATTCCGGATCAGTACAAGGTGCTGTTCATGCAGGGCGGCGCGACGGGCCAGTTCTCGGCCATCCCGATGAACCTGAGCAACAGCGACAGCACTGTTGATTACATCAACACCGGCGCCTGGTCCAAGAAGGCACTGACCGAGGCCAAGCGCTATTGCAAGGTCAATGTCGCGGCGGATGCGAAGGCCTCGAACTATTGCAATGTGCCGCCCCAGAGCAGCTGGAAGCTCACGCCCGGCGCCGCCTATCTGCACTACACGCCGAACGAGACCATCGGCGGGGTCGAGTTTGGTTTCGTGCCGCAGGTCGATGCGCCCCTGGTGGCCGACATGTCCTCGAACATCCTGTCGCGGCCGATCGACGTGAGCCGCTTCGGCCTGATCTATGCGGGGGCGCAGAAGAATATGGGTCCTTCCGGACTCGTGGTCGTGATCGTACGCGAGGAGCTGCTCGGGCATGCCCGGCCCGCCACGCCCGCGGTCTGGGACTTCAAGGCCATGGCAGCCGAGGGCTCGATGCTCAATACGCCGCCGACATTTGGCTGGTACTTCGCCGGACTGGTATTCAAGTGGCTGCGTCGCCAGGGCGGGGTTGCTGCCATGGGCGAGCGCAATCGCCAGAAAGCCGAGCTGCTGTACCGTACGATCGATGACTCGGGCTTTTATCGCAATCCGATCGAGCTGGGCAGCCGCTCCTGGATGAATGTGCCGTTCGTACTGGCCAAACCGGAGCTCGATCAGACATTTCTCAGCGAGGCGCACGCGGCCGGGCTGACCAATCTCGCGGGCCATCGCTCGGTCGGGGGCATGCGCGCGAGCCTTTATAATGCGATGCCGCTCGAGGGCGTGCAGGCACTGACCGAATTCATGCAAGAGTTCGCGCGCCGCCACGCTTAGGTGCGCTCACGATGAGCTATCGGATCCTGACACTGAATCACATCAGCGTGCGCGGCCTCGAGCGATTGCCGCGCGAGCGCTACGAAGTCGCCTCCGCGATCGGTCAGCCGCACGCCGTGCTGGTGCGTTCGGCTGACATGCATCGCATGGCGCTGCCCGACTCGTTGCTCGCGGTCGCGCGCGCGGGGGCAGGCACCAACAACATCCCGGTCGCGGCGCTGTCCAAGCGCGGCATACCGGTGTTCAATGCCCCGGGCGCCAACGCCAACGCGGTCAAGGAGCTGGTGCTGGCTGGGCTGCTGCTCGCGGCGCGCAATATCTGCCAGGCATGGGCTTACACGCGCGAGCTGGACGGGGACGCGGCGGGGCTCGAGCACGCGGTGGAGGAGGGCAAGCGGCGCTTCGTCGGCTTTGAATTGCCGGGCCGCACGCTCGGCGTCATCGGGCTCGGGGCAGTGGGCGTGCAGGTCGCCAACAGTGCCGAGGCCCTCGGCATGAAAGTGCTCGGCTACGATCCACAGATCACCGTGCAGCGCGCCTGGCAATTGTCCTCATCGGTACAGCAGGCGCTCTCCCTCGACGATCTGTTCGCGCGCGCCGATGCCGTCAGCGTGCACGTGCCGTTGCTCGATTCGACCCGCGGTATGGTCAACGCCGCACGCCTGCGGCTGATGCCGGCGGGCGCGGTGCTGTTGAACTTCGCACGCGCAGGGATCGTCAATGAAGCCGACGTGCTCGCGGCGCTCGACAGCGCTCAACTGCATGCGTATGTTTGTGATTTCCCGACGCAGGCGCTCAAGAATCATGCGCGCGCCATCACCTTGCCGCATCTGGGGGCATCGACCCTGGAGGCGGAGGATCAGTGCGCCGTGATGGCGGCCGATGCGCTGCGCGATTTTCTCGAGCACGGCAATGTCCGCAATTGCGTTAATTTTCCCGAGGCCGTACTGCCGCCGCTGGCCGGCTCGCAGCGCATCGCCATCGCCAACAGCAACGTGCCGAACATGGTCGGTCAGATTTCCACTTGCCTCGCTGACGCGCAGCTCAACATCGCCGAGCTGATCAATCGCTCGCGCGGCGAATACGCCTACACGCTCATCGACGCCGAGGGCGCCGTCGACGATGCGCTGATCCAACGCCTGCGCGCCATTGACGGCGTGCTGTCCGCGCGTCTGGTGCGCGCGCAGGCCTGAACTCATGGCTCGCCGCCAGGCCGCAAAAAAGCCGCCGTCGCGCGCGGCCGCCCATGCCCGCAGCGCGGCGCGTCGCCCGAGTGTCGCGGCGGCGGCGTCCGCAATGGCTGCGCCCGTGACGGCGCCGCTCGCCGCCGGCGCACTGGATGAGCTGCGCGCCCGTATCGATGCCATCGATGAGCAATTGCAGGCATTGCTGAATCAGCGCGCGCGGCTGGCGCAGCAGGCGGGCATTTCCAAGCACAGCGATGGACACACAGTGGACTTCTACCGCCCCGAGCGCGAGGCGGACGTGCTGCGCCGGGCGCTCGAGCGCAATCGCGGCCCGCTGCGCAACGAGGAAATCGCGCGCCTGTTTCGCGAGATCATGTCCGCCTGCCTGGCGCAGGAGGAGCCGTTGAAGGTGGCGTTTCTCGGGCCTGAGGGCACCTTTACGCAAACTGCGGTGTTCAAGCATTTCGGCCACTCGGTGCGCGCACTCGCCTTGGCGACGGTCGATGAGGTCTTTCAGGAGGTCGAGTCCGGTAACGCGGATTTCGGCGTCGTTGCCATCGAGAATTCGAGCGAAGGGATGATCACCAACACGCTGGATCGATTTTTGGGCAGCCCGGTGCTCATCTGCGGCGAGGTGGAACTGCGCATTGAGCACTGCCTGATGGGGCAAATGCACTCGCTCGGGGAGGTATTGCGCGTCTGCGCGCATAGCCAGGGCCTTGCGCAGTGCCGCGGCTGGCTCAACGAGCACCTGCCGGACGTCGAGCGCGTGAGCGTGGCCAGCAATGCCGAGGGTGCACGGCGCGCGCGCGATGAGCGCGGCACGGCCGGCATCGCCGGTGAGACTGCGGCGCAGGTCTATGGCCTGAACGTACTGGCGCGCGAGATTGAGGATCGCAGCGACAACTCCACACGCTTCCTGGTGCTTGGAAACAAATTGCTGCGCGCGAGCGGCGCGGATCGTACGACGCTGCTGCTCTCGGCGCGCGATACGCAATCCCCGGGCGCCCTGCAGCATTTGCTCGAGCCCTTCGCGCGCGCGGGCATCAGCATGAGCCGCATCGAGTCGCGGCCCTCGCGGCGGCGCAAGTGGGAATATGTGTTCTTTATCGATATCGAAGGCCACGCCGAGGACGCGCCGGTGCGCAAGGCGCTCGCGCAGCTCAAGCGGCGCGCCTCGCTGCTGCGCGTGCTGGGCTCCTACCCGCGCGCGGTGATCTGAAGGAGCATGAGCCAGGGGGCGCATCCGGGCCGGCTGGCCGTCGCGGCGGTACGGGAGTTATCGCCTTACGTGCCGGGCAAACCCGCGGCCGAGCTCCAGCGCGAGCTGGGCGTGCGCATTCAGGACATCGCCAAGCTGGCCTCGAACGAAAACCCCTATGGGCCGAGCCCAGGATCACTCGCCGCCATGCGCGCTGCGCTCGAGCAGGTCTGGCTCTATCCGGATGGTGCGAGCCATGAGCTCAAAGCGGCCTTGAGCCGTCATCTGGGCGTCGAGGCCGCGTGCCTCACGATCGGCAATGGCTCAAATGATTTGCTCATGCTGCTGGCCGAGGCGTTCCTGACTCCCGCCGACAGCGCGGTGTATTCCGAACATGCATTCGCCGTCTATGCGCTGGTCACGCGTCAGACCGGCGCGCGGGGCATCGAGGTGCCGGCGCTGCCGCGCGATAACGCAATGCCATTGGGGCACGACCTGGCCTCGATGTGCGCGGCCATTGACAAGCACACTCGCCTGGTATTTATAGCCAATCCCAACAATCCGACCGGCACCTGGGCGAGCGCGGCTGCGCTCAAGCGATTGCTGGCGCAGGCGCCGTCCAGCACGCTCGTGGTGCTGGATGAGGCCTATCTGGAATACGCACTGGAACGCGGACTGCAGCACGGGCTCGCGTGGCTGCGCGAATACCCGAACCTGGTGCTGCTGCGCACGTTCTCGAAGGCCTACGCACTGGCTGGCGCGCGGGTGGGCTATGCGATCTCGCACCCCGAGGTGGCCGAGGTGCTCAATCGCCTGCGCCCACCCTTTAACGTCAACTCGGTCGGCCAGGCCGGCGCACTGGCCGCCCTGGCCGATACGACGCACATGCGCCATACCGTAGCAGTGACTGTGAGCGAGCTGCGGCGCATCGAGAGCGCACTGTCGGGGCTCGGAATCTGGAGCGCACCGTCGGCCGGCAATTTCCTGCTCGTGCACGTGGGCGCGCAGGTCATGTCGGTGTTCGAGCGGCTGTTGCGCGTGGGCCTGATCGTGCGCCCGCTGATCGGCTACGCCCTGCCCGAGTATCTGCGCATATCCATCGGCACCCCGGAACAGAACGATCGGCTATTGCGCGAGCTACCCGCGGCGATCTCATGACCGCGGGCTGTAGCGCGCACTACATTACGACAGAGGTGGCTTGTACACCCGAAATTCAACTGCATCCGGAACATCCATCGGGGGAGGCGACAGTTTTGCCGTGTGCTTGCCGTTGGAAAGACTGGCTCCAAGCACGTAGCGGTATTGCATCATCCCATTCCCGCGATCGATTACCTCGGGTTTTCCGCCGCAGATGTATTGCACAGACCAATGAACTTCCGCGGGAACCTGCAGCGCAACATGCTTCAACTCATAGCCTCGTGCAAACATCCAATCATCGCCGTCAATGCTCAGCTGGCCCGACTTCGACACGTATTTGCGCGAAGAATTGCCGTCGCCCTCGTCTCCTGTGACCGAGCCCCTCACCGTGAAATCGAGTAATTTCTGATCTGGACTGATATTCGTAATGGTCGCGGTCCAATCCTCTGCCGTGTGATCGTGCAGAAGCGTTATGCGTCGCAGCGCTGGCCAGTCCGTGACGGATTCGAGGGGGCTGGAGCGTGTGACCTGGTAGCAGCCGTCGATGTCCTTAGCAGAGCGCTCGTCGATCGTCACAGAGGGCCACACTGTCAAGGGCTGGTTAGATAGCATTTCGAGCCGGCTGCCATCAAAGTTCACCGTTTCCATCCCATCGGAGGAGTGTTTCGTGACATCCGGCCGGACAGAGAGGACGTTTTGCTCTGTCTGACCGTTCCAGGATTCCACGAGATTATCGAAATATCTGTTGAAGAAACCGGCAATGAGTTCGTTGCCCTTCTCATTGGGATGAAGACCATCACTCATAAGCAGCGACTGAGGGTCGATTTGCTTTTGCAGCAGATAGTCGCGCCACCATGCGCGTTGCGGTTCAACCGCCATCCCATACTTTTTCGCGAAGGCGGGGATTTTGTGGTACGACATTTCGTCGAACCACGACTTCTGATGAACCCATAGCACCCCAGCGCAGCCCGGCATACGGTGCCGGGATAGTTGTAGCCCCTCAGCACAGGGAGGATCGGGCAGCACTTCACCATGGTCTGTTTGCAGGATCACATCAGCCGCGGTCAGCGAACGGAACATCCGGAGAATTCGTTCATAAGCACGATGGTCACCATAAACGTGGAAGACAATAAGATCGGGATAGAAGGCCGCGATATCCTGCTCGGTAGTACGAACCAGGTACTGCGAGGCGAATCCGCCTAAGGCCCGGTTCTCCACCACAAAGACGGTATCGGGATACCTCTCGCGCCAGTGCGCAACCACGGCGTTATGCCAGCCGCTGCGAGTGATTGACTGCCCATAGAAGAGCACCTTCAACACTTTATGATCTGTCGGCGTGCTGGTGCGGATGATCTCCAGGGTCCTGGCTATTTTCTGCTCATCGGGGACCGTGTCGAATTCCTGCCGGCGTTTGAGCCACGTGGCAGCAGCCGCTACCAAGAGCACGAGCACGAGTACAACTGCGAGACCTATCCATCTTCGTAGCTGCAGCAACTTGGATGGCATTGTGGAGTCGCGCAAATTAAGACCGGACAGGTTGCGATGTGTTGAAGACCGCGGGTGCACCGACGCTGAGGGCTGGGTGCATTGTATGCCATGAAGCCTTTACAGTCGCCGCACATCCGAGCACCTGCAGGCTAACGCGAACGTCCGTGCACCGCGCAGGTGCAGCGTGGTCCGTAAAACCGCATGCGCCATCGCGAAATCCAGTGCGCTCTGGTCAGAACGGGGCGCCGGGGCGCGCGCATGTTAGGCTCATTGCCCCGGAGAAACTATGACAATTGCAGCCTTTGATAATTGCAAATTGGACGATCTGCGCGTGGGCCTGATGGTGCGCCCGCTGATCGGCTACGCCCTGCCCGAGTATCTGCGCATATCCATCTCATGAACGCGTGCTCTACCGCGCACTACATCGCGCGCCCGGTGCGCACCGTGCAGGGTGAACTACGCGTCCCGGGTGACAAATCGATCTCGCATCGCGCGCTGATGCTCGGCGCCATCGCGGAAGGCTGCACCGCGATCAGCGGCTTTCTGGCCAGCGAGGATTGCCTGGCGACGCTCACGACGCTGCGTGCGCTTGGCGTGCGCATCGAGCGGCCGGCCGAGACCGAGGTGCGCGTGCACGGCGTGGGTCTCCACGGTCTGCGCGCCAGCGCTGCGCAGCTGGATATGGGCAATGCCGGGACCGCGATGCGACTGTTCACCGGACTGCTCGCGGGCCAGCACTTTGACAGCACGCTCGTGGGGGATGCGTCGCTGATGCGCCGCCCGATGGAGCGCGTCGCGCAGCCTTTGCGCGCGATGGGCGCGCGCATCGAGACGCATGAGGGCCGGCCTCCGGTGCGCATCCGCGGCGGCGCGCCCCTGCGCGCGATCGACTACAGCATGCCGCTCGCCAGCGCGCAGGTGAAATCTGCGCTGCTGCTGGCCGCCCTTTATGCGCAAGGGCGCAGCAGCGTGACCGAGCCGGCCCCCACACGCGATCACACCGAGCGCATGCTGCGCGCCTTCGGCGTGGATCTGGTGCGTGAGGGCGCGCGCTCGAGCCTGGAGGGCGGTGCGCGGCTGCAGGCCTGCGCGATTGAGGTGCCGGGAGATTTCTCCTCGGCCGCGTTCTTCATCGTCGCCGCGGCGCTGGCTGCGCGCGGCGGCCTGACGTTGCGCGGCGTGGGCATCAACCCCACGCGCACCGGCCTGCTCGATATGCTGCGGCTCATGGGCGCCGATATTCGCGTCGAGCCCTATAGCGGCTCGCAGACCGAGCCGATCGCCGACATACACGTGCACGCGAGCGCCTTGTCCGGCATCCGCGTGCCCGAGTCCCTGGTGCCGCTGGCGATCGATGAATTTCCTGTCTTCTTCATTGCCGCGGCCGCGGCGCGCGGCGAGACCCTGGTGAGCGCGGCGGCGGAACTTCGGGTCAAGGAGAGCGATCGGCTCGCGGTCATGGCGCAGGGGCTGTCGGCGCTCGGCATTGCGTGCGAGCTGTTGCCCGATGGGCTGCGCATTCAAGGCGGTCCGATGCACGGTGGCCGCATCGACAGTCACGGAGATCATCGCATCGCCATGGCATTCGCGATTGCCAGCGTGCTCGCGCAGCAGAGCATCCAGATCGACGATGTCGCGAATGTTGCGACCTCTTTTCCGGGCTTCCCGGCGCTGGCGCGCAGCGTGGGCCTGTCGCTGCAGGATTGAGCTTGGAACAAGCCCGCGCGCATGGCGTTCCGGTCGTCGCGATCGATGGACCGAGTGGCTCGGGCAAAGGCACGGTCGCGCGCCTGCTGGCCCGCCGCAGCGGTTGGCATCTGCTCGACAGCGGTGCGCTGTATCGGCTCGTGGCCATCGCGGGCAACCTCGCCGGTCTGGGCAGCGATGACGTCGGCGCCCATGCGGCGCTGGCCTTAGGTATGCGCGTGCGCTTTGCCTTCGATGCGCAGGATCGGGAGCAGGTTTGGCTCGACGAGCGCGAGGTCAGTGATGAACTGCGCACCGAGGCGGCCGCAGCGGGGGCCTCGCGCGTGGCCGGCTGGCCGGCAGTGCGCTCGGCTCTGCTCGAGCGCCAGCGCGCCTTCGCCGGACCCCCGGGTCTGATCGCCGATGGACGCGACATGGGGACCATCGTTTTCCCGCATGCGCCGTTGAAGATCTTCCTGACCGCGAGCCCCGAGGAGCGCGCCCGCCGTCGCTATAAGCAGTTGAAAGACAAGGACTCCAGTGTTACTCTCGCCGGCCTTTCGCTCGAGATTGCGGAGCGCGATCGCCGTGACAGGATGCGGCCCGTCGCGCCGCTGGTGCCGGCAGCCGATGCGCTCATACTGGACTCGACGGCTCTGAACGCGGCCGAGGTGGCCGAGCAGATCTACGCTCACGGCCGTTCCCGATTGCTGTGGCCTTAGAGAGCCATCGGGGGCGGCGCGCCGGCGGCGCCGCCGATCTGTGCTGCGCTGCGATCGGAGCGATCGGAAAAGGGGGGTGCCGCAAGGACGCGGTGCCCATATTGATCCAACCCGCCGGGCCGGAGGCCATGGCGGCGCGAAGCAGTGCGCTGATGTGCAAGAGAGCTTATGACCGAAAGTTTCAGTGAGATGTTCGAACAGAGCCTGGCCAACCAACGCATCCGGCCCGGCATGATTCTGACCGGACTGGTCATCGATGTAGGTCCGGATGTCGTGATCGTCAATGTCGGGCTCAAGTCCGAGGCGGTCATTCCGCTCGAGCAGTTCAAGAACGAGCGCGGCGAGATCGAGGTGCAGTCGGGCGATGAGGTCGAAGTCGCACTCGATTCAGTGGAAGACGGCACCGGCGAGACACGTCTGTCGCGCGAGAAAGCCAAGCGGGCTCGCACCTGGACACGGCTCGAGCAGGCATTCAATGATGGGGAGATCGTCACCGGCGTGATCTCAGGCCGCGTCAAGGGCGGCTTCACGGTTGAGATCGAACACGTGCGCGCCTTCCTGCCAGGCTCACTGGTCGATGTGCGCCCGGTACGCGACACGGCCTATCTGGAGGGCAAGCCGCTCGAGTTCAAGGTCATCAAGCTCGATCAGAAACGCAATAACGTGGTCGTATCGCGCCGCGCCGTGGTCGAGCAGGAGTTCTCGGCCGAGCGCAGCGCGCTCATGGACAATCTGCAGGAAGGCGCGGTGGTGCGCGGCTCGGTCAAGAACCTGACCGACTATGGCGCATTCGTCGATCTGGGCGGTATCGATGGGTTGCTGCACATCACCGATATGGCCTGGAAGCGTGTCAAGCACCCATCGGAGGTCGTGAAGGTCGGCGACGAGATCGAGGTGCGCATACTGAAGTTCGATCGCGAGCGCTCGCGCGTCTCGCTGGGACTCAAGCAGCTCGGTGCTGATCCCTGGGAGAACATAGCGCGCCGCTATCCGCCGGCCACGCGTGTGTTCGGCAAGGTCACCAACATCGCCGACTATGGCGCCTTCGTCGAGATCGAGGACGGCGTCGAGGGCCTGGTGCATGTCTCGGAGATGGACTGGACCAACAAGAACGTCAATCCGGCCAAGGTCGTGCATACCGGTCAGGAAGTCGAGGTCATGGTGCTCGACGTGGACGAAGAGCGCCGCCGTATCTCGCTTGGCCTGAAGCAATGCAAGGCCAACCCCTGGAAGGAATTCGCCGAGAACCACAACCGCGGCGATCACGTATCCGGTCAGATCAAATCGATCACCGATTTCGGCATCTTCATCGGCTTGCCCGGCAATATCGACGGCCTGGTGCACCTGTCGGACATCTCCTGGGACCTCACGGGCGAGGAGGCAGTGCGCAACTACCAGAAGGCTCAGCAGGTCGAGGCGATGGTGCTGTCGATCGATCCGGAGCGCGAGCGCATCTCGCTGGGCATCAAGCAGCTTGCCAAGGACCCGTTCTCGGCCTTCATTGCCGACAATCCGAAGGGCACCGTCGTTCGCGGCACGGTCAAAGAGGTGGATGCACGCGGCGCCGTCATCGATCTGGGCAACGGCGTCGACGGGCAGTTGCGCGCCTCCGAATTGGGCCGCGATCGCATCGAGGATGCGCGTGCGGTGCTCAAGGTCGGCGACGAAATAGAATCCAAATTCATCGCTGTGGATCGCAAGACCCGCACGATCTCGCTGTCGATCAAGGCCAAGGAAGTGCACGAAGAGGCCGAGGCCGTGCAGAGCTATCGTTCCGAATTGCCCACGTCGGGGACCACCCTCGGGGATCTGCTCAAAGAGCAGATCAATACGAGCGATCGCAGCTGAGCCATGACGAAGTCGGAACTGATCGAGATCATCACCGTCAAGCAGAAGCATCTGCCGGCCAAGGACGTGGAGCTGGCGCTCAAGCAAATGCTCGAAATCATGAGCGATTCGCTCGCCCAGGGTGATCGCATCGAGATCCGCGGCTTCGGCAGCTTCTCGCTGCACTATCGCCCGCCGCGTCAGGGCCGCAATCCCAAGACCGGCGAAGCCGTGGCACTGGCCGGCAAATACGTGCCCCACTTCAAGCCCGGCAAGGATCTGCGCGAGCGCGTCAACAGCGGTGCCGATCGTCCCATCCGGGACTGACGATGGCAGCGCAGAGGATTCGAACCGCGGTATTTCCCGTGGCGGGACGCGGCACGCGATTTCTGCCGGCGACCAAAGCCAGTCCAAAGGAGATGCTGCCGGTCGTCGACAAGCCTCTAATCCAATATGCGGTCGACGAGGCGCTGGCTGCCGGGGCGCGCCGGCTGGTGTTCATCACCGGCTCGGACAAGCGCGCAATCGAGGATCATTTCGACGCCGACGATGCGCTGGCTGCACTGCTCGAATCGCAGGGCAAGGCCGAGCTCGCACAGCAGGTGCGCGGCGTATTGCCGAGCTATGCGTCGTGCCTGTATATACGCCAGAGCGCACCTCTGGGCCTGGGGCACGCAATTCTGTGCGCGCGGCCGGCCGTGGGGAACGAGCCCTTCTTCGTCCACCTCGCCGATGATCTGATCGAAGCCGATGTGCCGGTGCTCAAGCAGATGGCGGGAACTTATGAGGAGCGCGGCGGCAGCGTGCTGGGGGTGGAAGAAGTGCCACGCCGGGACACGCAGAAATACGGCATCGTCGAAGTCGAGGCCGGCGAGGGCATCGTCAGCCGCATCAAGAGCATCGTCGAGAAGCCCAAGCCCGAGGCCGCACCCTCCACGCTCGCTGTGGTGGGTCGCTACCTGCTGAGCCCCACGATCTTCGATGAGCTCGAACTCATCGGACAGGGGGCCGGCGGCGAGATTCAGCTCACCGACGGCATCGCCCGACTCCTGCAGCGTGAAGCGGTCTATGCGCATCGCTTCAGCGGCCGGCGTTTCGACTGCGGCAGCAAGCTCGGGTATCTGCAGGCCAATGTCGAGTTCGGGCTGAACCACCCGGCCCTCGGTGGGCCATTTCGTGAGTATCTGCGCAACCTGACGGCCAGGCTCGGCGATCCGAGCTGAAGCGCGGCGCGGCGCCCCACTGCAACATGGCGCGCGCGAGTCCCGTACTCGACCTGATCGGCAACACTCCGTTGCTGGAATTGTCGCGTCTGGACTGCGGTTGCTGCCGCCTGTTCGTCAAGCTCGAGAACCAGAATCCGACCGGCTCGATCAAGGACCGAATCGGGCTCTCGATGATCGAGGCCGCGGAGCGCGAGGGCCGCATACGGCCGGGCAACGAGCCGCCATTCACGCTCATCGAGGCGACGGCGGGCAATACTGGACTAGGGCTCGCGCTGGTCGCGGCACTCAAGGGCTACCGCCTGGTGCTCGTGATTCCGGACAAGATGTCGCAGGAGAAGATTCTGCATCTGCGTGCCATGGGCGCGCAGATCCGGCTCACGCGCAGCGACGTGGCCAAGGGCCATCCCGAACACTACCAGGATCTCGCGGCGCGACTGGCGCTGGAGACGCCCAACAGCTTCTATGTCGATCAGTTTGCCAATCCGGCCAATCCGCTCGCACACGAGGCCACCACGGGACCTGAAATCTGGGCGCAGAGCGCGCACATGCTCGATGCGGTCGTGGTCGGAGTGGGCAGCGGCGGTACGCTCACGGGCCTGTCGCGCTATTTCGCCCGCGTGGCGCCGCACGTGGAGATGATCCTGGCCGACCCGAAGGGCTCCGTGCTCGCCGAGGTCGTCAGGACGGGCAGCATCCAGAAGCCGGCCGGCAGCTGGCTCGTTGAAGGCATCGGTGAGGATTTCGTGCCTCCCAACTGCGATCTGTCCAGAGTGCGGGCTGCTTATGAAATCCCCGACGCCGAGAGCTTTGCGACCGCGCGGCAGGTGCTGGCTCTCGAGGGGGTTCTGGGCGGTTCGAGCTCAGGCACGCTGATCGCTGCGGCACTGCGCTACTGCCGCGAGCAGCGCTCGCCCAAGCGCGTGGTCACCTTCGTGTGCGACAGTGGTAACAAATACCTCAACAAGCTCTACAACGACTACTGGCTGTTCGACCAGGGGCTGCTGGATCGCCCAAGCCAGGGCAATCTGCTCGATCTGATCGTGCGCCGCTATCAGGAAGGCAGCGCCGTGACGCTCTCCGCGCAGGACTCGCTGCTGCTGGCCTATCGGCGTATGAAGTTATTCGATGTATCGCAAATCCCCGTGATGGAGGGCGAGCGCGTCGTGGGCATCGTCGATGAATCGGATCTGGTGCTGCACCTGCATGCCGATCCGGCACGCTTTCAGGACAGTGTCAGCACCGCGATGGTTCGCAATCTGGAGACCATTGCCCCGCAGGCGCCTATCGGCGCTCTGCTGCCGATTTTTCAGCGCGGTCACGTCGCCATCGTCGCCGAGCACGGCCGTTTCATCGGGCGCTAGAATGCACGCATGAACGGTGAGCCGCGCCTCGACGAGCCCGGCGGCGCGCACGAGCGCGCCGGCTTTGCCACGCGCGTGATTCATGCCGGCCAGACTCCGGACCCAAGCACCGGCGCGGTCATGCCGCCGATCTATGCGAATTCCACCTACGCGCAGCGCAGCCCGGGCGTGCATCAGGGCTTCGAGTACTCGCGCACGCAGAATCCGACCCGCTTTGCCTACGAGCGCTGCATCGCGGACCTCGAGGACGGTCGGCGCGCCTTTGCCTTCGCCTCGGGGATGGCGGCCAGCGCGACGCTGCTCGAGCTGCTCTCGCCGGGCGATCACGTGGTGGCCTCGGACGATTTGTATGGCGGCAGCCGGCGCCTGTTTGCGCGCGTGCGCAGCCAGTCCGCCGGACTCGAGTTCTCGTTTGTGGATCTGCGCAATCTGCAGGGGCTCGAGGCGGCGCTGCGACCCAGTACGCGCCTGATCTGGGTCGAGACGCCGACCAATCCGATGCTCAAGCTCGCGGACCTGGCCGCGATCGCAGCCCTCGCGCGCCGCCGCGGCATTTTGGTGGCCGCTGACAATACCTTCGCGACGCCCTACCTGCAGCGTCCTCTGAGCATCGGGTTCGACCTGGTCATGCATTCGGGTACCAAATACCTCGGCGGGCACTCCGATGTGGTCAACGGTGTGCTCGTAGTAGGCGAGAACGCTGAGCTCGCCGAGCGCCTGGCGTTTCTGCACAACTCGGTCGGTGCGATCGCCGGACCCTTCGATGCCTTTCTGGCGCTGCGGGGTCTGAAGACACTCGCGCTGCGCATGCAGCGGCACTGCGAGAATGCGCTCGAGCTGGCGGGCTTTCTCGAGCGCCATCCGAAGGTCACCCGCGTGCACTATCCGGGACTGAGCTCGCATCCGCAGCACGCGCTCGCGCGCGCGCAGATGCGAGACCCACGGGGCCAGAGCGCCTACGGCGGCATGATATCGATCGAGCTTGCGGGCGGCATCGAGCAGTCGCGCCGCTTCCTCGAGCGCTGCGAGGTCTTTACGCTGGCTGAATCCCTCGGCGGTGTAGAGAGCCTGATTGAGCATCCGGCCATCATGACTCACGCCAGCGTGCCCCCCGAGGCGCGCGCGGCCCTGGGAATTACCGATACGCTATGCCGCTTATCGATCGGAATCGAGGCGGTCGAGGATCTGCGCTCGGATCTGCAGCGGGCGCTGTCCTGACGCCAACGCCGCGCCGGCCCGCTCGTGCGTGCCTGCAGCGCGCAATGCTGCTGTGGGTGGCCGCGCTGTGTGCCGCGACGCCCGTGCGCGCGGCCGATCCGCAGCCCTATACCGTGACCATACAGCGCACCAATATCGGTGCGCTCGATGCGGCTTTGCGCCTGAGCTCGCAGCTCATCGCGCTGCGCACGCGTGCACCTGTCGGACCATTCGCGCTGATCGGCCGGGCCCAGCAGGATCGCGAGCGCCTCGCTACCGTGCTCGAGAGCTTTGGTTACTATCAGCGCATCCTCACGATCACGATCGAGGGGCAGGGGCTCGACGATTCCGGCCTGCCCGATGCGATCGGCGCGCTCGAGCGCACTCATGCGGCCAAGGTCAACGTCGCGATCCAGCTCGGTCCGCTCTACCATGTGCGTCGCATTACGATCGAGGGTGAAGTCAGCGCGGATGCGCGCCGCGCGATGCAGCTGGAACCCGGCGCGCCAGCGGTGGCCTCCAATATCCTGGGCGCGCGCGATCGGCTGCTCGATGCGCTCGAAGAGCAGGGCCACGCGCTGGCCAAGGTAGAGGCGCCTGTGGCCTACGAGGTGCAGGGCGAGGCGTTGTTCGATGTGAACTACAAGGCCGAAGCGGGGCCGAGCGTGAAGCTCGGTGAGATTCGAATAACGGGGCTGCGGCGTATGCACGAGGCATTCATCAGAAAGCGTCTTTTGTTGCACTCGGGCGAGCAATTCGCGCCGAGCCGCCTGGAGCGCGAGCGCACGGACCTGCTCTCCTTCGGCGTCTTCTCGAGCGTCACGGTTCGCCCCGACACGTCGCTCGATGCGCAGGGCACCCTGCCGGTCACGTTCGAGCTGCAGGAGCGTGCGCTGCACGCCATCAACCTCAACGCCGCCTACTCAAGCGATCTGGGCGGCAGCTTCGGCGCGGGCTGGACCGACCGGGATGTGTTCGGCAACGCCGAGCAGCTCAATCTGACGGCCACCGCGCTCAACCTGGGCGGCAATGCGACCACGGGCCCCGGGTACAACCTTGCCGCCCAATTCACTAAACCCGACGTGCTGACGCGTGGCCAGACGTGGCAGACGACGGCAACCGCCCTCAAGCAGGACCTGATTGCCTATGACCAGACGGCGTTCACAACCAGCTCGATCCTCAGTCGCAAGTTCTCATCGGTCTGGCAGATAAGCTTCGGATTGAGCCTCGAGCACGAGCAGATCGAACAGGAAGGCCCTCTGCCATGCGTCCCGGCGCCGCTACCCGGCACCAATCCGCCAATCTGCCCGACTGTGGAATATGTCTACACGCTCGTGGGCATTCCACTGAGCGCGAAATTCGACAGCACGGATGTGGCCAATCCGCTCGATGATGCGTTACATGGTATGCGTGCGACAGTCAGTGTCACGCCGACCGAATCGCTAGGCAACGGACACGCCACTACATTCACTATCATCCAGGGTTATGCCTCGACCTATTACGACCTCGAACGGCTTGGCTGGACTGCGCGCGGGCGCAGCGTGATTGCGTTGCGCGCGGTCGGCGGCATCGCCGACGTGGACTCACAGTTCAGCATGCCGCCGGACCAGCGCTTCTACGCGGGCGGCAGCGCCACGGTGCGCGGTTTTCAATACCAGTCGATCGGGCCGCAGTTTAACAATGGCATTCCGACGGGCGGCACCGCGCTGGAGGCCGGGACGGTCGAGTTCCGCCAGCGCTTCGGTGAGAATTTCGGTGCGGCGTTTTTTGTCGATGCGGGTCAGGTCACGGCGACGCTGCGGCCCTTGCAGGGTACCCCGAGCGTCGGCTACGGCAGCGGCCTGCGTTATTACACGCCCATCGGCCCAATCCGTCTCGATGTCGCACTGCCAAGCAAGCGTCCATCGCGCTGCCCGACAAATAGCAATCCGCCACTGGCGGGCAGCTGCAGCGGCTATGAGATCTACGTCGGCCTTGGCCAGGTGTTCTGATGCGACGCGCATACCGGATCTTGATCTGGGCGGTAGCGCTGCTGATTGGCCTGCCCCTCTTGCTGTGCGCAGCGCTGTATTGCGCCGGCAGCAGTACGCTGGGTCGGCACTGGATCGAGGCCGCGACTGCACATTTGAGCGCGGGCAAGGTCACGATCAGCGGCCTGAGCGGCCGACTGCCCGTGGAGCTCGACCTCGCGCGCCTGGAGCTGCGCGATCCGCAGGGCCTGTGGCTCACAGCCAATGCGCTGCATTTGCACTGGTCCCCGTTGCAGCTACTGCGTCGCGACGTGCGCGCCCAGCTGCTGCGGGCCGAGCGGGTCGCCATCGAGCGCCGTCCGGCATATGCATCCACAAAAAAATCAGGGCCCAGTGCCTGGCGCCATTTTCATTTCGAGCTCGAGCGGCTTGCAGTCGATCGGCTCGAGCTCGGCGCGGACCTGGCCGGCAACCCGGTCGCGGCACGCGCGCAGGGTAGCGGCGTCTGGTTCTCGATCAAGCGAGCTTCACTGCAGCTGTCGCTGCAGCGGCTCGACGGCGTGCCGGCGACCTACACGGCAACCGCCAGGTTCAACGGCGCACGCTCGCAGGGGCAGCTGGATATTGAGGAGGCGGCCGACGGGCCGCTGGGCCATCTGACGCAGTGGCCGACGATCGGCGCGCTATCGATTCATCTGCGGTTCGAAGGACCACCGGAGGCGGTGGGCACGACGCTCGTCGCGCAGGCGGGCGCGCTGCGCGCGCAGGCGCAAGGCAAGGTCAATCTGCTTGCGCGCAGCGCCGATGTCACGCTGCTGCTCGACGCGGCAGCCATGGCACCGCGGCCTGGATACTCCTGGCAGCGCCTGCATCTGCACGGTCAATGGGCCGGTGCGCTCAGCACGCCGGACATATCAGCGCAGCTTCAGGCGGCAAGTCTGGAGGTCCCGGGCCTCGCGCTCGGCACACTCAGTGCCGAACTGGCCGGCCAGCGCGGCGACCTGAAGCTCGAGGCGAGCGCCACCGGCCTGACGATGCCGGGCCGCTACGGCAAATTTCTGGCCGCCGCGCCGGTGGCGTTGCAAGCGCATTTACGACTCAATGAGCCGACGCATACGCTGGAGTTCAGTCTCGCGCATCCGATCCTCAGCGCCAACGGGCATTGGACCGGTCGGCCTTACGAGGGCAATGGCAATGTCACGCTCAGCACCGCGGAACTCAGGCCCCTCGCGGCGCTCGTAGCGCTGGATCTGCAAGGCCGCGGCAAGCTTCAGGGGCAGGTGCATACGCACGCGGGCAGCGCTCGCATCGAGGCTTCGGCCAGCTTCGATATCAGCGGTGGGGCCCCCGCGCTGGTCGGGGCCCTGGGTCCGAGCGCCAATCTCAACGCGGCGCTCACGCTGGCAGCGCACAACTATGCGCTCGAGCGCTCGCAGCTCGAGTCCAGCGTCTTGCAGGCGTCGCTGCGCGGCAGCGACAAAGACGGCGTGCTGGACGTGAATTGGACGCTCGCCCTGCGCGATCTGGCGAGGCTCTCGCCGCGACTGGCCGGGCACGCCGAAGGGCAGGGCACGCTGCGCGGCCAGGCGCCGCAGCTGGCATTGGCGGCCGATGTCGATGCGCAGCTGGCCGCGAACGGCTCGCAGAGCGGGGCGCTGCGACTGCAGGTGCGCGCGCACGATCTGCCAGCGCAAGCCAGCGGCGAGCTGCGACTGGCTGGGGCGCTGGATGGTGCGCCGATTGAGCTGGATGCGAGCCTCGCGCGTGACGCGCTCGGCGCCTGGGTGGCGAAGATTGATCGCGGACAATGGCGCAGCGCCGAGGCCGAGGGCGAATTGCGGCTGGCCTCCGACGCCAGCGCGCCGCGCGGTCGCCTGGCATTGCGCATGGCGCACCTCGAGGAGCTCGATCAATTGCTGGCCTTCCCAGTGCGCGGCAGCATCGATGCGCGCGCGGATCTGGATGGCGAAGCCGACAGCGGGGCTCAGTTGCACATCGAGGGCACCGATGTGGGTATATCGGCACAGCAGATGCACAGCGTGGAGCTCACGGGCAACATCAAGGCGCTGGGTACGCACCCGGTGCTGGCGCTGCAGCTTGCAGCGCAGGGGGTGCTCGAGAACATACCGGTGAGTGTGCAGACGCAGCTGGATGGTCCGATCGGCGCCGTGGTATTGCATCTGACGGCCGCGAGCGAGGGCGATGCGCAAGCGCGCGCTGCGCTCGATGCCACCGCGACCTTCAGCGCCGAGCGGCGCGAATTGCGCTTGAGCGCCTTGCGGGCGCAGTACCGTGGCGAGACGCTGCAGCTGGCCTCCCCGGCGCTGGTGTCATTCGCTCAGGGCATTGCCGTGCAGGATCTGCGCATGGCGGCCGGCACGAGCCAGTTGCAGCTGCAGGGACGCCTGACTCCGGCGCTGGACCTGAGTGTCTCGCTGCACGATCTGAGCCCGCAGTTATTGCATCCGTGGTTGCCGAATCTGGAAGCGGACGGCTCGCTCGATGCGGACGCGCAATTGCATGGCAGTTTCGCGGCGCCGACCGGCAGTGTGAATCTGCAGGCCCATGGGCTGCACAGCCGCAAAGGGGCAACGCGCGCCTTTCCGGCCGTCGAGCTCACAGCAACCGCGCAGCTGCAGGGGTCGGTCGCGCAACTGGATCTGCGGCTCGATTCGGGTCCGGGGCTGCGTTTGCAGGTTTCGGGGCAGGCGCCGTTGAATAGCGCGGCACCCATCGCGCTCAAGCTCGGCGGCGCGCTGGATCTGGCGCTGGCCAACCCGGTGCTCGAGGCGAGCGGGCAGCGACTGCAGGGGCAGGCGCAGCTGGCGGCCGATATTGCCGGGACGCTGAGCGCACCGCTGGCGCGCGGCACGCTGCAGCTCGCGCACGCCGACCTGCAGGACTACCCGCGCGGACTGCATCTGAGTGAGATCAATGCGACGCTCGCAGGCGACGGCGGGCAGTGGCGCTTGCAGTCCTTCAGCGCGCGCGCCGGACCCGGGAGCGTATCGGCCAATGGCACAGTCGGCCTGGGGGCTGGCATGCCCGTGGAATTCAGCTTGCAGGGCAAGAATGCGCAGACGCTCACGAGCGATCTGATCACGGCCAACGTGGACATCAATCTGAAGCTCAGCGGTCAACTGCGAGGCGCCCTCAACGCCTCGGGTGACCTGCATATCAACCGTGCCGACATCCACATTCCCGATGCCTTTCCGCCCAGCGTGGCTGTGCTCGACGTGCGCCGGGCGGGTCAGCCGGTCGAAGTGCCGCAACCGTCGGGCTGGAGTCGTGTCGGCCTGGATATAGCGATCGCCGCCCCGCGTGCGGTATTCATACAGGGCCGCGGTATCAACGCGGAGGTGGGCGGTACGATGCACGTGGCCGGCACGATCGGCGATCCTGCTTTCAGCGGCGGCTTTGATCTGCGCAGCGGCACCTTTGCCATGGGCGGTGCGTCGCTGACCTTCACGAGCGGCCGTGTGAGCTTCAATGGCACCGGCGTGCGCAAGAAGGTCGACCCGACACTGGATTTCACTTCCACCAGAATGGTGAACAACATCAGCGCGACTCTGACCATAGGCGGCTATGCCGATGCGCCCGAGATCAAGCTGAGCAGCTCGCCCGAGGAGACGGGCGATGAGATCCTCGCGCTGGTGCTGTTCGGTGCCCCGCCGACGCAGCTGTCTACCCTGCAGGTCGCTCAGATCGCCGCCGCGCTCGCCTCAATGACCGCCGGTGG
This sequence comes from Steroidobacteraceae bacterium, assembly GCA_049515055.1. Lineage (GTDB taxonomy): Bacteria > Pseudomonadota > Gammaproteobacteria > Steroidobacterales > Steroidobacteraceae > FEN-1191. The sequence goes on along the minus strand of JBEKUL010000055.1, from coordinate 4,050 downwards.
CGGCTTCAGCCCGCTCACGGCCGTGCAGCGCAAGCTGGGGCTGGATCGCCTCGCCATCAGCGGCACTACCTCGAGCGGCGCGAGCCCGACCACGAGCGCGGCCGGCACTGGCCAGGCTGCCAATGCCGCGACCATTGAGGCCGGACGCTATGTATCACGCCGCGTTTTCGTGGGCGCCAAGCAGAGCACCACTGGCACGACGCAGGCAGAGGTGCAGGTCGATCTGACACAGCATCTGAAGATACAGAGTGTGCTGGGCACGGGCGGCGGCACGCTGCAGGGGGCCACGCCGCAGAATGATCCCGGCAGCAGCGTCGGCCTGACCTATCAGCTCGAGTTTTGAGGCTGCGGCTTGCGCGCGCAGTACTCCGAGAAGATTCCGAGCTCGACATGACGGTGCACGTCGGTGAAGCCGGCTGCGCTGATGGCCGCCAGAATGGACGCGGGCGATGTGCAGGCCTCGATCGTGTCCCAGTAATAGCGCATGAGCTCGGGCATATCGGCGTGACAGGCCACGAGACGCGCGGCCAGTGGCATCAGGCCGCGCAGGTACAGCCGCAGTAATGCGCGCGGGTAGGCGCGCTCGGGCTGCGTCAACTCGAGCACGCACAGACTGCCTCCGGGCCTGAGTACGCGATGGAACTCGCGAAATGCGAGCGACAGATCGCTGATGTGGCGCAGGGCGTAGCCCATGCAGAGAAAATCTGCAGCCGCGTCCGCGGCTGGAATGCACTCGGCGCTGCCCGGGAGCAGTTGCAGGCCTGCAGGCACGCGTGCGTTGCGCACCATGCCTGCGCTGGGATCAATGCCCAGTACCCTTGACGGATCCCCGACGATGCGCGCGGCTTCCCGCGCCACCAGCCCGGTGCCGGTGCCGATATCGAAGACCCTCATGCCGGAGCGCAGCCCGGATCTCTGCAAAGCGCGGCGCCGATACCATGAGCCGCTGCCCAGGGCCATGATGCGCTCGATGCGGTCATAGTCGCCGGCCGTGCGATCAAACAGATTGAGCACCCAGGCCCGCCGTTCGGTTTCGCGCCGGTAATAGGCGAGCAGGGGCGGATGCGGGGGCTGCGACATCGCCTACTGCGCGCGCTAAGCGCCTGTCGCCGCAGCTGACTCGCGCGCAAGCAGCGCCTGGATCAGGCCGCGCACGCCCAGCTCGACGAGCTGCAGCACCTGCGCAAACTGCGCCGGGCCGCCATAGTACGGGTCCGGTACATCGCGCAGCTCCTGCTCGGGTGCGAAATCGAGCAGTCGATATAACTGGGCGTGAGCCGCCACTGGGGCCAGCGCGCGTGCATCGCTGCGGTTGTTCTCGTCCATGACGATGATCCAGTCAAAGTGCTCGAAGTCCGCCTCCGAGAGCCGGCGGGCGCGCAGCTCGGACATATCAATGCCTTGCTCGCGGGCGACGGCTTGCATGCGCGAATCCGGCGCGGCGCCCAGGTGGTAGGCATGTGTGGCGGCCGAGTCGACCTGGATGTCCAGCTCGGGGGCGAGCTTGGGCGCGAGGTGACGGAACACGGCCTCGGCCGTGGGCGAGCGGCATATGTTACCCATGCAGACGAACAAGACCGAGAATTGTCCTTTATGTTCAGTCACTTGATATATTTCTAAAGTCTTGAAACCTAAGGGCGGGCAATGGCTTCCAATACAGCTGAGCCCGCGGCGATGCGTCTGTAAGAGAATGCACTCATGAACGATACCACCACCGCGCCATCGCAGGCCGAGGCGAGCGAGAACGAGCGTCGATCCGAGGGCATGTCGCGGGGCAGGCGGCGCCTGCGTAACGCACTTATCGGGCTGGCGATCGTGCTGCTCATCGTGTGGATCGTGCACCACGGCACGCAGGCGCCAGCCTCACCCTTCGGCGCTGGCAATGGCCAGGACGAGCCAATTGCGGTGGACGTCGCCAGCGCCACCCGCGGTGAAATGCCCGTGAGCATTCCGGCGCTCGGCACGGTCACGCCGCTGGCCACAGTCACGGTCAAGACTCAGATCAGCGGGCAACTGGTCCAGGTCGCCTTCAAAGAGGGGCAGATGGTGCAGCAGGGAGACTTTCTCGCCCAGATCGATCCGCGGCCCTACCAGGCTGCCCTGGAACAGGCGCAAGGCAATCTGCGGCGGGATCGGGCCTTGCTGGCCAACGCCAAGGTGGATCAGACACGTTATCAGGGCCTGCTGGCCGAGGACTCCATCGCCAAGCAGCAGCTGGATACCCAGGTGGCGTTGGTCGAGCAGTACGAGGGCACTGTGGTCGGCGATGAGGCGCAGATCGCAACCGCAAGGCTCAATCTGCAGTACACGCACATCGTCTCGCCGGTCACCGGCCGGGTGGGTCTGCGACAGGTCGATGCGGGCAACTACGTGACGCCAGGGGATACCAATGGACTGGTCGTGGTCACGCAATTGCAGCCGATCACCGTGATCTTTCCGGTGCCGGAGGACTACGTGCGCTTGATCAGCCAGCGCCTGCATGGCGGCTCGAGCCTGAGCGTCACGGCGTGGGATCGGGATAACAGCGCCAAGCTCGCGCAGGGCAAGCTGCTCACGGTTGACAACCAGATCGACCCGACCACCGGTACGATCAAGCTGCGAGCGGAATTTGATAATAAAGACGGCGCTCTGTTTGCCAACCAGTTCGTCAATATCCGGCTTCTGGTGGACGTGCTGCACGACCAGATCATCATTCCGAGCGCCGCCGTGCACCGCGGGGCGCCGAATGGCGTGGCCACGACCTTCGTGTATCGGGTCAATGCCGCTCGCAAGGTCGCCGTGCAGCCGGTGAGCTTAGGCCAGGCGGATGGCGAGCGCGTCGCGGTGCTCTCGGGTCTGGCGGCCGGCGATGTGGTGGTGACCGAGGGTGCCGACCGGCTGCGCGACGGCGCGACCGTCGTGCTGTCCGATCCCACTGCGCCCGCGGGTGCGACAGGCGCGACAGGCGCGACAGGCGCGGTGGGCGCGGTGGGCGCGGTGGGCGCGGTTGGTGCGGCGGGCGGGGCGAGCGCAGCGGGCGCGGCGGGCACCCGGGCGGGCATTGCCCATTAGCGCCGCGGCGCATCGAGCGCTATGAATCCGTCCAGAATCTTCATTCTGCGTCCGGTCGCGACCTCGCTCCTGATGATCGCGATACTTCTGGTCGGCCTGTTGGCCTACCAGCGCTTGCCACTGTCCGCGCTACCGCAGGTGGCGTATCCCACGATTCAGGTGCAGACGTTTTATCCCGGCGCCAGCCCGGAGGTCATCACCTCAGGGATCACCGCGCCGCTGGAGAAGCAGTTCGGGCAGATGCCGGGTCTGGCGCAGATGTCATCGACCAGCTCGGCCGGGGCCTCTGTCATCACATTGCAGTTCGATCTGAGTCTGGACATAGACATCGCCGAGCAGGAGGTGCAGGCCGCGATCAGCGCGGCACAGAACCTCGTGCCGCAGGATCTGCCCGCGCCCCCGATATACGCGAAATTCAATCCGGCCGACGCACCCGTGATTACCCTCGGGCTGACCTCGCAGGTCATGCCTCTGACCGAAGTGGAGGATCTGGCCGATACGCGCATCGCGCAGAAGATCGCCCAGCTCAAGGGCGTCGGTGTGGTCAGCGTCAGCGGCGGGCAGCGGCCGGCCGTGCGGGTGCTGGTCAATGCGCAGGCGCTGGCGGCCTACGGGCTGAATTTCGATGACCTGCGCACGACCATCAACGTGGCTAATCAGAATGGGCCCAAGGGGACTTTTGATGGTCCCACGCGCGCCTATGCGATCAACGCCAATGATCAGCTGCGCTCGGCCGTCGATTACGGCAACATCGTGATCGCCTACCGCAACAACGCGCCGGTGCGGCTGCACGATGTGGCGCGACTGCTTGCCAGTGCCGAGAACGTCAGGCTCGGCGCCTGGATGAATACCACGCCGGCGCTGCTGCTGAACGTGCAGCGACAGCCTGGAGCCAATGTCATCGAAGTGGTGGACAGCATCAAGGCGATGCTGCCGCAATTGCGCGCCGCGCTGCCGGCCGGCGTGGATCTCGCGGTGCTGACCGACCGCACGACCTCG
>JBEKUL010000054.1:0-19677 GCA_049515055.1 Steroidobacteraceae bacterium | reverse complement strand
GCGATGCGTATCCTTGTAATCCTGAATGCCCGTGACGTTGCCGGTGACTTTATCGATCGCGATTGCTCCGGAATGCGTGTAGGGGGCGCCGCCGCGGTAACCGCTGGCGGTAAACGTGTAGTTACCGCCCAGCAGACAGGCCGAGGCCGCCTCGACCGTCAACGTGACCGGCACGAACGCGGTCCGAGCCACAGCATCGGTGGCTTGGACCACGAAAGAATACGTGCCTGTGGTCGTCGGGGTTCCTGAATACGAATCCGACGTTACGGCACTGCCATTCAAGCTCATTCCAGGCGGCAACGTACCTGAGTAGAGCGTCCAGGTGATCGCGGGCTCCCCGCCCGCGATCGAAACCACGCCGATATAGGGACTGTTCACATTGGCCGGAAAGGGGGTGGTGGAATTGTTTACGGGTGAGCCGGCCGTGACAATGGTCACCGAGGCGGTCTGCGCTGGATTCGCGATCGAGGTGGCCGTGATGAGCGCATCGGTCGCGCCCGTGACCGTGCTCGGCGCGACATAGGTTGCTGTTGAGTTGGTCTCGGCGCTGAGCGAGCCGGCGCCAATGATCGTCCAGGAGACGCCCGCATCGTTGCTTGGATTCTCCACGGTGGCAGCCAGCGCCAGTGTGGCGCCTTCCAGCAGGGAGGTGAGGTTGCCGGCGGTCTCCAGGGCAACGCCGCTGTCCACACCCACTGTCGGGGTGATGGCGCGATTGGTGTTGGTGTTGCAGGCCGTGAGCACCACAGCGGCAGTCAGGCTCAACAGGACTCGGAGCAAGGTGGCATTACGCCCCGCTACCCCAGATCGAATGACGGTCAACGGTATCTCCTCATCGGACTACAAGAGTGCATCGAGCGCGGCGCCGCTCGAGCTGTGTTCTCGTGCCCCCCGCCACCTGCCATAGCATATGCGACCGACGCGCCGCGAATCAGTTCAAAACGCGCCCCACAGCGGCCATGGCGCGACGCCGACGCCGCAGAGTCGCGCCGGTGAGCGCGGCAAGCGCGAGCAGCTCCGGACCGAATGATCCCACGCCGCTGGCTGCGCCGAAGGCCGATTGAATCGTAACCGTTCCCGAGGCCACGTTGCCGCCGCTGTCGGTGATGGTCAGCTCGACCTGGATTGAGCGAAATGTAGGCACGACCAGCGTTGCGATGGCCTGGTTCGCATTGATGAGCTGATTGCTCGTGGCCGGTATCGTCGTCCATTGATAGGACACGATCGTGTCGCCCGTGGCCGGCGTACTACCGCTGCCGTTGAGCGTGATGTGCTGACCCGGGGAGCCTGTGCTGCTCGAAGGCGTGATCTGCACGAACAAGCCACTCGCGGCCGTCACCGCCGCCTCGGCATTGAGCATCCCCGCCCCGCAGGTCGCCGTGGTGCAAACGCACTCGATGTCCTGACTCGTGTCCGTGAAGTTGCCATTGCTGTCCGTGGTCGTGGATGCGAGCACGCAGGTCGTGGAGGTGGTTGAAGAGGAGGTCGGGAAGCCCAGTGCGCTCGACTGCATGCGAGCGATGAGCTCGGACGGCGTGAGCGTCGGACTGGTCGCGAGCATCAGTGCGGCCACTCCGGAGGCCATCGGGGCGGCGAAACTGGTGCCGACGTTGGCTTGATTATCGGCATTGCCGCCGCCGTTCAGGTAGCTGCTGTCAAGCAGCGCATAGGTATAAAAGCCCGGCGTGCTCGCGGGCGTGGTCGCACCCGCGTCGCTCGTGGTCTCGATGGAATAAACGCAGGGCACGGTCGTGCCGACGTTGACGCAATTGCCCGCGGGCGCGGCGATGCCGACCGCAGCGGCGCTGCTGCTCAGACTGCTGTATCCCACCTTGGTGCCGGTGTGACGCAGTCCGGCGACCGAGAGCACGCCGGGGCAGCTGGCCGGTGCGTCGACCGGACCGCCCTCGTTGCCGGCCGCTGCCACGACGAGCACGCCGGCGCCGATGGCCGCCGAGATCGCATCCTGCTCGGTCGCCGAGCAGGCCATCGGGGCCCCGAGGCTCAAATTGATGATGTTGGCCTGATCGATACCAGCCACCGCGCTCAAGGAGGGCACGCCGGTGACCGCCATGCCCGCCGCCCAGGTGATAGCAGCGGCAATATCGGACACGCGGCCCGTGCACACGCCGATCGCACGCACCGGCAGGATCAGAGTGTCCGGCGCGATGCCGGCGATGCCAATGCCGTTATTCGTGATCGCGCCGATGACGCCTGCGACCTTGGTGCCGTGCCACGAGCTGGGCTCGACCGTCGTGCAGCCGTCTGCCTGAAACAGCGACATGGCGATATCGGCGCTGGATATCCAGTCGCCGGGATCCGAGGCGTCCTGGTTCCAGCCCAGGCCGTTGTCGTTCGCGATGTAGTAGGTGGCTGCCGAGCCCGAGGCGCTGCATACGCTGGGCGCGCTCGCGCTGTTACCCTGATCGCAGCTCACAAAATCGTAGCCCGGCAGCAGCTTGCCGCCACTGGCAGTGGGCAGCAGATCCGGATGATCCAGGACCACGCCGGTGTCGATGACGGCCACGACCACGCTGGATGAGCCGGTCGTTTTCAGCCATGCGCCCGTGGCCGAGATGGCCGCGGGGGTGCTCGAGGAACTGGGCTGCAGATACCACTGACCATCCCAGCTGCCATAAGCGTCGGAGCCGGCCACGAAGTGCGGATCATTCGGCGCCGCGCTCGGAAACTGCTGCTCGATGAAGCGCAGCGCATCCGCTTCCGCGTAGGCCACTCCGGGATCGGTGCGCAGGCGCGCCAGCACGGCGAGCATCGCGGAGTGGCTCATTACATGATCCAGTCGCATGACATCGACCTGGCCGTACAGATTTCGCACAGCCGTGACGGTAACTCCGGTGTTGTTGCTCAGCCGCGTCGCCCGATCGGCCACTGAGGGGATCTGCACTGCCGCCACGCCGCTGTCGCGCCATTTGACGATGATGCGGTCAGTCGCAGAAGGGTCGATTCCAGCTCGGCGCAAGAGCACGCTGTCAGCGGCCAGCGAGCATTCGGGGACCAGGGCGCCCAGGGCGCATGCCACGATCGCCAGCACGGCGGCTGCCAAACCTTGTCTGATCATCGACCCAAAAGCTCCGGCAGCGCGCGGCATAGCACGCTGTTATTGAGACCTAACATTAGACCACAGTGAGTCCGGGAGTTCGCTCCAGCAGCGCGCGCGTCTGGTGCAGCCCCGTGCGCTGCCTTAGGCTAGTGAGCCGTTTTGCTGCACACATCAGCCCGACAGGGGCCAGGGGACGGGAAAATAAGATGAATACAGCAGTGTCGATCATGCCGGCGCCGGAGGATGATCGGACGTCGATGACGAAAGAGGCGCTCAAGCACGCATTCGTCGACAACCTCTTCTATATACAAGGAAAATTTCCGGCGCTGGCGACCGGAAACGATTACTACATGGCCCTTGCCTACGCGGTGCGCGATCGCTTGCTGCAGCGCTGGATCAGCACGGCCTGCACCTACACTTCCCAGGGCTCGCGCACCGTCGCCTATATGTCGGCGGAGTTTCTGATGGGGCCGCATCTGGGCAATAACCTCATCAACCTCGGCATCTACGAGACCGCACGCCAGGCTGTGGCTGAGCTCGGCCTGGATCTTGATGTGCTGTTGCGTCAGGAGCTCGAGCCCGGGCTGGGCAATGGCGGTCTGGGTCGGCTGGCGGCCTGCTTCATCGACTCGCTCGCGACCCTGCAGATTCCCTGTGTGGGCTACGGCATTCGCTACGAATACGGCATCTTCCAGCAGGAGATAACCGACGGCTGGCAGGTCGAGAAGACCGACAAGTGGCTGCGTTTCGGCAATCCCTGGGAAATTGTGCGTCCGGAATGGGCCGTGGAGGTCAAGCTTGGCGGGCACACGGAACCCTACATCGACGAGCAGGGCCGCCAGCGCGTGCGCTGGGTGCCAGCTCGGGTCGTGCTGGGCGTGCCCTATGACACGCCGATCCTGGGCTATCACGTCAATACGGCCAACACCTTGCGTCTCTGGCGCGCCGAGGCGGCCGAGTCCTTCGATTTTTCGACCTTCAACCGCGGCGACTACTGGGGCGCGGTCAATCAGAAGGTCACATCCGAGAACATCACCAAGGTTCTGTACCCGAACGATGATCAGGTACGCGGCAAGGAGCTGCGGCTGGAGCAGCAGTACTTTTTCGTCTGCGCTTCGTTGCAGGACATGCTGCGCATCATCCGCGTGCAGAAGATCGCGCCCGAGCGCTTCCATGAAAAATTCGCAGTTCAGCTCAACGACACGCATCCCTCGATCGCGGTCGCCGAGCTCATGCGACTGCTGGTCGATGAGCTCGCGCTGGACTGGGAGAGCGCCTGGGCCATTACGCGGCGCACCTTCGCCTACACCAATCACACGCTGTTGCCCGAGGCGCTTGAACGCTGGCCGCTCGGCCTGTTCGGCCGTCTGTTGCCGCGCCATCTGGAGATCATCTACGAGATCAACGCGCGCTTTCTGGATGAGGTGCGCATCGTGTTCTTTGGCGATGAGGAGCGGCTCGGGCGCATGTCGCTGATCGATGAGAGCGGGGAGCGCTACGTGCGCATGGCGCACCTGGCCATCGTCGGCAGCCATGCGGTCAATGGCGTGGCCGGATTGCATAGCGAATTGCTCAAGAGCGACGTGCTGCGGGATTTCTATGAGCTGTGGCCCGGGAAATTCAGCAACAAGACCAACGGCGTGACGCCGCGACGCTGGATCGTGCTCGCCAACCCGCGGCTCGCGGACTTCATCACCGAGGCAATCGGTGACGGCTGGGTGCGCAATCTGTATGAGCTGCGCAGCCTGGAGGCGCTGATTGAGGATGGCGAATTCCGTGCCCAATGGCGCGACATCAAGCGTTCGAACAAGGCGGCGCTGACCGCGATCATTCGCGACAGCACGGGCGTGCAGGTCAATCCGGACGCCATCTTCGACGTGCAGGTCAAGCGCATTCACGAGTACAAACGCCAGCACCTCAATATCCTGCACGTCGTCGCCCTGTATCACCGGCTGAAGACCGACCCTAACTTCCAGATCCAGCCGCGTGTATTTATCTTCGGCGGCAAGGCAGCGCCGGGCTATCACCTGGCGAAATTGATGATCCGGCTCATCAGCGCCGTGGGCGACGTCATCAATCGCGACCCGGGCGTGCGCGATCTGATCAAAGTCGTCTTTCTGCCGAATTTCAACGTCACCACCGGCCAGCGCATCTACCCGGCCGCAGATCTGTCCGAGCAGATCTCGATGGCGGGCAAGGAGGCCTCCGGCACCGGCAATATGAAATTTCAGATGAACGGCGCCCTGACCATCGGCACCATGGACGGGGCCAATATCGAGATTCGCGAGGAGGTTGGCGCCGACAATTTTTTCCTCTTCGGCATGAGCACCGAGCAGGTGCAGGCGCGCCGCGCCGCCGGCTACCGCCCGCTGGAGCTGTATCAGAGCGAGCCCGAGCTGCGCGAAGTCATCGACCTGATCAGGGATGGCTTCTTTTCACGCGGCAACAGCGGCATGTTTCGCGACCTGATCGACAACCTGCTGTGGCACGACCCGTACATGGTGCTGGCCGACTATCACTCCTATGCGGCCTGCCAGCAGCGCGTGGATGAGACCTACCGGGATAGCGAGCGCTGGACGCGCATGTCGATACTCAATACGGCGCGCTCGGGCAAATTCTCCTCCGACCGCACCATTCGCGAATACTGTACCGACATCTGGCAGGCGAGCGCGGTGCCCGTGCAGCTCGACGTGGAGGAAGCGTTTCATATCGGCGCGCCGTTTTGAGCCTTCCAATTTCAGGGAATGTAGTACAGATAGAAGGACTGGCCCACGCGCTGCAGCGGCGCATAGCGCGACAGCCAGCCGTAGCCGGCCTGATTCTCCTGCAGCGTCAGCATCGTGATGGCTACCCAGCCGTGCACCGGCTCATTGGGCTTCAGCAGCGTGTAGGGCGGTAAGGCTTCCAGCGACAGATCCGCCGTGCCTTCGTAGCCGAGCGCTATCTGCGGCACGTGACGGGCCGCGAGCACGCGCTCGAGCCGTCGCAGGTCCTGCCCACCCCAGTCCAGGTCGGAATCCACGAGGATGCGCTCGGGATGCGAGCCGGCCAGCACATTGAAGTAGGCCAGATAATCCGGATAGGCGTAGGCGAGGGTCGCGACCTGCCATAACAGCAGCGCCAGCACGAGCGCGCGCGCGGCGCGCTGCGGCCAGCGCTTCCAGATCGCCACCGTGGCACAGGCCGCGCCCATGGCCAGCAGCGGATAGGCGATCAACACGTGGCGCACGCCGATGTTGATATGACTGTACAGGCAGCAGAAGGCCAGAATTGAGACAAAGCAGGCGCTCGGGGCCAGTAGATACACATTGCCCGCGCGCCAGCCGCGTCGCGCGAGCAGCGTAAGGCCGGTGAGCCCCAGCCCCAGCATGGGCAGTGTGGTCTTGAAGGTCAGCGCGACTGGATAGAAATACCACCAGCCTTCCCTGGCAGTCTGGCCGAGCAGGAAGGAAGGATGGCCGTACTCGTTGTGCCATTCGACGCCACGGAAATTCAACGGCAGAATCTCCACGCCCAGCGGCACTCTGACGTGAGCGGCGATGCGATAAGCCAGATCGTGCAGCGCGCCGCTGTCGCCGACCAGCTCGTACAGCGACAGGCTCGGCGCCAGATCCGGCGTGGTCAGATAGACGAGTTTGGGTCCGTAGACGCCAATCGGGATCAGCAGTGCCAGCGCGAGACTGATCGCGGCGCTCGCGAGGCCGCGAGCCCAGCGCGGCGGCAATGGCTGGCGGCGCACGAGCAGCAATCGCAGCACGAGCAGCGTTATGGCCGCGACGCCGATGAAGGGTACGGCCGACAATTTGGTCGCGACCGCAAGCCCGCCGCTCAGGCCCAGCCAAATCGCGCGCGGCACGCTCGGGCGCTCGAGCCAGCGCAGCAGCAGCCACAGGCTCGCCATCGTCAGTGCGGTGACGGGCACGTCGAGGGCCACGACCGCGGCGTTGCCAAGAATGACCGGCGTGCTGGCCAGGTAGAGTACCGCGAGCACTGCGCTCGCATTCCCATACCAGCGCCGTGTCCAGGCCCAGGTTGCCCCCAGCAGCAGCAGCAGGAACGGCAGCATACCGAGCCGCGCGAGCGTCAATACGCGCTCATAGCCGATCTTCGAGTGATAAAGCAGATCGCGTCCCTCGGCCTCGCCGATGGGATCGGGCGTGCCGTGAATATGCACGCCGGCCAGAGTGGGTCCGAGCGCCGCCGCGAGCCGCGCCAAGGGTGGATGCTGGTTGTCGTACAGGTACTCTTGCCGATCGATCAGCACCAGTCCGGCAGCGAGGTGCTCGGGCTCATCCCAGAAGTTGCCGAATACGGGGTAGGTCGAAATGCACAGCGTGCAGCCCAACAGCGCCAGCAGCACCAGCGCCGATACAGACCGGCCTGTCGTCCAGCGTATCTGCAAAGCTGCCTCAGCGAAGCCAGAGCGAGCCAGAGCTGCCGGTTCTACCGACCGATACAGCACGGCTTCGGGCGCATTCTAACGAATCGGCGCCTGCATCGCTCAGCAGCCTTGCTTGCGAGAAGCGAAAGCGCTGAAGTAAAGTGCAAAGGTTTTTTTCCCTGAGAGCCGCGTAGCGCGCGTGAGCGCACCAATCAACGCACCAATCAACATGAATGCGAACGAGCGCAAGAGTGACTGCGGGTCCGCCACCGCGGCCTGGGTAGTTCACAAGTTTGGTGGCTCAAGCATGGCCGATGCGAGCTGCTTCGAGCGCGTGGCCGCGATCGTGGAATCGCCCTCGCTGATTGCCAGCGCAGCGCACGGGCGCGGGCGCGTAGCGATCGTGATCTCGGCCTGCAAGGGCGTCACCGATGAGCTACTGGCGCTCGTAGGGCTGGCGGAGCGCCAGGACGCGGGCTGGCGCGCGCGCCTGGACTTGCTGCGCGAGCGGCACATGGCAATCGCCACGGCTTTGCTCGACGCGCGCTCGAGCGCGGCATATCTGGCCGATTTTGATCGCGGTAGCGCGGACCTCAGCGGCGCGTTGCAGACCACCAGCGTGATGCGCTCGGCGGCCCACAACGTACTGGATCTGGTGGGCGGCTACGGGGAGATCTGGTCGAGCACACTGTTCTACCGCTACCTGCAGCGGCGCGGCGTACGCGATGGCCTGTGTTGGCTTGATGCACGAGATTGCGTGACCGTGCAATGGGGGGCGCTCGGTCCGGCGGTGCTCTGGGAGCAATCCCGCGTGCAATTGGATGGGCTGCTGGCAGCCGCGGGCGCCCCCGATCTTGCCACGCTCGTGATCCCGGGCTTCGTAGCCAGCGATCCACGCGGCGTGCAGACCACGCTGGGTCGCAATGGCAGCGATTTCTCCGCCTCGATATTTGCCGTGTTGCTCGACGCCAGCGAGATTCATATCTGGACCGACGTCGATGGCGTGCTGTCAGCCGATCCGCGGCGCGTGCCCGATGCTCAGGTGATCGACTCGCTCTCCTACAACGAGGCGATGGAGCTCGCGTACTTCGGCGCGCGAGTCATTCACCCGCAGACCATGGCGCCGGCGGTCGGCCGTGACATCCCGATCTGGATACGCAACACCTTTGCCCCGCACAAGGCCGGTACCCTGATCTGTGCCAGGCCGAGCTCGGGCTTGCCGGTCAAGGGCATCACGAGCATCGAGGACGTCGCTCTGGTGAATCTGGAGGGCGCCGGCATGATCGGCGTGCCCGGCACGGCTCACAGGCTCTTTGGCGCGCTGCACGAGGAGCGCATTTCGGTCATTCTGATCTCGCAGGGCAGCTCGGAGCATTCGATCTGCTGCGCGATCCCACAGGCGCAGGCCGCGCGAGCCAGGAGCGTGCTCGCCACCGCGTTTGAGCGTGAGCTCGCCGGTGGTCAGATCCAGAGCGTCGATATCACGCCGGATCTGGCTATCCTGGCCGTGGTCGGCGATGGCATGGCCGGTATGCCTGGGGTGTCGGCCAAGGTCTTCAGCGCGCTGGGCAACGCACAGATCAATGTACGCGCGATCGCCCAGGGCGCCTCGGAGCGCAATATCTCAGTCGTGGTCGAGGGCGCTCATGCGACGCGGGCATTGCGGGCCGCGCACGCGAGTTTCTACCTCTCGCCCCATACGCTGTCGATCGGGCTGATCGGTCCGGGCACCGTAGGGCGCGTGCTGCTGGATCAGCTGGCTGGTGAGTGCGAGCGCCTCGCACGTGAGTTCAAGATCGACCTGCGCGTGCGCGGCATCATGCGCCGCGCGCACATGTGCCTGTCCGACCAGGGTGTGGCACTCGAGCGCTGGCGCGAGGAGTTCGAGTCGGGCTCGCAGGCCGCGGATCTGCAGCGCTTCATCGAGCACGTGCGCGTCGATTACCTGCCGCATACCGTGCTGATCGACTGCACGGCCGACGCCGAGGTGGCGCGGCAGTATCGCGACTGGCTCGCGGCCGGCATTCACATCGTCACGCCCAACAAGAGGGCCAACAGCAGCGACCTGGCCTACTACGAGAGTCTCAAGGCCGCGCGTCGCGAGAGCGGGGCGCACTATCTGTACGAAGCCACGGTCGGGGCCGGCCTGCCGATCATCCAGACACTGCGCGATCTGCGCGAGACCGGCGATGAGATCACGCGCATCGAGGGCATCCTGTCGGGCACGCTGGCGTACCTGTTCAACAAGTATGACGGCACTACACCGTTCTCGCAGATCGTGCGCGAGGCCAAGCAGCGCGGCTATACCGAGCCCGATCCGCGCGATGATCTGGCCGGTACCGATGTCGCACGCAAGCTCATCATTCTCGGGCGCGAAATGGGGTTGTTGCTCGAGATGAGCGATGTGCAGATCGCAAGCCTCGTGCCGCAGGATCTGGTCGGCGGCAGCAGCGAGGAGTTTCTGGCCGGCCTGTCACGCTACGATGAGCCCATGAAGCGCCGCTACGAGCAGGCGCGCGCGCGCGGTCGCGTGCTGCGCTATGTCGGCTCAGTCGGCGCCGATGGCCGGGCCACCGTCGGATTGACCGAGATGGAGGCGACTCACGCCTTTGCCAATATAGCCCTCACCGATAATGTCGTGCGCTTCGCCACGGCGCGCTATTGCGACAATCCGCTCATCGTTCAGGGACCTGGTGCCGGCCCAGCGGTCACGGCCGGCGGGGTTTTCGCCGATCTGCTGCGTCTGGCGACCTTCCTCGGGGCACGCCTGTGAGCCCGGGCGCGGCGCGCACGGCGCCGCCCGAGCGCGCGCGCGCATTCGCACCCGCCTCGGTCGGCAATGTGGCGATCGGATTCGATATTCTGGGCTTCTCGGTCGATGCGATCGGCGATCGCGCACTGGTCAGCCGCAGCGCGGCGCCGGGCGTGGCGATCAAGGCGATCCACGGGGTAGTTCGGGACCTGCCGTTGCAGGCCGAGCGCAACACCGCCGGCCGCGCGCTCCTGGCGATGCAGGAGGCGCTCGGACTGCAGTTTGGTTTCGAGCTCGTGCTGGAGAAGGGTATTCCGCTGGCCTCGGGGCTGGGCGGCTCAGCGGCTTCAGCCGTCGCTGCGGTGTTTGCTGCCAATGCGCTGCTGTCGGAGCCGCGCACGCGGCTCGAATTGCTCAAATACGCGATGCAGGGCGAGGCGGTCGCGAGCGGCTCGGTGCACGTTGATAACATCGCTCCTTCGCTCTTTGGCGGTCTCGTGCTCACGGTAGGCATCGATCACCCACGCGTCAAACAGATACCGGTGCCGCCCGCGATTCGTGCCGTGATCGTGCATCCGCACATGTTTCTGTCCACGCGCAAGGCGCGTGCGATACTCAAGCACAGCGTGGAGATGGCCGATTTTGTGTGGCAGACGGCCAATCTGGCCGGCTTTATCTCCGGCTGCTATACCAATGATCTGGAAATGCTGCGCGAATCGTTCGAGGATGTGGTCATCGAGCCGCAGCGTGCCGCGCTGATACCAGGGTTCACCGACGTGCGGCGCGCCGCGCTTGCGGGCGGGGCACTGGGCTGTTCGATCTCGGGGGCCGGTCCAACGATCTTCGCCTGGTGCCTGGAGAGCCACGCAGTGCCGGTGAGTGAGGCCATGATCGCGCAATTCTCGCGCCATGGACTGCAGGCGGACCATTGGATCACCGCGATCGCCCCGACCGGCGCGCGCGTGCTGGCTTGATGCAGTTCACGAGCACCCGCGATCCGCAGCATCGGATCGGCTTCAGCGCGGCACTGGTGCAGGGGCTGGCCAGTGATGGCGGCCTGTATGTACCGGAGCAATGGGCGAGCGTTGAGGCGCCGGCATTAGCCGCGCTCGCAGCGCTCGAAGATCACGACGGGCTGGCTGGCCTGGGGCACGAGCTGCTGGCCCCGTTCGTGGCTGACGATGCGCTTGAGAATGAGCTTGGCGCAATCACGCGCGAGGCTTTCGATTTTCCAGCTCCGCTGATCTGGCTCGACGATACGCAGCGGTTCGGAGTGCTCGAGCTCTTTCATGGCCCCACGGCGGCGTTCAAGGACTTCGGCGCGCGCTTTCTGGCCGCCGCGCTGGCGCGCATTCGGCGCGATGCGCGCCGGCCGCTGCAGATCCTGGTGGCCACCTCGGGGGATACGGGTGGCGCGGTGGCCGCAGCGTTTCATAATCAGCGCGGCATTGAAGTCACGGTGCTGTATCCAAAGGGACTGGTCTCCCCGACGCAGGAGCGGCAGCTGACCTGCTGGGACGGCAATGTGCGCAGCCTCGCGGTGCGCGGCCGCTTCGATGACTGCCAGCGCCTGGTCAAGGAGGCATTTGCCGACGCCGCGCTGCGCGAGCGCTTCGAGCTCTCTTCCGCCAACAGCATCAATCTTGGACGATTGCTGCCGCAGACCCTCTACTATTGGGCCGCGAGTCTGCGCGTGCTGCGCTCGCATGGAGAGGCGGCCTCGTTCGTGATTCCCAGCGGCAATCTCGGCAATGCGACCGCCTGCGTCTGGGCACGCAAGATGGGTGCGCCGATCGATTCGATCGTACTGGCGCACAATGCCAATCGCACCGTGCCTGATTATCTGCACGACGGGGTCTTGCGGCCACGCGCGAGCGTAGCGACGATATCCTCGGCAATGGACGTCGGGGACCCCAGTAATCTTGAGCGTCTGCGCGCGCTGTACCCGGATGTGTCCGCGCTGCGCGGCGCACTGAGCGCCGTATCGATTGAGGAAGAGGCCACTCGCGCGCGCATCCGCATCGATTTCGAGCGCTTTGGGCGCATCTGGTGCCCGCATACTGCCGTGGCTGCCGAAGCCTACGCGCGCCTGCCGGCCGCGCAGCGCGCACAGCGGCGCTGGCTGCTCGTGGCCACAGCGCATCCGGCGAAGTTTCGGGAAGTCGTCGAGCCGCTGGTTGGCGCGGCGCTGCCGATGCCGGAAAATCTGGCTCGTCTGTACGCGCGGCCGACGCGCTACAGCGAGATCGATGCGAATCTTGAGATGCTGAAGCGCTCGCTCTAAGCCATGGACGCCTTGCCCATTTTCAATGTCGAGTTCGTCGCGGTTCTGATCGGCGCCGCCCTGCTCATCGGCGCGCTGGTGTTTGCATGGCGCTGGGATCAGCGCCGGCGCCTGCGGGCTGCGCGCACCCTGGCCGTGACCAGCTGCGGGTTCGAGCATCTGCGCGACGTGCTCGTGCCGGACGGGCAGGGCGCGGCACTGCACGTGGATTTCCTGCTGCTGACCGCGCGCGGCGTCATCGTGATTGATCTGCGCGATATCGCGGGTAACATTTTTGGCGGCGATCAGATGAGCGCATGGACCGTCATGCATCGCGCGCAGCGCTATACCTTTGGCAATCCGCAGCCGGGACTCTACGACCGCATCGCTGCCGTACGAGCGCTGGCGCAGGGACTGCCGGTCGAGGGGCGCATCGTCTTCACCACGCGCGGGCGCTTTCCCAAGGGTCTACCGCGATATACGCTGATGCTCGACTCGCTGCCATCGGAGTTTCCGGCCTCGGAGCGCGATTTGATGCGTTCGCTGCTCGAAGGCTGGATGCCGGCCTGGGCCGCGATCAAAAAATCCGTCGTCCCCAGCCAGCTGGCAGCGCCCAAGGCTGCCATATAGGCGCCGGCCGCGGCCGTTCAGGGCGGCTCGGGTAGTTGAAACAAAGCCCGTGCGTGCAGTGTCGTGACACGCGCGCACTGCTCGAGGCTCTGGCTGCGGGCGCGTGCCACGACGGCGCCGATGTGCGGCAGGTACATGGGCTCGTTGCGTCGCGACTTGGGCTTTGCGCTCAGATCTCGCGGCAGCAGGTACGGCGCGTCGGTCTCGAGCAGCAGCCGCTCTGGCGGAATGAGCGCGACGACTGCCGCCAGATGCGCGCCGCGCCGCTCATCGCAGATCCAGCCGGTGATGCCGATCGAGAGCCCGAGCTCCAGATAAGCCTCGAGCTCGGCGCCGCCGGCCGTGAAGCAGTGTGCAACCCCTGCTACGAATGTGCGTCGATGATTGCGCAGGACCGCGACGAAGTCCGCGTGCGCATCGCGCTGGTGCAGAAATAGCGGTTTACCAGTCTCGGCAGCGAGCTGCAACTGCCATTCGAAGGCCTGCAATTGCGCGGGGCGCGCCGAGTGATCGCGATAGTAGTCCAGACCGCATTCCCCGACCGCGACGACCTCGGGTTGCGACAGCAGCGCGCGCAGCGCCGGCAGGTTCTCGGAGGAGAATTCGGCGGCGTTATGCGGATGCACGCCGGCGGTTGCAAATAGCGTGCGCGGATGTGCCCGAGCCAGCTGCAGCGCATCCGCACTGCTGGCCACGCTCGCGCCCGTGATCAGCATCTGCGCGACGCCGGCCGCACGCGCGCGCTCGATCACTGCTGCGCGGTCGCGATCGAAGCTGGCGTGCGTGAGGTTCGTGCCGATGTCGAGCCATTGCATGCCGTTACTGTAATGCGGCGCGGCTAGGCCTGATATGATCGGGCGCGGGAATCTACACCCGTTTGCCAACGCACCTCATTGGCCCGCGCTGAACAGAAATTGCAGCAATTGACACTCTGGGGCGCGCTTCCCAGCGAGCAGAGCTGGTCGGTGCGACAGAGCGCGCGCGCGCGCCGGCTCAGCGTGCGCGTGTTCCGCCACGGCGGGGTGGAGATCGTGGTGCCGCCGCGCACCTCACCGCGGCGCGTCAGCGCATTTGTCAGCGAGCATCGCGAATGGATCGAACGCCAGCGACGGCGGGCCGCGCCATGCGTGCATTGGCCATTGCCGCCGAGCAGCCTGACGCTCAGCGCGGTGGGCGAGCAGTGGCGCTGTACCCATGCCGAAGGCGGCGGACGGGTGCGCGTACGCGAGCTCATAAGCCATGAATTGCTGCTCTTCGGCGAGCTGGCTGACACCGAGCAGGTGCGCGGGGCGCTGAGCCGTTGGCTCAGGCGGCGCGCCGGGGAGGGCTTCGAGCCCTCATTGTGGCAGCTGGCGGCCCAGATGGGCGTCAAGCCGGCACGCCTGCAGGTGCGCTTCCAGCGCACGCGCTGGGGCAGCTGCTCGCGGCGCGGCACCATCAGCCTGAACGTTTGCCTGTTGTTTCAACGACCCGAGGTAGCGCGTTACCTCATGATTCACGAGCTCGCGCACCTGCGCCATATGAATCATTCGGCGCGCTTCTGGGCCGAAGTCGCACGTCAGGAGCCCGACTGGCAGGCGCTGGATCGCGAGTTATTGCAGGGCTGGCGGCGTGTGCCGGCCTGGATCCTGCCGTGAGCGGGGAGCCGACGGAGCCTGCCGGGGCGAGCACAGCGCTCGGGGCTGAATCCACCTCGCACGTGCAGCTCGCCGATGAGGGCGTGCACTGGGATCTGGGCAGCTCGCTGACCTATAGCCAGTACCTGCGGCTCGATCGGCTGCTCGATGCGCAGAAGCCGCTCTCGGGCGAGCACGATGAAATGCTCTTCATCATCGTGCATCAGGTCTCGGAGCTGTGGATGCGCCTGATGCTGCACGAATTACACGGCGCGATCGAATGCGTGCGCCGCGACCAGCTCGGTCCATCCTTCAAGATGCTCGATCGCATCGGACGCGTGCAGGGACAATTGCTGGCGGTCTGGGAAGTGCTCGCGACCATGACGCCGGCGGACTACTCATCGTTTCGCAACCTGCTCGGTCGCTCCTCGGGTTTCCAGTCGGTGCAGTATCGGGTGCTGGAGTTCACGCTCGGCAACAAGCACCCGCAGATCATCGAGGTGCATCGTCACTCGCAGCACGATTACGAGGCGCTCGAGCGCGCACTGGCCGCGCCGAGTCTCTATGACGAGGTTCTGCGTCTGCTCTCGCAACGCGGCTATGGGGTGCCGGCGCAGGCGCTGGCGCGCGACTTCACGCAGCCCTACGTGCCCTCCAAGCAGGTTACCGCGGCCTGGCTCGCCGTCTATCACAACGCCGCGAAGGACTTCGATCTCTACGAGCTGGCCGAACGCCTGGTAGACATCGATCATCGCTTTCAGATATGGCGCTTCCAGCACATGAAGACCGTCGAGCGCATCATCGGCTACAAGCCCGGCACGGGCGGTACGGCCGGCGTGTCGTACCTGGCCAAGGCGCTGCGGCTCAGGCTTTTTCCCGAACTCTGGGAGGTGCGCACGTCGATGTAGCCGCGGCCTGCAGCCTGCGGCCATGGCGGTGCCACAGGCGCCAGCCCAGAAGCAGCGCGAGCATCGAGGCGTAGAGCAGCGGCTCGCGATAGCCGCTCTTGAGCATCTTCCAGAAATGCAATATGGCCAGCATCGGGATCAGATAGACCAGCCGGTGCAATGTCTGCCAGCGCCGCCCGAGCCGGCGCATCATCTTGTTGGTCGATGTGATGGCCAGCGGCAGCAGCATCAGCAGCGCGGTGAAGCCCAACGTGATGAATGGGCGTTTGACGATATCCTCGATGATGGCGTGGGCACTCAAAGCCTGGAATACGCCGACATAGACGATGAAATGCAGTAAGGCGTAGGTGAATACGAACAACCCGAGCATGCGCCGCACGCGCGTGAGATTGGCGTTGCCCGTGAGCTGGCGCAGCGGCGTAATCAGCAGCGTGATCAGCAGTAGATTGAGCGCGGTCTTGCCCAGATTGTCGAGCACGAAGCGCACCGGATCGACGCCCAGGTTGAAACCCGGTACCCGCAGGCCGCTCAAGGCGAGGATGCCGCCCAGACAGCCGAGCGCCGGCACCAGGCAGGCGATGAAGATAAGCGGCTTGTAGCCGTAGCGGTAGCGCCGCTGCACGGCTTGCGCAGGGAACACGGGATTGCCGGCTACCGGCGGGCTCAGTAGTAGCGCCGCAGGTCCATGCCTTGATAGAGGCTCGCGACCTGATCGGCATAGCCGTTGAACATCAAGGTTCGCTGCCGGCTGGCGAAGAAGCTGCCGCCGATGCGCCGCTCGGTCGCCTGGCTCCAGCGCGGATGATCGACCTCGGGATTCACGTTGGCGTAGAAACCGTACTCGTTCGGGGCCGCGATGTTCCAGGTCGTGCGCGGCTGGCTCTCGGTGAAGCGGATGCGCACGATCGACTTGCCGTTCTTGAAGCCGTACTTCCAGGGCGCCATCGTGCGCAACGGTGCGCCGTTCTGCTTTGGCAGCTCGTGACCATAGAGTCCGACGACCATGATGGTCAGAGGATGCATGGCCTCATCGATGCGCAGGCCCTCGACATACGGCCAGGGCAATGCGTCGTTGCGCGCCCCGGGCAGCGATGTCGTGAATTCGACGAATTTGGCCTTCGAGGTCGGATTGAAGCGCTTAAGCAGATCCCCGAGTGGAAAGCCGACCCAGGGAATCACCATGGACCAGGCCTCGACGCAGCGCAGGCGGTAGATGCGCTCCTCGAGCGCATGAGGCTTGAGTATGTCCTCGAGCGTGAAGCTGCCGGTCTTTTCCGCCTCGCCGCTGATCTGCACGTTCCAGGGCTTGATCCTGAGTAGCCCGGCATGCTCGGCCGGATCGGTCTTAGCGGTGCCGAACTCGTAGTAGTTGTTGTAGTGCGTGATCTCTTCGTAGGTATTGGGCGTGTCCGGTAGCGAATAGCGCGGATTCGGCGTAAACGAGAGCGCGGGTGTGGTTGGGCTCGAATCGGTCGCGGCGCGCGCGGCTCGCGACCCCGCAGCTACCAGACCCCCAGCGAGCGCTGCGGCCAGCACGCTGCGGCGCGAGTGAAATAGCGACTCGGGTGTGATCTGCGAGGGCCGGATGTCGTTGCTGTAGCGCATGGGGTTCATTATGGATCGCCCGGCGGGGCACCGTCACATGAGTCGCCGCACCGCGCTCGGAAGTTCAAAGAATCTGCCCAGCGCTGGCTCGCTGCGACCAGTGCAGTGACTGTATGCCCGCAGCGGCGCGGCGTAACGTCGCCCGTGAGGCGTTGATCAGGAAGCCACGCTGCACCCATTGCAGATGAGGCAGATCCGAGCCGCTGTCGGCATAGGCATAGACGCACTCGGGACGCTCACGCGCGACCAGCGCCTGCAGGCAGCGCAGCTTCTCCTCGCCTCGGCAATTGGCGCTCGCCAGATGCCCGTCGAGCCGACCGTCCTGGCGCCAGCGCACCTTGGTGCAGATTGTCTCGTCGAATCCCAGCGCGGCGCCAATGCGCGGCACGTACAGATCGGTGCTCGCCGACATCAGCAACAACCGATCGCCCTGGCGTCGATGTGTCGCGATGGCTGCGAGCGCCTCGGCAAACAGGTCACGGCACAGCACTCGCGCCACGTAGAGCTCGGCCCAACGCTCGAGCCTCGGGCGCATCAGTCCGCCCAGCGCCGCGTGGATCAATGCGCCCTTGATGTCGCCGCGATCGCCCTGGAATGCAAAGCGCAGTGCGGCCGGTACGGCCAGCAGCATGCGCGGCACTCGCCAGGGCCGGCGCCACAGGTAACCGAGCAGAAACGGCCATAGCGTGTCATGGCGCGTGATGGTGCCGTCCAGATCGAAAACCGCGAGATTGCCGCTGCGCACGCTTCACGCGGCGCGAGGCGAACCGGCCAGCTGCCGCAGCACGTATTGCAGAATGCCACCATGGCGAAAGTAGTCGCGCTCCTTGGGCGTATCGATGCGCACGCGCACCTGAAAGCGCCGCGCTGCCCCGCCCTCAGCCGTGGCCAGGACCGTGGCGACTTCTGCCCCCTGGGCGTCAAAGCCAGAGATCTCATAGCGCTCGCGCCCGGTGAGTCCGAGTGCGCCGGCCGACTCGCCGGCCTGAAATTGCAGCGGCAAGACACCCATGCCGATGAGATTGGAGCGATGGATGCGCTCAAAGCTCTCGGCAATCACGGCGCGCACGCCGAGTAACAAAGTACCCTTGGCGGCCCAGTCGCGCGAGGAGCCCGTGCCGTACTCCTTGCCGGCGATGACGATCAGCGGCGTGCCGTCAGTCTTGTAGCGCATGGCCGCGTCGTAAATGCTCATCTGCTCGGCTGTGGGCAAGTAGAGCGTCACGCCGCCCTCCGTGCCCGGTACGAGCAGGTTGCGCAGCCGGATGTTGGCGAAGGTGCCGCGCATCATCACTTCGTGATTACCGCGGCGCGCGCCGTACTGATTGAAATCGGCGGGCTGCACGCCCTGCTCGACCAGGTAGCGCGCGGCCGGGCTGTTGCGTGCAATGTTGCCCGCCGGTGAGATGTGATCGGTCGTCACCGAGTCACCGAGCAAGGCCAGCACGCGCGCCTCGCGGATAGCGGCGAGCGCGGCCGGCTGCATGCTCATGCCATCAAAGTAGGGCGGATTCTTGACGTAGGTGGATTTCGGATCCCATTCGTAGACCTTGGCGGTCGGCACCTTGATGCCCTGCCAGCGCTCGTCGCCGGCAAAGACGCTGCTGTAACTGTGCCGGAACATCGCGGCATCGATATTGCGCAGCACCGATTCGCTGACTTCGCGCGGATCGGGCCACAGGTCGCGCAGATACACCGGCTGGCCGGAGGCACCGATGCCGAGCGCATCGCTGTTGAGGTCCAGATCCATCGTGCCCGCGAGCGCGTAAGCCACGACCAACGGTGGGGAGGCCAGAAAGTTCATCCTGACCTCGGGGTGCACGCGGCCGTCGAAATTGCGGTTGCCCGACAGCACCGCGCAGCCGATCAGGTCGCCGGATTTGATCGCCGCGGAGATCTCGGGTTTGAGCGGACCGGAATTGCCGATACAGGTGGTGCAGCCGTAGCCGACCAGGTCGAAGCCTATGCCCGCGAGCTCCTCGAGCAGGCCTGCCTGCTGCAGATAGGCGCTCACGACGCGCGAGCCGGGCGCCAGACTGGTCTTCACCCAGGGCGGGCACTGCAGTCCCAGGCGCCGCGCGTTACGTGCGAGCAGGCCTGCGGCGATCATCACGAAGGGATTGGAGGTATTGGTGCAGCTCGTGATCGCGGCAATCAGCACTGCTCCGTCGCGCAGCTCGAAGGACTGGCCGTCGAGACTGACGGCTACCTGCCCGCTGGCCTGCGGCTTGGCGCGTGCGCGCTCCGTAGCCATGCGCGCCTGATGGGTTTGATAGACACTGCGCGCGAGGCGCAACGGCACGCGATCCTGCGGCCGGCTCGGGCCGGCCAGACTCGGCTCGACGCTGGCCAGATCCAGCTCGATGACCTTGGTGTATTGCGCCGGGGCGGCGCCATCCTCACGCCAGAGGCCCTGGGCGCGCGCGTAATCCTCGACCAGCTGAACCTGCGCGCGTGGCCG
>JBEKUL010000053.1:0-19744 GCA_049515055.1 Steroidobacteraceae bacterium | reverse complement strand
TCAACAAGCTCTCGACCGAGGAGGTGCAGGTGCGCGTGATCGCCAGCGGCGTAGGCGGCATCACGGCCTCGGATATTCAGCTGGCGGCCGCCTCCAAGGCCTTCGTCATCGGCTTCAATGTGCGGGCCGACGCGGCCGCGCGCGACACGATGAAGGAGACCGGTGTCGAGGTGCGCTACTACAGCATCATTTACGAGGCCATCGACGATGTGAAGCAGAAGATGAGCGGTCTGCTCGCGCCGGAGATCAAGGAGCAGATCGTCGGCGTGGCGCAGGTGCGCGAGGTCTTTCGCTCGAGCAAGTTCGGTGTCGTGGCGGGCTGCCTGGTCACCGAGGGCTTCGTTCGTCGCAACAATCCGATTCGCGTATTGCGCGACAACGTCGTGATCTATGAAGGTGCGCTGGAATCGTTGCGCCGCTTCAAGGACGACGTCAGCGAGGTGCGGGCCGGCACCGAGTGCGGCATCGGAGTGAAGAATTATCAGGACGTGCGTGTGGCTGATCAGATCGAATGCTTCTCGCGCGTCGAGGTATCACGCACGATCCAATGATCGGGAGGTGCGCCCATGCGAGCCAAATCCAGCGCCCGCAGCGCTCGTATCGCGGCGCAAATGCAGCGTTCACTGGCGCAGATGCTGCGCCGGGACGTCAAGGATCCGCGCGTCGGCAACGTGACGGTCACGGCCGTCGAGCTCGCCGCGGATCTGTCGGTAGCCCATGTCCGCGTGCTGCCGTTTGCGGGCGGGCACACAGGCGCCGAGGTGCTCACGGGCCTGCGCAGCGCCGCTGGCTTTCTGCGCGGCCAGCTCGCGCGCGAGCTGGAGCTGCGGCACGCGCCGCGGCTGCAATTTGAGCTCGACACCGAGCTCGAGCGCGCCTATCGGGTCTCCAGCCTGATTGACAGCGCGATCCGATCGGATCGCGCGCACGATGCGTCGACTGCCGCAGCGCCGGGCCCCGACGCCGGCGACGAGAAGCCTTGAGCGACCCCTGGGCCGGGCTGCTGCTGCTCGACAAACCGGTCGGACTGTCCTCGAACGCAGCGCTGCAGCGCGTGCGGCGCCTGGCCGGCGGCGTCAAGGCCGGGCATTGCGGGAGCCTTGATCCGCTGGCCAGCGGCATGCTGCCAATCTGCCTCGGGGAGGCCACGCGCCTGGCCGGTGAATTGCTCGCGGCGCGCAAGGCCTATCGTTTCGGCATTCAGCTTGGCGAGCGCTCGGCCACCGGGGATGCCGAGGGCGAGATCGTCGAGCGTCTCGCGGTCCCGCCGCTGACCGGCGCGGGCATCGCGGCCGCGCTCGCGCGCTTTCGCGGCGCGCAGAGCCAATTGCCGCCGATGTATTCGGCGCTCAAGCACAACGGCGCGCCGCTGTATCGGCTGGCGCGCGCCGGCCTGCAGGTCGAGCGCGCCGCACGCGCGATCAGCATCGATGAGCTCGAGCTGCTCGCGCTGCAAGCCGAGCGCATCGAGTTGCGCGTGCTGTGCTCCAAGGGCACGTACGTGCGCGTGCTCGCCGAAGACATCGCGCGCGCGCTCGGCACCTGCGGACGCCTCTACAGTCTGCGCCGCGACTATGTCGAGCCCTTCACCGATGCGCCCATGTGCAGCCTCGAGCAGCTGGCGGCATCCGGCCCGCACGCGCAGGCCTGGCCGCTGCTGCGCGCCGATCGGGCGGTCGCGCATCTGCCGGCTTTGCCCCTCGAGGCCGCAGCCGTGGCAGCGCTTTATCAGGGACGGGTGATTGCGCTGCCGCATTTGCGCACGGCTGTTTGGCGCCTGTACGACCCTGAGGGCCGTTTTCTGGGTCTGGGCAGCAGCGATGGCGCGGGCCAGTTGCGGGTGCGGCGGCTGTTCAGCTCCCCACTGAGCGTGTAACTGCCTGTTCGGCTTGAGGCTCAAGGGGTCTGCGGTTAGAATGCGCGGCCTTCGGCTAGACCGGCAAATCGACCATCAGCACGAGCAGTACGGCTCAGGGATTTTGCACAGAATGGCTTTGTCCACGGAACAAAAAAGCGCGGTGCTTGCACAGTACCGGCGCGATACCAATGACACCGGTTCGCCCGAGGTCCAGATCGCGCTGCTTACCGAGCGCATCAACAGCCTGGGCGAGCATTTTGGTACGCATAAGCGCGATCATTCCTCGCGCCGCGGTCTGGTCAAGCTGGTCAATCAGCGCCGCAAACTGCTGGACTACCTGAAATCAACCCGAGCGGCCAAATATCAGGAAGTGGTCGAGCGGCTGGGGCTGCGCCGCTGAATTCGCCGCGCGCGCAGATGCGCATCACCACTGGCGCCGCGCGCGCCTGCCACAAATCATTTTCGAGGATTGAAGCGTGACTGTCTTCAAGAAGACTTTTTCTTACGGCCCCCACAGCATCACCCTGGAGACGGGGGAGCTCGCCCGCCAGGCCGATGGCGCGGTGCTCGTGTCGATGGGGCAAACGGTGGTCCTGGTCACGTCCTGTGCGCAGAAGAGCGCCGTGCCAGGCCGCGATTTCTTTCCGCTGACCGTCAATTACATCGAGAAGACCTACGCCGCCGGGCGCATACCGGGCGGCTTCTTCAAGCGCGAAGGTCGACCCACCGAGCGCGAGACGCTCACCTCGCGGCTCATCGATCGACCTATCAGACCATTGTTCCCGGATGGCTTCAGCAACGAGGTGCAGGTCGTCGCCACCGTGGTCTCGCTCGACCCGGATATCGATGCCGATATTCCGGCGCTGCTGGGCGCCTCGGCCTCGCTCGCGATTGCGGGCCTGCCGTTCAACGGACCGGTCGGTGCCGCGCGAGTCGGTTACCGCGAGGGCAAGTATCTGCTCAATCCGACGCGCGCCGAGCAGGTCCAGTCGCAGCTCGAACTGGTCGTGGCCGGCACCGAGCGCGCGGTGCTGATGGTGGAGTCGGAAGCCCAGGGACTGTCCGAGGACGTCATGCTCGGCGCCGTGGTGTTCGGGCACGAGCAGATGCAGATCGCGATCCGCAATATCAACGAGCTGGTGGCCGAGGCCGGCAAGCCGCGCTGGAGCTGGCAGCCGGCAGCAGCCCATCTGGCGCTGGCCGACGCCGTGCTCGCACGCGCCGAGAAGCCGCTGTCTGGGGCCTATCGCATTACCGAGAAGCAGCAGCGCCAGACGCGGCTCAACGAGATCAAGCAGGAGCTCGTGGCCTCATTGAGCAGCGGGGACAAGCCGATCGGCAACGCCGATGCGGTGGTCGCGGAACTCTTCAAGCTCGAGAGCCGCATCGTGCGCGAGCGCATCCTGGCCGGCGAGCCGCGCATCGACGGGCGCGATATGCGCACGGTGCGTCCCATAACGGTCAGGGTGGGCCTGTTACCACGCACGCACGGCTCGGCACTGTTTACGCGCGGGGAGACGCAGGCACTGGTCACAACCACGCTCGGCACGACACGCGATGCGCAGATCATCGATGCGCTGGAGGGCGAGCGGCGCGAGCCGTTCATGCTGCATTATAACTTTCCGCCCTTCTCGGTCGGCGAGACCGGCATGATGGGCTCGCCCAAGCGCCGCGAGATCGGCCACGGCAATCTCGCACGCCGCGGCGTGCATGCCGTGATGCCCGACATGGTTACCTTCCCTTACGTCATCCGCGTGGTGTCGGAAATCCTCGAGTCCAATGGCTCGAGCTCGATGGCCAGCGTGTGCGGCACGAGCCTCGCACTCATGGACGCGGGCGTGCCGATCAAGGCGCCGGTGGCCGGGGTGGCCATGGGCCTGGTGCTGGAGGGCAAGCGCTTTCAGGTGCTGACCGACATCCTGGGCGATGAGGATCATCTGGGCGACATGGATTTCAAGGTAGCCGGCACCCACGACGGCGTCACCGCGCTGCAGATGGACATCAAGGTCGAGGGCATCAACGCCGAGATCATGCGCGTTGCCCTCGCGCAGGCGCGCGAAGCGCGCCTGCACATCCTCGAGCAGATGGCGCTGGTCATCCGCCAGCCGCGCGCGCAGATGTCGGAGTGGGCGCCCTCGATCATCACGCTGAAGATCGACCCGGAGAAAATCCGCGACGTGATCGGCAAAGGCGGCGCAGTCATCCGCCAGATTACCGAGGAGACCGGCACCACCATCGATATCGAAAACGATGGCACCGTCAAGATCGCCTCGGTGCTCGGCACGGCTGGGCGTGAGGCACAACGGCGCATCGAATTGATCACCGCGGACGTGGAGGTCGGACGTATCTATGAAGGGCGCGTCGCGAAGCTGATGGATTTCGGAGCCTTCGTGACCATATTGCCCGGACGCGACGGCCTGGTGCACATCTCGCAGATCTCCGACGAGCGCGTCGAGCGCGTCTCGGACAAGCTCAAAGAGGGCGATCAGATTCGCGTCAAGGTGCTCGAGGTCGACCGCCAGGGCCGCATCCGCCTGTCGATGCGCAGCGTCGACGCCGCCTGAAAGCGCTTCAAGCCGGCGGCGAGCTGCTCGCCGCCCGGATCAGCGTGCGATAGATCTCTTCCTGGGCGCTGTGCCAGCGTTGGTAATTCTGGTGTGCCAGCTGGCTTGCCGCCGCCGCCGGATCGCCCGCCGGTGGCTTCTCGCTCAGGAACAGCCGCAGACTCTGTTCCAGATAGCTCGAGAGCATGCCTTCCAGGCCGGCGTTGTGACTGCGGATCAACTGCGCGAGAAAGTCCTGGCTCAGCACGGTGTCCTGCTGCTGTTCCTGCTCGGCGATCACCTGCAGTAGTACCGGCCGGGTGATGTCCTGCTGGCTGCGCTTGTCGATGACGCCGAACGCGACCCCGTCGAGCACTAAGCGGCGCACATCCTGCAGCGTGATATAGCGGCTCTCCACCGTATCGTAGAGGCGCCGGTTCGGATACTTCTTGATGATGCGAATATCGCTCATACCGCAGCCCTTTGGTGGCTCAGGCGCACGGCCTGAACTCACGCACCGGACATCACCTTATACTATAAGCGTGCCGCGCAGCGAAATCCTGCGCGATCGAGTCCCGGAGGCGCTCAAAACGCGCGGGATTGTCGTCTAAGGCGGCCCTGCCGCCGGGCCCGAAGCGGACCCAGTCCTACAGGCAGGTGCTCTGTCTGCCCCAGACTTAGGTCAGCGGTAGCGGTCGTCCCGGTCGCCGTACTGGCGCTCGCGCCGCTCGCGCCGCTCCTGCGCCTCGATGGTCAGGGTCGCGACCGGGCGCGCCTCGAGCCGCTTGATGCCGATCTCCTCGCCGGTCTCGAGGCAGTGCCCGTAAGTGCCATCCTCGATACGCTTGAGCGCCTCCTCGATCTTGCGGATGAGCTTGCGCTCGCGATCGCGCGTGCGCAGTTCCAGGCTGAATTCCTCTTCCTGGGTCGCGCGATCATTGGGATCGGGGAAATTGGCGGCCTCGTCCTTCATATGCGAGACCGTGCGATCGACTTCCACCATGAGGTCGCGCTTCCAGCTCAGCAGAATCTGACGGAAGTGCTCCAGCTGCGCCTTGCCCATGTATTGCTCGCCGCGCTTGGCGACGTAGGGCTTGACGTTGCGCGGGCCGGCCAGAAGGCTCTCGGTTACCTCGCTATCATCCCCATCGGCGGCTGCAGGCACCGCCGTACGCAGACGGCTCGTCGCCGATATCGCCTGTGCGGCGGTGGCACCGCCGGGCACCAGAGCGTGGTGACTGGCCGGCGGCTCGGCTGCCGGGGCATTGCGCCGCGCAGTCTGGCTTTCGCCTTTAGCGGCGGCCGGGGAGGCTTTGATCGCGGCTCGCGCGGCCGGCCTGGCCGGTGCAGCCGCAAGGGTTCTGCTGCTCAGTGCGGCAGTTCGGCGTAGCTGCGGCCGGCGCCCCCGAGCCTTGGGCGCTGCGGCCTTTTTCGACTTGCTGTGCCTGGTTCCGGGCTTCTTGCCGGCCATTGCCTCGCTCCTGACTTTCGTCGCGGGTCCCTTTGAGAACGCGCGATTATACCGACGCAAAGTAGGCTGTACAGTGAAGTGAAAATAATGCACTTGCGGACTCTTGGGGCCCCTCCAGCGAGGGCCCAAAAGGGCGCAAGACCTCAGGGCAATTTCAGCGGCGCGGGGCCCTGCCAGTGCGCCGCGCGCCGCTCGACGCTGATGCGCGTACCAATTCCGCCGCGCACGTTGAAGTGCGCCTTCAGCCGCATGAAACGCGGCGCCACGGCCCGCGCCAGATGGTCGATAATCTCGTTGGTCACGGCTTCGTGAAACGCTGCGCGGTCGCGAAACGACCAGACGTAGAGCTTGAGTGACTTGAGCTCGACGCACAGGCGGTCGGGAACATACTCGAGCTCGAGGCTGGCGAAGTCAGGCTGGCCGGTGCGCGGACACAGGCAGGTGAATTCGGGCATGTCCATGCGGATCGTGTAGTCGTGCTCCGGCGCCGGATTGGCGAAGGTCTCGATGTGCGCAGATGGTTGACTCGGCATGGCGGCAGGCTGCAGTTCAAACCGCATCGAAAGCGGCGGGCGGATAATCTACACTAGAGCGACATTCAACACGGCGAGGATCAATGCGGCTCAACAAGGTCAAGCTCGCTGGCTTCAAATCCTTCGTCGATCCCACCTCAGTGCAGTTGCCCGGCAACCTGACCGGCGTCGTGGGCCCCAATGGTTGCGGCAAGTCCAACATCATCGATGCGGTACGCTGGGTCATGGGCGAGCTCTCGGCCCGCCATCTGCGCGGGGATTCCATGGCGGATGTCATTTTCAATGGCTCGTCCGCGCGCAAGCCCATCGGTGCCGCCTCGGTTGAGCTGGTATTCGATAACAGCGACGGGAAAATCGGTGGCGCTTACGCCAGCTACAGCGAGGTATCGCTCAAGCGGGCGGTGGCGCGCGATGGCAGCTCGGCCTATTTCATCAATGGCGGGCGCTGTCGGCGCAAGGACATCACGCACCTGTTCCTCGGCACGGGCCTGGGCACGCGCAGCTACGCCATCATCGAGCAGGACATGATCTCGCGCGTGGTCGAGGCGCGCCACGACGACATGCGGGCCTTCATCGAGGAGGCTGCGGGTATATCGCTCTACAAGGAGCGACGTCGCGAGACCGAGTCGCGCATGGCCGAGGCGCGCGAAAACCTCGCGCGGCTGCAGGATCTGCGCGACGAGGTGGACAGTCAGATCCGCCATTTGCAGCGTCAGGCCAAAGTCGCGCGCCGCTACCAGGAGTACAAGACGCAGGAGCGCACGCTGGGCGCCGAGCTGCTGGCGCTCAAGCTGCGCGCGCTCGACAGCGGCGCGCAGCTGCAGGATGGGGCCGTGCGCGGCTGCGAGCTGGCCGTGCAACAGGCGCTGGCCGAGCAGCGCGCCGCCGAGGCCGCGCTCGAGCGGCGGCGCGCCTTGCACAACGATCTGGGCGAGGCGCACGCCCGCGCGCAGGGCCGCTACTACGAGCTGGCCGCCGAGGTAACGCGCACACAGGAGAGCATTCGCTACGGTCGGGAACGACGCGAGAGCACGCGCAGCGATCTGGCCAAGGTCGATGCCAGCCTTGCGGCACTCGCCTCTCAGATCCTGAGCGAGCAGCAGCAGCTCGAGGCCCTGCGCACAGAGCTCATGGGGCTCGAGCCTCTGGCGCTGACGCGCACCGAAGATGAAGCCTCGGCCGCAGCGGCATTGAGCACGGCTGAGTCGCAGCTTGCGAGCTGGCACGAGCGCTGGGAGAGCCACAATCGTGAATTCGGCTCAGCCGCTGAAAGCGCCAAGGTGGAGTTGGCCCGCATCGAGCAGCTCGAGACCCAGAGCACGCGCCTGCAGGCGCAGGCCGAGCGCTTGCGTGGCGAGCACGCGGAGTTACTGTCCCCGCAGACCGATGCGACTCTGGCGTCCTGCAGCGAGCTCGATGCCGCGGCGCATGCTGCGGCCGAAGCGCGCACGCTCGAGCTCGACCAGCTGCTCGCGCAACTGCAGCGCCTGCGTGCCGAGCAGCAGGCCAGCGATGAGCGCCTCGAGCGCGAACGCGCTGAGCGCGAGCAGTCCCGCGCCGAGCTCATGGCCCTCGATGCCTTGCAAAAGGCGGCGCTGTGCGAGAAGAACCCCAGCGCCGGGGCGTGGCTTGCGGGCTTGCCGGCCGCAAAGGGTGCAGCGCGACTGGCGCAGCTGCTCGCCGTGGACGCGGGCTGGGAGCGCGCGGTCGAGACGGTGCTCGGGGAGTACCTGGAGGCCGTGCAGGTCGAGGCACTCGAGCAGCTTGCCCCCGCGCTGGCGGGGCTCGAGGGCGGCGCTGTTGGCTTCTTCGAGGCAAGCTCCGGCTCGCCGGACGGTGCACGCGGCACGCTGGCCTCGCATGTGCGTGGGCCGGCCGCGACGCTCGCATGGCTGTCGCAGGTGCGTACCGCCGACTCGCTGGCCGCGGCGCTGCGCCAGCGCAGCGCGCTCGCGCCCGGGCAATCGTTGATAACAGCCTCCGGCGAGTGGGTCGGGCGCGAGTGGTTGCGCGTCAACCGTGGCGGCGATGGTCACGCGGGTGTGCTCGAGCGCGAACAGCGCCTGAAGGCACTGCGCGAGGTGTGCACGGCTGCTGATCGGCGTGTGCAGAGCCTCGAGCAGGACATCGCCTCAGCGCGCGAGCGCATCGCGGATAGCGAGCGCCAGCGCGAGGCGGGGCAGATCCAGCTGCAGATCGCGCATCGCGAGCGCACCGAGATGCGCGGCCGGCTCGAGGCACTCAAAGCGCGCCTTGAGGAAGGCGCGCTGCGCCGCGCACGCATCGAGGACGAGTGGTCCGAACTATCCGTGCTGCTCGCCGATTCCCAGCGCAGCCTGCAACGCGCGCGCGAGACGCATGCGGCGGCCGTCGTGCAACTCGAGCGCCTGGCGCTCGAGCGCGCACTGCTCGAGACCGAGCGCGAGCCGCGGCGCGAGCAACTCGACAGTGCGCGCGCGCAGGCCCAGGTCGCGCAGCGCGAGTTGCGCGATACCCTGGTGCTGCTCGAGAGCCGCCGCGCCGGGCGCGCCTCGACGCACAGCGCGCTGCAACGCATGCTCGAGCAGCGCTCTGCGCTCGGCGCGCAGCGCGCCGAGCACGAGTCGACGCTCGCGCGGGCCGATACACCGATCGCCGAGGCGGCGCAGCGCGAGCAGGAGCAGCTGGCAGCGCGCGTGCAGGCCGAGGAGGAGCTCGCGGGCGCCCGCCGGGCCCTCGAGGACAGCGAACGCGAAGTCACAGCGCTGGATCAGCGGCGCCTGGATGCGCAGGACGGCGTCGCTGCAGCGCGCGAGGCCACGCAGCAGGCACGGCTTGCCGCGCAGGCCTCGAGCGTGCGACGCGAGGCACTGCTCGAGCAGTTCGCGGCCACGCGCTGTGAGCTCGGCGCCGTGCTCGCGAACCTCGACGCGGATGCGCAAGCCGAGGCCTGGGAGCAGCGCCTGACACAGCTGCGCGTGGATATCGAGCAGCTCGGCCAGGTCAATCTGACCGCGATCGATGAGCTGGCTGCGCAGAACGAGCGCAAGAGCTATCTGGACCGTCAATTCACCGATGTCTCGGATGCACTGGGCACCCTCGATCAGGCCATGCGCAAGATGGATAGGGAGACTCGCGCGCGTTTCGACGACACCTTCAATCGCATCAACGCCGGCTTGCAGGACAAATTTCCGCGCCTGTTTGGCGGCGGCCACGCGTATCTGGAGCTCGTCGGGGATGATCCGCTTGCCGCCGGCGTTGCGGTCATGGCGCGGCCGCCGGGCAAGCGCAACAGCACGATCGCGCAGCTCTCGGGCGGGGAGAAGGCGCTGACCGCGGTGGCGCTGGT
The DNA here is from genome assembly GCA_049515055.1 of Steroidobacteraceae bacterium. GTDB lineage: Bacteria > Pseudomonadota > Gammaproteobacteria > Steroidobacterales > Steroidobacteraceae > FEN-1191. The sequence continues at coordinate 10,011 of JBEKUL010000053.1, read as the reverse complement.
GTTCTCGATATTCGATCTGAACCCGGCCCCGTTCTGCCTGCTCGATGAGGTCGATGCGCCGCTCGATGAGCACAACGTGGCGCGCTTCTGCGATATCGTGCGCGAGATGTCCAGTCGCGTGCAGTTCATATTCATCACTCACAACAAGATCACCATGGAGCTTGCCTCGCAGCTCATCGGCGTGACCATGAACGAGCCGGGCGTCTCGCGCCTGGTCGCGGTCGATATCGAAGAAGCCGTGCGACTGGCGGCGATATAAGTGCACTGCACGCGCAGTCTTCGGTAAACACATGCAGGGGCTGCGCTGGATTCTGCTGCTGACGGGGCTCTTGTTCCTGGCGGCTCTGACGATCTGGGAACTGCGACGGCCGCGCCAGTCGGCGGGCGATGAGTCCGCGTCCGAGCACAAGCGCAGCGAGCCCGCGCTGGGCCCCATCGAGACGCACAGTGCCGCCCCAGCCGCTCGCAGCGTCGGGGATGGCCGCCACCGCCTGATGCCGCCGGTGCAGATCGATCTGCCGGCATCCGAGCTCAGCGAAGAGGCATCCACCAGCGCGGCGGTCGACGCATTGCCGGTGTTCGACTTTCGCGACAGCGCCGCGGCAGAGGCCGTGCTGCCGCCGCCGCTAGAGCCCAGCGGCGCCGTCGCTGACGCACCCGAGCCCGCGGCAGCAGTCCCGGAGATGGCGGCGGCGGGCAGCGCGGCCTTGATCATCGACTGGCCGCCCGATGGCGAGCGCCACATCGTCTCGCTGCGCATCGTTCCTGGGCCGCAGCAGCGCCTCTCCGGACGCGCGGTGCGCCTGGCGATTACTGCCAGCGGATTCGTGCACGGCCGGTTTGGGATTTATCATCAGCCCGGGCTCGACGGACGCTCATTGCTCAGTGTCGCGAGTCTGAACAAACCCGGCATACTGGATCCGGCGAACCTGGATTTTCAGCGCCTCACGGGTATCAGTCTGTTTACCGTGCTCCCCGGGCCGCTGCCGCCGGCCGCGGCGCTGGATCATCTGCTGCAGACCGCGCGCGATCTGACCGAGCGGCTGCAAGCGCAATTGCAGGATGAGCACGGGCATGCGCTCGATGTTGAGCGACTCGAGAGCCTGCGCGAGTCCATGCAGCGCCTGAATGCGGAGCCGGCCGCTTGAAGGAGGCTGCGCGCCGGCGTGTCGCCGAGCTGCGTGAGCTGATCGAACAATACGATTATCGGTATTACGTACTGGATGATCCGGCGGTTCCGGACGCCGAGTACGATCGGCTCATGCGCGAGCTGCGCGCGCTCGAGGAGCAGTATCCGCAACTGCACAGCGCGCAATCCCCGACGCAGCGCGTCAGCGGCGAGGTCGCCGATGGCTTCGAGGAAGTCCAGCACGGCGTGCCGATGCTCTCGCTCGAGAATGCCTTCAGTGACGCCGAGATCGAGGCCTTTGATCGGCGCGTGCGCGCGCGCCTGGGCTCGGGCGAGCAGGCGTTGGAATACTGTGCCGAGCCCAAGCTCGATGGCCTCGCGGTCTCGTTGACCTATGAGAACGGCACGCTGCTGCGCGCTGCAACGCGCGGTGATGGCACGAGCGGCGAGGACATCACGGCCAACGTGCGCGCGCTGCGCGCCGTGCCATTGAAGCTGCGCGCCAGCAAGGTGCCGAAGCTCTTCGAGGTGCGCGGGGAAGTCTACATGCCATTGAGCGGCTTTCGCGCCATGAACGCGGCCGCCGCGGCCGCGGGCGAGAAAGTATTCGCCAATCCACGCAATGCGGCCGCCGGCAGCCTGCGCCAGCTCGATGCGCGCGTGACCGCAAAGCGCCCGTTACAGGTATTTTTCTATGGCATCGGCCTGTGGCAGGGTGGCGAGCCGCCCCCGACGCAGACCGCACTGCTCGAGCAGCTCGGCGCCTGGGGCCTGCGCGTTTGTCCTGAGGCTCGGCGGGTGTTGGGCGTAGCGGGCTGCCTGGAGTATTTTCGCGCGCTCGGAGCGCGCCGCGCCACGCTCGCCTACCAGATCGACGGTGTGGTCTACAAGGTCAACGACCGGCGCGCACAGCAACTGCTCGGAATGGTCTCGCGCGCGCCGCGCTGGGCTATCGCGCACAAGTTCCCTGCCGACGAGGAGCTCACGATCGTGCGTGCGATCGAATTCCAGGTAGGCCGTACCGGTGTGCTCACGCCGGTCGCGCGGCTCGAGCCCGTGCAGGTGGCCGGCGTCACGGTCAGCAACGCGACGCTGCACAATATGGATGAGGTCGAGCGCAAGGACGTGCGGCGCGCAGATACCGTGGTCGTGCGGCGAGCCGGGGATGTGATCCCCGAGATCGTGCGCGTGTTGATCGAGCGGCGAGCGCGTGGCGCGCGCCGACCGCAATTGCCGCAGCGCTGCCCGGTGTGTGATTCTCCTGTGGTGCGCGTGCCCGGCGAGGCGGCCGCGCGCTGCAGCGGCGCCTTCAATTGTCCGGCACAACGCAAGGAGTCGCTGCGCCATTTTGCCAGTCGCCGCGCGCTCGACATCGAGGGCCTGGGCGAGAAGCTGGTCGACCAAATGGTGGATGAAGGCGTGCTGAGCACGCCGAGCGATATCTACGCCCTGCAGGCCTCGCAGCTCGTGAAGCTCGAGCGCATGGGGGAGAAATCGGCCGTGAATCTGCTCGCCGCGATCGATCGCAGTCGTCGCACGAGCCTCTCGCGTCTGCTCTATGGCTTAGGGATAGCCGGTGTCGGGGAGAGCACGGCGAGGGCGCTCGCGGATCATTTTGGCTCTATCGGCGCTTTGCAGGCGGCCAGCGAGGAGCAGGTGCTGGAGGTCCCCGATGTCGGTCCGGTCATAGCCGCCAATGTGCGGGCCTTTTTCGCCAACCCCCGTCACGCGCGCGAGCTCAAGCGGTTGCGCGAGCTGGGTGTGCAGTGGAGCGAAGGGGCTCCGGCGCGCGCCGCAGGCAGCCCCGCGCTGCCCCTGGCCGGATTGGGCATCGTGCTGACTGGCCGTCTCGAGCGCATCACGCGCGAGGAGGCCACTGAACGCCTGGCCGCGCTCGGCGCCAGAGTCAGCGGCTCGGTATCAAAAAAAACCAGCTACGTGATCGCTGGCGCCGAAGCCGGCTCCAAGCTCGTGCGCGCGCACGAGCTCGGGGTGCCGGTACTGGACGAGGCGGGTCTGTGGGAGCTACTTGGGCGCGGCTGAGCTCGCGGCTGAGCTCGCGGCTGCAGGAGCGGGCGCGGCTGTCGGTGCGGCTGCGGCGGCCGGTGCGGGTGCAGGTGCGACGGCCGGTGCGGCTACGGCTGCGGCGTTCTTATCGACCTTGGCGACCTTCATGAGCTCATCCTGATAGGCCCTGAATTTCTTGTTCTCCACCAGCTGATCGACCCGATCCTTGACCTGATCCAGCGGCGGTACCGGCGTCTCGCGCGTATCGATGAGCTGGATCACGTGCCAGCCGTACTGCGTCTGCACCGGGGTCTGGGTGTAATCGCCCTTCTTCAGGTTCGTGACCGCATCGGCAAAGGGCTTGACCATGTTGGACGGGGAGAACCAGCCCAGATCGCCGCCCTGATTCTTGGACGCATCGGTTGAGTCTTTCTTCGCGAGATCCTCGAACTTCGCGCCCTTCTTCAGCTGATCGATGACCTTCTGCGCCGCATCCTGGGTCGCGACCAGGATATGACGCGCGTGATATTGCGTCTTGGGCATGAGCATGACCTGCGCGTCGTATTCGGCCTGACGCTCGGCATCGGTCGGCTTCTTGTCCTTCAGATATTGCTCGGCGCCTGCCTGCTCGAGAATTTGCAGCCGCGAGAGCGCCAGCAGCGAGGCGGTATCGCCGGTCTTGTCCAGGCCGTCTTTCGCGGCCTGCTGCGCGATCACTTCACCGCGAATCAGGCTATCGAGCAACTGTGCGCGCTGCTCGGGCGTGAGCTCGGCTGTGGACTTGCCCGCGCTGTTCTTGACATAAAAATCAAACATCTCGCGCGTGATCGGTGCGCCGTTCACCGTGGCGATCGGTGCTTCTGCGGGCGTGGCCGGCGTCTGCGACGTCGTTGAGAGCTTGTTGCAGCCGCTCAGCAACAGGAATACGGTCAGTGGCCAAATATTAACAATTTTCATCATATTTCTCAGTTACTTAAAATGGTTACTTAAATAATATACTAATCAGAGAATTCATCCGGTGTCAGCGTCTCCATGGCCACCGCATGCAATTCATTCGCAAACAGCCCCGCGAGCGCCTCGTTAACGAGGCGGTGGCGCTGCAGTGGCTTCAAACCCACGAAGCACTCGGACACGATCCGCAGCCGGAAGTGCCCTTTGCCCGCGCCGCTGGCATGGCCGGCGTGCGCCGCACTTTCATCGCGCACCTCCAGATGCGCGGGCCTGAGCCGTTGCTGCAGCAGGCTCTGGATGCGCAGCGCCGTGACGGCAACGGCGCTCATGAGGCATGCGCCGCACGCACTTCGGCCCGCGAGGCCAGCCAGATGGCCTGCAGCATCCCAAACAGCGCGAAGGCGATCGTCAGTCCGAAGAATTTGAAATTGACCCAGTATCTCTCGCTGCGATGATCGGCGATCCACAGATTGGTCGCGCCCAGCAAGGCGTAGAAGATGACCCACATCCAGTTGAGCCTGAGCCAGACCCTGCGCGGCAGCGCCTCGCTGTGCTCGACGATCGGTTGCAACAGCCGCTGCGCGAGCGGCACGCGGCTGGACCAGACGCTCACCGCGGCGGCCATCGCCACCAGCCAGAGGAATATGGTCGGCTTCCATTTGACGAAACGCGCATCGTGCAAGGCCAGCGTGATGCCGCCCAGTGCGAACACGAGCAAAGCGCTGAGCAGATGCATGGGCGGCACGCGCCGCAGCCGCAGGTAGTCGCTGACGAGCAGCGCCAGCATTGCGGCCATGAGCACGGCAGTGGCGACATAAATGCCGGCCAGATAGTAGCTCACGAAGAACGCCGCCACCGGCGCCAGGTCGAATATGGCTTGCATACAAGCCCGCTATGATAGCGAAACTGCCGCCGGCATGTAGCGCATGAGCCAATACTTCGACCTGCACCGACAGAATCCGCAATTGCGTCTGATCCGTCGCGCCGCCGAGATCGTGCGCTCCGGCGGCCTGATTGCTTACCCGACCGACTCCTGCTACGCGCTCGGCTGTCATATCGGCGATGCCGATGCGCTCGAGCGCCTGCGCCGCGTGCGCGGCGCCGACCGCAATCATCACTTCACGCTGGTGTGCCGTGATCTGCGCGAGATCGGACGCTACGCGCGCATCGACACCTGGCAGTTCCGGCTGCTCAAGGCCGCAACACCCGGGCCGTTTACGTTTCTGCTGCCGGCCACGCGCGAGACACCGCGGCGCCTGCAGCACCCGAAGCGGCGCACGATCGGCATTCGTGTGCCCAATCACGTGGTGCCCCGCATGCTGCTGACTGAGCTGGGCGAGCCGCTCATGAGCTCGACGCTGCTGCTGCCCGGCGATGAGCTGCCGCTGACCGACGGCGAGCAGATTCGCGCGCGTCTCGAGCACCAGCTCGACGCGATACTGGACGGCGGTCACTGCGGCATCGAGCCCACCACGGTCGTGGATCTCGCGATCTCCCCGCCCGTCGTGGTGCGTGAAGGCAAAGGCAAGCTCGCCGGTGCAGAGTGGGAACTGGTTGCGAACTCCGTATAATCAGCCGCGTCAGGCCTTTCGGCCCGTTGCGCGCGGCTAAACGACCAGGATGAGTGCTGTTCCCCCAGGCAAACGTGTGCTCTCGGGCATGCGTCCCACCGGCGCGCTGCATCTGGGGAACTATCACGGCGCTTTGCGCAACTGGGTCGAGCTGCAATACCAGTACGAGTGCTTTTTCTTCATCGCTGACTGGCATGCGCTGACTACCGATTACGAGGACACCTCGGGCCTGCAGGCCGCGATCCGCGAGGTCATCATCGACTGGCTGGCCGCGGGCTTGAATCCGGGCGTAGCGACGTTGTTCGTGCAATCGCACGTGCCCGAGCACGCGGAGCTGCATCTGCTGCTGTCGATGATCACGCCGCTGGGCTGGCTCGAGCGCGTGCCGACCTACAAGGATCAACAGGCCCAGCTCAAGGAGAAGGACCTGGCCACCTACGGCTTTCTCGGCTATCCGCTGTTGCAGAGCGCGGATATTCTGCTGTACCGGGCCGCATTCGTGCCGGTGGGCGAGGATCAGGTCGCGCACGTGGAGGTCAGCCGCGAAATTGCGCGCCGCTTCAATCATCTCTATGGCCGTGAGCCGGAGTTCGAGCAGAAGGCCGAGCGTGCGATCAAGGAGCTGGGCGGCCGCAATATCACGCTCTACCGGCAATTGCGCCGTCGCTTTCAGGAGCTCGGCGATCAGCACGCGCTCGAGCGCGCGCGCGCCCTGGTCGGTAGCAACACGCGCATTACGGTGGCCGATCGCGAGCGCCTGCTCGGCTATCTGGAAGGCTCATCCGTGAGCATACTGCCCGAGCCGCAGGCACTGCTGACTGCGACGCCCCGGGTGCCGGGGCTGGATGGGCGCAAGATGTCGAAGTCCTATGGCAATACGATCCTGTTGCGCGAAGACCCCGATGCGGTGGCTGCGAAGCTCAAGGCCATGCAGACCGACCCGGCACGCGTGCGCCGCAGCGACCCGGGTGATCCGGAGAAATGTCCGGTCTGGGATCTGCATCTGCTGTATTCAGACGAGCCGACGCGCCAATGGGCGAACCAGGGTTGCCGCACGGCCGGCATCGGTTGCCTGGATTGCAAGGCACCGCTGATCGAGCGCATCGTCGAGGAGGTCAAGGGCATGCGCAAACGAGCGCAGGAGTTCGAGGAAAATCCCGAGCTCGTCTCGACCCTGGTGCATCAGGGCGGGGAGAAGGCACGGGAGGTCGCGCGAGCCACGCTGGATGAGGTCCGTCGTGCTATGAACCTTAGGACTCAATGAGTTAGTGATACTAATGAAACCAGACCTTAAGATCGTTGTATCTAATCCGGCGCCGGCACCGGCCCCGCTGGAGCTCTCGCCCGAGCAGGTCGAGATGCCCTTTGCGGTCGTCAATGGCGAACCGATAACGCAATTGCCACGCGATCTTTACATCCCGCCCCAGGCGCTCGAGATCTTTCTGGAGGCCTTCGAAGGCCCGCTCGACCTGCTGCTGTATCTGATCAGGCGCCAGAACGTCGACATTCTGAACATTCCGATTGCTGAGATCACGCGCCAGTACACGCAGTACATCGAGCTCATGCAGGAGCTGCAGCTCGAGCTGGCAGGGGAGTATCTGCTGATGGCCGCGACGCTCGCCGAGATCAAGTCGCGCATGCTGTTGCCGCGGCCGGCCGATGCCGAGCTCATCGAGCAGGACCCGCGCGCCGAGCTGGTGCGCCGCCTGCAGGAATATGAGCGCTTCAAGCGCGCGGCCAGCGACATCGATGCGCTGCCGCGTCTGGAGCGCGATGTATGGCAGGCGAACGCGCACTTGCAGGAGCGCCGCGCGGTACGCGCCGTGCCGCAGGTCACGCTGCGCGAGATGCTGCTGGCGTTCAAGGAGGTGGCCTTGCGCGCCGAGATGTTTGCGCACCATCACGTGCAGCGCGAGCCGTTGTCGGTGCGCGAGCGCATGAGCAGCATCCTGCTGGCACTCGAGAGCGGCGGCTTCGTCGAATTCTCGCGACTCTTTACACTCGAGGAGGGGCGCGCCGGCGTCACCGTGGCGTTCATGGCGCTGCTCGAGCTGTTGCGCGAAGGTCTGATCGAAGTCACGCAGACCGAGCCGTACGCGGCTTTGCACGTGCGCAGCGCCGCCGCGCGCCGTACACTGCATCTGGTGGGCGAGGGCGATACCGAAGACGGCGGAGCCTCGACATGAGCGAGACAGAGATCAGAAACACCATCGAAGCGGCGCTGTTTGCTGCCGGCAGATCCCTGAGCCTCAGCGAGCTGGCGCTGCTGTTTGAGGATGCTCAGCGTCCCGATGCGGGCGCAATCCGTGCTGCGCTCGATGCGCTGGCGCAGGACTACATTGGCCGGCCCATCGAGATTCATGAAGCGGGCGGTGGCTTTCGCATACAGGTGCGCCGCCACTATGCCAGCGCGGTGGCGCGCTTGTGGCCCGAGCGGCCGCGACGCTATTCACGTGCGCTGCTCGAGACGCTCGCACTCATTGCCTACCGCCAGCCCATCACGCGCGCGGAGATCGAATCGGTGCGCGGGGTTACGGTCAACCCCGATATCATCAAGACGCTGCTCGAGCGCCAATGGATACGCGTCGTAGGCCATCGGGATCTGCCCGGCAGACCGGAATTGCTCGGCACCACGCGTGAGTTTCTCGAGTACTTCAGTCTCAAGAGTCTCGATGAGCTGCCGGCGCTGGCGCAGTTGCGCGTCCTCGGTGAGCTCGACCCGCAGCTCGAGCTCGGCGTTGCCGACGCCCCCGAGCTCGCCTCAGCGCCAGTGAGTGATGCGCTCGGCGCCGAGGAGGAGTCGGGCATTGAGGCTGACGCGGCCGATGGCGAGGAATACACGCAGCGCTCTTCCGGCCTGGTCGCCGCGCCGCGCGAATTGTTGGACTGAAGATGATGGGCGCAGCGCCCGTGCCACGCTCCGGCGGCGCGGAGCGAGTCCAAAAGGTATTGTCGCGGCTGGGCCTGGCCTCGCGCCGCGAGGCAGAGGACTGGATCCGCGCTGGCCGGCTCACGGTCAACGGCCAGACCGCAGCCTTGGGGATGCGCATTGCGCCCCAGGATCAGCTCAAACTCGATGGGCGACCGATCCGGCAGGGCACGAAGCGCAGCACAAGCGATAGCCTGAAGGTTTTTCTGTGTCACCGCTCCCCGGGCGAGCTGTTGCTGCCACTGCGTCGTGGCAGCGTCCCGAGCGGCAAGGCCGGTGCCTCCACCAGCATGGCCGAGCGCCTGCCGCGGCGCGCGGGCCGGCGCTTCGTGAGTATCAGCCCGCTGCCGGCCATCGACGGCGGGCTCGAGCTGCTCAGTGCCGATGGCGCGCTGGCCGCACGATTGCAGCGCGCCGTGCGGGGGCTGGAGAGCGAATTTAGTATGCGCGTGCGCGGCGAGCTCAGCAGCGAGCAGCAGCAGGCAATCCGTCATGGAGCGCTCGATCGCGGCCGCGCGATCAAGCTCGTGCTGCTCGAGCCCAGCGGCGGGGAGGGCAGCAATCGCTGGTATCGCCTGTGCGCCGCCGGCGCGAGCGGCCACGAGATCCGAGCGCTCACCGAGAGCGCGGGCGTGACCCTGGTGCGTCTGCTGCGCACACGGCTCGGGACACTCGAGCTGCCGCGCGCATTGCCACGCAGCCACTGGCGCGCGCTGAGCGAGCAGGAACTGGAGCTGTTGCTGCGCGGCTGAGCGGTGCGTCCTCAGGGGCGAGTCACGCGGGCTCGATGCTGGGCTGGCAATCCAGTGACTGCCCGTTGACGCCTTGACTGGCCGGCCCCAGCAGCCACAGGTAGGGCTGCACGATCTGCTCGGGAGTGGGCAAGCGGCTCGGATCCTCGGCCGGAAAGGCCTGGGCGCGCATGCGCGTGCGCACCGGGCCGGGATTGAGCGCATTGACGCGCACATTGCCGCTGTGCTCGAGCTCATCGGCCAGCGTGAGGCTCAACGCCTCGATGCCGCACTTGGAGACGGCGTACGCGCCCCAATAGGCGCGAGGCCGGCGGGCAATGCCGGAGCTGGTAAAGATGATGGAGGCGTCCGCCGAGGCGCGCAGCGCCGGCAACAGCACTTGCGTGAGCGCGAATGCGGCCGTCAGGTTCACGTGCAGCACCCGGCACCAGGTCGGCACGTCGTAGTGCTCGATCGGCGCGGGCGAACCGAGCACCCCGGCGTTATGCACCAGTCCGTCCAGTCGCCCGTAACGGCTCTGCAGCGCCGCGGCGAGCTCATCGTAGTCGCGCGCGATCGCACGCTCGAGGTCCAGCGGCGCGATGCTGGCCTCAGCACGCTGCAGAGCCCCTATCAGACCGTGGACCTCCTCGAGCTTCGATACCGTGCGGCCAATCAGGATCAACTGCGCGC
>JBEKUL010000052.1:0-19792 GCA_049515055.1 Steroidobacteraceae bacterium | reverse complement strand
GATGAACGGGCCGCGATCCCGCAGGAGACATACACGTGAAAAAACATGGCTTGATCACGCTTGCGTTGACCGCCATTGCGTTGACATCGCCAGCAAGATCGGCGACGCCAAATACCGTTACTTATGAACGCAATGTCCTGGTCACCATGCGTGACGGCGTCAAGCTGCATGCTGACATCTACCGGCCTGAGGCGGAGGGAAAGTTTCCGGTACTCCTGACGCGTACGCCGTACGACAAGAACAATGCCGTCGCTTTTGGTCTGCAGGGTGCGGCCCGCGGCTATGTCGTGATCATTCAGGACGTGCGCGGACGCTATACCTCCGAAGGCACCTGGTATCCATTCAAGAATGAGCCGAATGACGGCTATGACACCGTGGAATGGGCCGCTGCCCTGCCCTACTCCAACGGCAAGGTCGGAATGTTCGGCGGCTCATATGTGGGCGCGACGCAGATGCTGACGGCAATCGCTCATCCGCCGCACCTTGCGGGCATCTGCCCTGTCGTCACGGCGAGCAATTATCACGAAAACTGGACCTATCAGGGCGGTGCGTTGGAGCAGTGGTTCGACGAGTCCTGGACCACGCAACTGGCAGCGGACACTCTGAATCGGGACGTCGCGAGCCGTACCGATCCGCTCATCGGCATCATGACGCTGCCGGTGGCCGACTATCCGTTGCTTCGCCCCGAGCAAAAAGCGCCGGGCAAGACCAGCGCCAGGCTGGCGCCGTATCTGCTCGACTGGCTCGATCATCCGAGCTTTGATGATTACTGGAGAAGCATCTCGATCGAGAATCACTACGCCGACATCGCAGTGCCAGCGCTGAACATTGCCGCCTGGTACGACATCTTCCAGGGTGGCTCGCTGCGCAACTACATGGGCATCAAGGCACTGGGCGGCACGGACACGGCCCGTCACGGCCAGCAACTGATGGTGATTGTGGGCGGCCACGCCGGCAATGGACCGAAAATCGGCGACGTGGACTTCGGGCCTGGCTCGCATTTTGACGAGAACGAGACCACGCTGCGCTGGTATGACTATCTGTTCAAGGGCGTGCAGAACGAGTTCGCTTCCAGCAAGCCGGTGCACATTTTCGTGATGGGTGCAAATAAATGGCGCGACGAAGACGGCTGGCCGCTCGCGCGCGCGCATATCACGCGCTACTTTCTGCACGCGAACGGCTCTTTGAGCGTGGCAGCGCCGGCCGCAGAGAAGCCGGACCAATATATCTACGATCCGGAAAACCCGGTGCAGACCATTGGTGGTCCGCTGTGCTGCAGGCCACTGCCCACGGGCGTTGGACCGCAGGACCAGAGGCCCGCCGAGGCGCGCAATGACGTGCTGGTCTATACCTTGCCCGCCTTTGCGAAGGACACCGAAGTGACCGGACCGATCTCGCTTGATCTGTACGTGAGCAGCTCAGCGGTGGACACCGATTTTACCGGGATGCTCGTGGACGTCTGGCCAAACGGCTATGCGCAGAATCTCACCAGCGGAATTCTGCGGCTGCGATATCGCAATTCCAACGAGAAGCCGGAGCTGGCGAATCCCGGGCAGACCTATCACGTCACGCTGGATCTGTGGTCCACCAGCAATGTGTTCCTCACGGGGCACAAACTGCGCCTGGAAGTATCCAGCAGTAATTTCCCGCGCTTCGACCGTAATCTGAATACGGGCGAGAACCAGGCGCATAGCACCACTACGGTCAAGGCAACGAACGTGATCTACCACGACAAGATGCATCCTTCGGCGCTGCTCGTCCCTATAGTGCCGTGAGGCGTATCAACAGGAGCGCATAGCATGACCATCGCCGGCGGATGTGTTTGTGGAGCCGTGCGTTACGAGAGCAGCGCCGAGCCGATCGCTACGCGCGCGTGCTGGTGCCGCTATTGTCAGTACATCGGGGCCGGCAGCGGCACGGTCAATACCTGCTTTCGCACCGAGTCCTTCAGCGTGCGCGGGGAGACTCGCGACTATCGCGGCATCGCCGACAGCGGCAATGTCATGCATCGGCGCTTCTGCCCGAACTGCGGGGTGCATTTATTCAGCGAGGCAGAATCGCGGCCACATTTGATATTTGTACGCGTGGGCACGCTGGATGATCCAAACCTCGTTGCACCCGCACTGACGATCTGGACCTCCCAGGCACCGGCCTGGGCCTGCATCGACGGGGCTCTGCCGCGCCTGGAGCGTCAGCCGCCGCCGGTGGCTTAGGGCAGGCCGCGATGCTTCATCAACGAATGCGCCACTTGCGGCAGCGTGGGCCAGCGATGCTCTACGCGGCGCTCGTCTGCATCGTCGGACAGTGCGCAATCGGCGCGGATGTTTATAAGACCGTGGATGCCCAGGGCCACGTCGTGTATTCGGATCACCCGATATCGTCGGCCTCGCAGCTGATCACTGTGCAGGTCGCGGCGCCGAACGCCCAGGAAGCCGCCCGGCTGACGAAGGAACAGGCGATGCAAAGTGCACAATCGTCCGAGGACATGAAGCAGATGCAGCAGGCGGCGGCCGATCAGCAGAAGCAAGCCGCCCAGGAGGCGCTGCAAAAACAGCGTTGCGATGCCGCGCGCAGTCGCCTTGCCACCTTTACCGCGGGCGGGCGCTTGTTCAGGACCGATGAGCAGGGCAATCGCGTCTACTATTCCGATGATGAAATAGAGGCCGAGCGGGTAGCGGCGAAGAGCGCCATGGACAGTGCTTGCCCGCAGTGAGCCGGCGCGCACTGAGCTGGTGCGCACTGAGCTGGCGCCGGGTACCCGCTAAGGGCGTCGGTGCGGCTTTGCTGCTCGCGGCCGGCGCACTGAGCGCTGGCGGGGTTCACGCGGACTCATCGATCTACAAATATCGCGACGCCAGCGGCAACCTGGTCTACTCCGAGCAGAAGCCCGAATCGGCCAAAACTGAAACCATCAACATCACGCTCGAGAGCAAGACGCCGCGAATCGACGTCGAGCAAGTCGCCGACGGCGAGCATCTGGAGCTGCGTGCCGTCAACGAGTGCCGCTGCGCGGCGGAGTTTGAAGTGCGCCTGCTCGATGCGCGCAACCTCAAGCTTCCCGCGAATGCGGTCTATCACGTGGTGCTCTCGCCGCAGTCCGAGCAAGCCATCGTGCAGGCGACGCACGAGGGCAACGGCGCGCCGGGCTGGCGCTACTCCTGGAAGGGGGTTCTGGGCACGCCGGGCGCGCAGCACCGGCCGCACGAGCCCTATCGCGCACCCTTCGCGATCGGCTCGAGCTTCCGGATCACGCAGGCCTATCCGATGCGCTTCACGCACGACACTTTGGATTCGCTGTACGCAGTGGATATTGCCTTACCCGATGAAACGCCGGTTTACGCAGCACGCGAGGGTATGGTGATCAATCTGCGCCACGACAGCTTCAGGGGCGCAGCGACAGCGGTAATGCTCGATCAGGCCAACATGATCGAGATTCTGCACGATGACGGCACGATCGGCATGTATGCGCATCTGCACTGGGACTCAGTGCGCGTTCAGCCCGGCCAGTACGTGCATCGCGGCGAATACATCGCGGATTCGGGCGCTACCGGATTTACCACCGGCGCGCACCTGCATTTTGCGGTGCTCAGAAACGCCGGGCTGCAGGCCGAAGCGGTGCCGATTCAGTTCACTGGTCCGGGCGGCACGGCGATCACGCCGCAGACCGACATGATGCTCACGGCGTATTGAACGAGCTAGGCGTGAAAGCCGATGCGCGCATGGGTGCCGTCGCAATAGGGCTTATTCGCGCTGCCACCGCAACGACACAGCCAGGTCGTGGTAACGCGCGCGACAACGCGCCCGGTACCGGAAATGATTTCAAGATTGCCGCTGACTTTCAGGGGACCGTCCGGTTGCGGATCGAGCGCGAGTACGCCGTCGCGCACGGGCGCCGTATCTATCTTCGCAGCGCTCGGCGGCTCACCGGTCGCAATGAAACCCGCCTCGTGATGCGATCCATCGCAATAAGGCTTGTTTTTAGAGGCGCCGCAGCGGCAGAGCGTTGCGCGAAAGCCGGCGGGGGCGCCGTTGATCAGCATCGGGGCGTGAATCGCGTAGGGACCGGCTTCACGGATCACCGCCAGATTCACGGGCGGCGGGCCCTCATCCGGTCGGCCGTCCTTACGCCGGTAGCGGATCGCGCCCGAGGGACACTGCTCAGCGACAGCAACGAGCCGCTCGGCATCCATCGTATCGGGATGCAGCCAGGGGCCCTGCACGTTGGCGAGAAAAACGGTCGGCGCGCTGGTCACGCAAAAGCGCGAATGGATACAGCGGCGAGCCTCGAACATCAACGTGAGCGCATGGCCATCGACGGTTTCGACGCCATCGACGATGAGGTCCGGCTCATTCGCGCCGTTCGCAGCGGGGGCGCTCGCGGCGGGGCCGGTTGCGCCAGAGCCGGTCGTTACGGCGGGAGCCACGGTGAGCCGGGCCGAGAGATCGAAGCCTTTGGCGCCGCGCTGGCGCAGCGCCTCGAAAGCGCGCGCACTGCGGGCGAGCCGGTCATCAGCGCTGGTAGCATTGGATGCGGTTTGGTCCGATTCCATGACCGCGGCGGCGCTTGCGAGCTCGGAGAGCCGCTCGATGAAGAAGCGACGCGCGCCGACGCCCGGCACGAACGCAGCCGCATCGCGCAGTGCGGTGAAGGACACGCCGGCGTTGCAATGAGGATTCGACGGACCAGCCGGCAAGCGCGCGGCGCGTTCGCCGAGCGGCGCGGCAGCGCGCATGAGGCCGACAGCAAGATCAACCGCCAAGGCTTTGTCGGGATGCGGCGCGGGCACTGCGTAGGAATACGCCAGCAGCCGCAGCATCAAACCATAAGCAGCGTTGGCGAGATCCACGGTCTCGATCGACGGTTCGGCTTCAAGCCACACTCTGCCCTCGGGTCGCGGGGGCTGGCGCAGCACGGGATTGGTCGCCGCCGGGTGACTCGGTGCAAAGCCCGCGTTAGCTGCCTTGAGCGCCTGGTATTGGGCACGTATGGCAGTGAACTGCTCGAAATGTGAGCCGGCCGAATGATCGGGGGCGCCCTCCCCCTGCAGCACGATCGCGTCAAACGCGGCCAGCGCTGTCTTCAGACACACCACGCGCTTTGTGCCGGGTAGGTTGAGCTCTTGTTCTGAGAGCTGTAATGCCGGATCGCCGACGAAGGTTGCCGACTCGCTCAGGCGTTGCACGAGCGCGCGCACGCTCGTCTTCAGCAACGCATAGAAGTCGCCAACCGTCTCATAGTCGACGGCCATGGGGGTCAGGCGCGCAGCGCTTGCGCCGCGCAGATAAAGGCGCTCGGGCGCAAAGCCCGCTCCTTCCGGCTCGCTGGATGAGTGTGGGCGCTCCAGATAGATAAAGTGCTGCAACACTGCCTCGCCGAACGGCGCCAGCTTCACGACGACGTTGGCGGGCAGGTAGCCGGGATCGAGCGGAAAGTTTGTACGCCCGAAGCGCGGCATCCCGCCCAGTGCCGACGTGATGTTCCAAACGGCCGCAAGATGGCTCATCTCGTCCACCGCCACGGCCATGATCTGCTGGCGCCAACGCGCGACCGCCTCGGTCTCGGTCACGCTCAGCCCCTCTTGGACGCCCGATTTGAGGCTGAAGGCCGCGTAGAGATAAGTGCACATGAGATTGTGCTCGAGCTCTGCGGCTTCGTAGAGCGCGTGCAACAGCGACTCACGCGTCACGTGAATGGGATTCAGTTGCATGCCCGTAAATATACACGCGCGAGACGACGCGCGACGCGGCTGCTCAGGCTTCGGTGTGCGGGGTCTGAATTCCGAGGCGCGCAAGCCGACCGCGCAATTCCTGAAGCTCGCGATGCAACAGCAACACCTGCGCCTCGAGCTCTTTGCGACGTACGGCCTCGCTTTTGAGCTGCTCGACCGTCTGGCGCAAGTTGTGAATTTCGTTGGCCCAGCGATCCTGGTGTGCGACCTCGCGTGCCTCCGAGCGCTCAGCCCTGCTCAGCGCAGCGGTCAGTAGCTGGTCCTTTTCCGCAATGCGCTCGCGCAGCTCGAGCACGTCAGCCGGCTGGGCGCTCGGCGGCGCCTTGAGCGCTCGATACAACGCAAATATGCGATCGGTTTTGCCCGCCACGCCGAACTCCTGCCGCAGCGCTGCGCGCAGTGCGCGCCCGCTGACGCGCTTGCTGTGAGCGCTCAGATCGCGGAATGTCGCGACGATCTGCTGGTCGGTCAGCTTGCGATTCATGAGGTGAAGTCTAGTGGAAAATACCTTAGGGGTACGTGTTGCCTTTCAGTGGACCTGATAGGTCCTGGTGAATCCGTTGCGGCTATTGGTCACGGTAACGCGGCCGTCCCGCCTGATATCCAGCCCGATGTTGTAGCCCTGATCCGGTGCGGGGTCCAGATTGGCGATGAAAACCGGATCGCCGGTCAGCTGCGCATCGGCAGTGGACGCATGCAGTTTCCAGAATCCCTGCAGCCCCTTGCTGGCGTTGATCGTGTTGATGGTCGCCGGCACATCACCCTTGGAGGCGCTGTTGCCCAGGATCACGATGTCGGGATGCATGCCCGCGATCGATGCGGGGTTGCTGCTGACCGCCATGCCGTGATTCGTGACGATCAGGACACTGACATGCCCCAGCTTATTGATCGGGCAGAACAGATCATGCTCCCGGTTCCAGGTGAGGTCGCCCAATGCGGCGATCGTGACCTTGCCAAAGCGCAGGATCGAACCGACCGATTTTTCGTTTTCCAGGCCGCCATTGGCCGCCATCGGCGGCGTATTGCACAATGCCCCTTTGCCACCGGCCCCCGGCAATGCCGTCGCGATGGCGTGGCCGTCGCTGGCGACGATCGTGTCGGTCAGTGTACCGAACTGAAACACATCGCCCGGTTTGGCGACGAAATGCCGATGGCCCCTGATGGCCTCGAGATATCTTGCGTAATTTGCGCTGCTGTCCCGGACCATGCGATTGCCAATCGAGTCCGGCGCTTCCTCCGGGATCGGCACGTCGCGGTTCGGCCCGTGGTCGATGATGGTGTCGACGGGCATGCGTACCAGCAGGTCGAAGACCCCGCCGATATGGTCGGCGTGATAATGGGTGATGATCAGAAAATCGATCTTGCTGATGCCCAGGGACTGGGCAACTGCCACGATCCGGTCGACGCCGCTGCGGGCGCCATCGAGCCCGTAAGTCACGCCGCTTTTGGCCGGTGAACCGGTATCGATCAGCAGCGAGCGACGTTCCGGCGTCACGAACAGCGTGCCCCCGCCGCCTTCCATGTCGATGCTCACCATTTTCAGCGTGGGCTCGGCGGCGCGGACCGGGCCGGCAAGGGCGGCGCTTGCCAGCGCTGCTGCGAAGAGGGCGTTACGGATCATGGATATTTCCTCCCGATGCAGTACATTCCTGTGGAGAATGCTCGCATGTCAATCGCGTCCACGAACTCGCCAACTCTTGTAAATCCGGTGCTGGAGCGCATGCGGGCGGGAGAGGTTGCACTCGGCTTTCACGTGCGTCTGACCCGGTCCGGCGAGATCGCGTTGATCGCCAGGTCAACCGGCCATGACTTCCTCTTTCTCGATACGCAACATGCCGTGTTCTCATTGGAATCTCTGGCGCAGATCGCTCTGGTGGCGCGCGAATGCGGCGTGGCTCCGTTGGTGCGCGTTCGCAGCTGCGAAGATCCGGATACCTCGCTGCTGCTCGATGCAGGCGTAAGCGGCATCGTGTTTCCAGACATCAATACGGCTGCCGAGGCCCGCAAGGCCGTCAGTAGCGTCAGGTTCCCGCCGCTCGGCAAGCGCTCGGCTGCCGGCGGGTACGTGCACTTCGATTTTCGTGCAGTGCCGTTGGCGCAAGCCATGCCAGCCCTGATGCGCAGCACGCTGGTAGTCTGCATGATCGAGAGCCGCGAAGCCCTGAAGAACATCGAGGAGATTGCCGCGGTCGATGGCATCGATGTCCTTCATATCGGCTGCAATGACCTGTTGCTGGACATGGGGAAACCCGGTGCATTCGGCGACCCGGAGATCGTGAGTGCCGTGGAACGGATCATCTCGGTTACTGTGGCGAACGGGAAATTCGCCGGCTTCGGTGGCGACCGGGATGTGCCCCGTCAGGTCCGGTTCATCCGTCAAGGGGCCAGGTTCGTGACCACCCATTCGGATATCGGTTTCATGATGATTGAGGCATCGCGGCGCACCGCGGAGCTGCGGGGTGCGCTGGCACGCGACGGCGGCTGAAAGGGATTGATTCTGCTGAGATTTTCGACCGCAGAGCATTCATTGATGAAGCAGATTGGATTTGGCACCATAGTGAGTCTACTGGCGAGGCCTGTTACCGCTGATTTGTCCATCGCATGCACAGGAGTACAGACATGGGAGTCGAAATTCAGACCTTCCGCTTCGACGAGACGAAGGGCCGCGAGGTCGGGACTACGCGCGGTCGTGGGCTCCAGGGTGAGGGCAGTCCGGATGTGACCGTGGCTCTATATCCGATCGACACCGGGATACAGGAGATCAACCTGCGATTCGGCCGCGATCAGGTAGTCGACGGCTTCTACTCGCCGCGGCATCGGCACAATTTCGACCAGTTCCGCTACCTCGTGTCCGGCGAGATGAACGTCGCCAAGGGCGTAGAAATTCACGAAGGTGAGTGCGCCTACTTTCCGGAGGGATGTTATTACGGCCCGCTGACGCAGAAGGGGGCGGCGACGTTGCTGGTGATGCAGTTTCCCGGCCCGAATGGGACCTATCGCATACGGGATTCAGAAAAGAAAGTAGCGATCGAGGCGCTCAAGAAGGCCGGCGGTTATTTCGAGGATGGCGTCTATAAGATCAAGAACCCGGAAGGCGGCACCATCAACCAGGATAGTTACGAGGCCGTCTGGGAGCAGTACATGGGACGGCCGATGCCCTATTCGAAGCCTCGGTATCAGTCCCCTATCGTGATGCGCACCGCGGCATTTCGCTGGCTCCCGGATCTGAAGCGGCCGGGCGTGGAAATCAAGCATCTGGGCAGCTTCACGGAATTTCAGACCTCGGCCGCGCTGTGGCGTCTGGCGCCCGGCACAACCATCGCCAGCGAGGTGCTGGCCGCGCCGGAAATTCGTTGCGTGTTGCGCGGTGGCACAAGCTACGACGGCAAGGAGCTGGATACTCACAGCTGCTATTACATCCCGGAAGGTCTTCGGACCAAGCCGATCCAAAGCGCCAGTGGGGCGGAGTTTCTGGTGTTCTCGCTACCGATGTATGCCCGGGCCACGTGGGAGCGGCAGGCGCGCGAGCATGAGCGGGAGCGCACGACGGTCGCCGCCTGAGCGGCCAGCCCGCAATGACCGGCGCCGACGCCTCGAAGTATCTGCGCCAGATTGATTTTGCGAAGTTCAATCTGGACCGGGCGCGCTTCAATCAGCGGCTGCTCGACCGCAGCAACTCGGATGTCATGAGCTGTGCCGTCAACTATGTGCGCACGCCACCCCATGGCGGCACACCAGGTGGCGAGCACATGCATGAGTACGATCAGTTCATGTTCCTGATCAGCGGCAAGATGATGGTCAAGATAGCGGGCGAGACGTATCCGGTCGGGCCGGGAACGCTGATGATCTTCCCAGCGAACGTTCCCCATCACTTCTGGAACCTCGATGAGGAAACCATCCACCTGACCATCATGGCGCCTGCACCCGATCCGGACAAACCGCGCGCCAAGCAGGTACAGTCCTAGTGTGACGCCCTGGGGTCGGTAAAGGACGGCGCTTGCCCAATAAGAAGATTCGCGTCGGGATAGTGGGCGCAACGGTGACTGTTGGCGGCAGCGGCTGGGGCGCCCGCACGCACGTACCGGCACTGCACGCTCTGCCCGGCTACGAGCTCAAGGCCGTATGCACGGCTCATAAAGAGACGGCACTGGCTTCGAAGGCCGCATTTGGCACCGAACTGGCGTTTCATGACTTCGACACGATGCTGGCGTGTCCCGATATCGATCTGGTGACCGTGGTGACGCGTGTGCCGACTCACCACGACCTGGTCATGCGGGCCCTGCAAGCCGGTAAAGCCGTGTACTGCGAGTGGCCGCTGGGCGCAACGCTCGTGGAAGCGCAGCAAATGGCCGCTCTGGCCGATGAACGCTCGCTCTATACGGCGGCGGGGCTTCAGGCGCACAGCGACCCGACCCTGATGTACGCGCGTGAGCTGATCCAGCAGGGATATATCGGCGAGATTCTCGCGGTTCGTTTTTCTTACATCAGCCAAGCCATCACCCGGCGCGGCAACGGCCGCATCTGGCAAGGCGAGCGCAGCAAGGGCGGCAATATTCTCACTATCGGCGGCGGCCACTCGATGGATGCGCTGAGCTTCGTGCTGGGCGCTTTCAGGGAAGTTTCAGCCCGGTTGGCGACCACCGTCACCCAATGGCGCAACACTGATACGGGCGAAGATGTGCCGGTAGATTCCCCCGATTGGGTCAGCGTGTCCGGCCGGCTGGTCGGTGGCGCCCAAGTCTCGTTTCTGGTGGCAGCGGTGCCGGCTCAGCCGGACGGCCAGCGAAGCTTCGAGATCTACGGTCGGGAAGCCAGCCTGTCGATCGCTGCCGCCCCCGGTGCGCCGGAGCACAACCCCAGTATTTACCACGGCCCCAACCAGCTCTATGTGGCACGGGGAAAGAGTGCCTTTTCGCCGCTCGAGACGCCGGAGCGCTTTACCCTGATTCCGGATGCGGTGCCCGCCGGTCCGCCGCGAAATGTCGCCCAGGCATATGCGCGTCTGGCCACTGCGATCACCGAGGGCAAGCCCTTTGAACCGGCCTTCGCACACGCCGTCACGGCGCACCGGTTAATCCGTGCCGTCGAACAATCCTCGGACAGCGGGCGCCCGGCAAGCTTCGACGCCTGAGCGGCGTCGCGACCGGATTATGTCGGGATCGCGGACGCGGCCGGTGGCGCTTATGGCCGGGTCGTGGCAGATTGAACGGCGCTGCGGTACGAACTGCGGATAAGACCAAGAATCTAAGGGGGAATGATGTCTACGAGCCAGGTCAGCGGAACAGTAGTGGAAGCTTCCGCGGAAGGTACCGACGTGGGACTTCCAGAGATTGGCGCCAGGCTTGACCGACTGGGCTCGAGCAGGACGGTGTGGACGCTCATCGTGCTGCTTTGTACAGGCGGTTTCTTCGACGCCTACATGCTCAGCTCCGGGAGCAATATTGCGCCAAGCCTCGTGCACAGCGGTATCCTGAAGGCGACGACGGAAAGCTTCTTCAGCCTGAAGGGCTATGCGGGATTCACAGGCGCGACCTTCATGGGCATGTTGCTGGCCAACGCCTTCATCAGCATTCTGGCCGACAAGTTCGGTCGCCGCACGGTCTTCACGTTCGGCCTGGTATGGTTCAGCCTCTGCGGTCTGATCATGGCGCTGCAGACGGTCGCCAGCGGATTGATTTTCTGGCGCTTCATGATGGCGATCGGCATGGGACTCGAGGTCATCACCATCGACTCCTACCTGAGCGAACTGATTCCGAAAGCATCGCGCGGTAGGGCATTCGTCATCAATAATTCGATCCACTCCAGTGGCCAGCCGATGGCGGCCCTGATGGCATTCTTGCTGGTTCCGCAGGCGTTTCTGGGATTGGAGGGATGGCGCTGGGTGGTGCTGATCGGAACCCTCGGTGCAATCGTGGTGTGGCCGCTGCGGCTGTTCATTCCCGAGAGTGCGCGCTGGCTTGCGGCCCATGGCAGGCTTGCCGAAGCAGACAAGATCGTCAGTACGCTCGAGCGGCGCGTGGAGCGCGAAACAGGCAGGCCTTTGCCGCCGCCGCGGCCCGTCACGCACCGGCCGCCGCACACGGTCGGACGCTACAGCCAGATATTTGGCCGTGAGTATCGAGGCCGTACCCTCATGCTCAGCATTTTCCATGTGCTGCAGGGGATCGGTCTGTATGGCTTCATCAACTGGATGCCGACCTTCCTGGTTCACCGGGGTGTCAGCATCAGCCACAGTCTGGGCTACACCTTCGGCATGGCGCTGGTCGCACCCCTGGGTCCCCTGATGTGCTTGACGTTCGCCGACAGGATCGAACGCAAATGGCAGATCGTCTGGTCGGCACTGGCCATCGCGGCGGCCGGCCTGTCATTCGCGTTTTTTCGCAGTCCCTACATCATCATACCGATCGGGGGTTTTGAACTGCTGAGCGCGGCGATCCTCAGTTATAATTTTCATGCGTACCAGGCAGAACTGTTTCCAACGCGCATACGCGTGCAGGCGGTCGGATTCGTCTATTGCTGGGCCCGCATCAGCGGCACGTTCAGCGGCTTCCTGATCGCCTATATCCTGGGTCATTTCGGCGTGTCCTGGGTGTTCCTGCTGATCGCCGGAAGCATGGCACTGGTGGCGCTGTTCATTGGACTCATGGGTCCGCCGTCGAAGAATCGCTCGCTCGAAGTGCTTTCGCCTTGAGGCGCATGACGGGACAGTCTCACAGGAGATGGAAATGGAAATCGTTCACGGCGATGAAGTGCCCGTCCAAAAGAATGCCGGGGAAGGCGTGCGTTCGGGCCAGGTCGGCAAGCAATTCCTGCTCTTCGGCGATCCGGCATCCCCGGGCAACTTCAAGTTCGGGCTGTTTCGTCAGTACGGGGACTTCGAGTCGCCGCGCCACCGGCACAATTTCTGTCAGTTCCGGGTCCAGATCGAGGGTGAATGCGACTTCGATCACGACGGCAAGATGACGCCCGGAGTGATCGGATATTTTCCGGAGGGAACACACTACGGGCCGCAGGGACCGGACGTCGATCCCTCCTACGTCGCGACGCTGCAGTTCGGCGGACCCAGTGGTTCCGGGCTGCTGACCACCAAGCAGCTGGCGGAGGCGAAGCGTGAATTAAGCAAGATCGGCGTGTTCCAGGACGGCGTATTTCGCCGCAATCCCGGCGCTCCCGGGAAGAAGAACACGGACGGATTCGAGGCCATCTGGGAACAGGCCTGCGGGCGCAAGCTCGTATATCCCACACCGCAATACAGCAGGCCCGTGCTCATGAACCCGAGGGCCTATCGGTGGATGCCGCTTGAGGGTGCTGACGGCGTGGAGGAGAAGGCACTGGGGACTTTCAGCGATTGCAAGATCCGCTGC
The DNA here is from genome assembly GCA_049515055.1 of Steroidobacteraceae bacterium. Taxonomy (GTDB): domain Bacteria; phylum Pseudomonadota; class Gammaproteobacteria; order Steroidobacterales; family Steroidobacteraceae; genus FEN-1191. The sequence continues at coordinate 6,699 of JBEKUL010000052.1, read as the reverse complement.
GCCAGCTACCGGTTGCATCCTGGCGCGACCTTCACGGCGGCAGGCCGGGGCATCTACCTGGTGCTGTCCGGGCGGGGCTCGATCGAAGGACAGACCTTCCGCCAATATACCGCCGTGTATCTGGATACCGGTGAAACCGTCAAGTTCAAGGCCGCCGAAATCTCGGAAATACTGCTGCTGGGCATGCCGGACGTGGCGCGCATGGTGCAGCATCGCGCGGCCGACGTATCCAGCGATGCCGCCGCCTAGGCGGCGGGACAGTTCCCGATTGCAGCACCAGTTTCGCAGGCTGGATTGATTTCATAACAACGTAGCAGACAGCAGGCCCGCGAGGCCGCACCGGACCGGAGACGCAACACCATGTCGAAATTCTCTTCTGCCTTCACTTTAGCGGCGACGGTCGCGCTGTCAGCCGTGTTGCTGCCCGCCCACGCCTGGGCGCAGACCACGGTCGACAAGCCTTATGGTCAGCCCTCCACCGCGAGAGGCGACTGGCCGATGTTTTTCGCCGATCCCACCGGCTCGCGCTATTCCCCGCAGGATCAGATCAATGCTTCCAACTTCAGCAAGCTGGAAGTGGCGTGGCACTTCAAGACCGACCAGTTCGGCGCGCGCCCGGAATACAAGCTCGAAGGCACGCCGCTGGAAATCAACGGCACCGTCTACACCACGGCCGGTTCGCGCCGCGATGCAGTGGCGCTGGATGCCCGCACGGGCGAAGTGAAGTGGATGTATAGCCTGAACGAAGGCGCGCGCGCCGCCAATGCGCCCCGTCAGCTTTCGGGCCGCGGCGTGTCGTACTGGACCGACGGCAAAGGCGATGAGCGCATCGTGTTCATCACCACCGGCTTCCGGCTGGTCGAACTGAATGCCAAGAATGGCAGGCCGATCGAGTCGTTCGGTGATCACGGCATGATCGACATGAAGATCGGTGCCGTGACCGGCATCCCGGGACAGCCCGGCAAGTACAAGCAGATCGACCTGGAGACCGGTGAGCTCGGCATTCATTCCACCCCGACGCTGGTGGAAGATATCGTGATCGTCGGCTCTTCGATGAAGGAGGGCATGCAGCCGACGACGCAGAACAACACCAAGGGCCTGGTGCGCGCGTGGAATGTGAAGACCGGCAAGCTGCTTTGGACATTCCATAACGTGCCGCTGAAGGGCGAGGTCGGCTACGACAGCTGGGAAAACGGCTCGGCCGACGTCAACGGCAATGCTGGATCCTGGGCCAGCGTCACGGTGGACACGCAGCTGGGCAATGTCTATCTGCCGGTCGAAGACCCGACCAATGACGTCTACGGCGGCTCGCGCCCGGGTAACGACCTGTTCGGCGACAGCATCGTGTGCGTCGACCTGCACACCGGCAAGCTCAAATGGTATTACCAGATGGTGCACCATCCGATCTGGAACATGGACGCCACCTCACCGCCGATGCTCATCGACATCGTGGTCGACGGCAAGCCGATCAAGGCGGTCGCGGAGCCTGGCAAGCAGGCGTTTCTGTACGTGCTCGACCGCGTGACGGGCAAGCCCGTGTGGCCGATCATCGAGAAGCCCGTGCCGCAGAGCGATGTGCCGGGCGAGAAGACGTCCCCGACGCAGCCTTTCCCCACCAAGCCGGCGCCCTACGCGCGCCAGTACATCAAGATGGAGGACGTTATCGATTTCACGCCCGAGCTGCATGCCAAGGCGCTGGAAGTGATTTCGCACTTCAAGATCGGCCCGAATTTCACGCCGCCCGTAGTCAGCAAGGTCGAGGGCCCGCTCGGCACACTGAGCATGGACAGCGCCGCCAACGGCACCAACTGGGAAGGTGGGGCCTTTGATCCTGAGACGCACACGGTGTTCGTGCCTGCCGGGGACGGCAGCACGACCGTGCATGGTCTGATCGAGCCGCCGCCGGGATTTTCGGATGCCCGCTACGTTCAGGGCGTCGCGGGCCGACCGTTCGTGATCCAGGGCGGTCCGGGCGCCGGTGACGCCTCGGATGCACCGGCCATCAGCGCGGATCAGGCCAAAGTAAACGCGATCCTGGCGAAGCTCGGCCAGGAAAAACCGGCCGGTCCTCCGGTGCGCACGAGCGTCGATGGGCTGCCCTTGCTCAAGCCCCCCTATGGCACCATCACGGCAGTCAACATGGACACCGGCGAATTCAGATGGCAGATCGTGCACGGCGACACTCCGGATGAGATCAAGAACAGCCCGGCGCTGCGGGGCCTGACGATCCCGAAGACGGGTCAGATCGGAGGGCCCGGGTTGCTGGTGACCAAGAGCCTTGTCATTGCGGGGGATCCGCAGTTCTCGACCTTGCCCGGCCATCCGCGCGGGGCGATGTTGCATGCCTATGACAAGATGACGGGCAAGGAAGTCGGAGCGGTGTGGATGCCGGCCCCGCAGAGCGGAGACCCGATGACGTACTCGTACGGCGGCAAGCAATACATCGTCGTGCCCGTCTCGGGCGGCAATTATTCGGGCGACTACATCACCTATCGACTGCCTTCCGGTGATTGAGCTCAGATCCGGGCCCTGCGTTTGGCTCGCCGCGTTTTTGCTGTGGGCGATACTGGGCGCCTGCGCAGTGCTGCACGCCCAGGGCGCCCCGCAGCGTTCGATCTGGAATGGCATCTATACCGCCGCCCAGGCCGATCGCGGTAAGGCGGTCTATGCGAACCACTGCGCCAAGTGTCACGGCGATGACCTGGAGGGCCACGACGAGGTACCGGAGCTCGGCGGTGCGCATTTCATGGCGGATTGGGAAGATCAGTCGATCGCCGATCTGGTACAGCGCATCCGCAGCACGATGCCGCTGGACAATCCCGGCACGCTCAGCGGTGCGAGCACGACGGACGTGGTGACATATCTTATGCAGCAGAACGGCGCTCCGGCCGGCAGCACCGAGTTACCCAATGATTCGAGCATGCAGTCCATCATCCGTATCAATCAGCAGCCGCCAAAGAGCGCACCGGCCGCCCGCGTGCCGCCCAATTCACCCGCACGAGTGGACAGCGGTGCACGCATCGGCAGCGCCAGGTCGACGACCGCGAGCGCGTCGTTGGGGACATGAAGCGGGCCCTCGGAGCGATGTTATGGGCACTGGTGGCGCACGCGGCCGGTGCGGCCGCGGCGGCCGATGGGGCGGCGGGAACGCTGGCGGGGGCGACGGCAGCACTCGGCGCTGATCACATCCAATCGATCGAATTTTCGGGGACCGGAAAGTGGTACCAGTTTGGACAGGAGCCCAATCCGAATGCTCCCCCGCCGGAATTTGAGGTCACCCGCTACACCGCGTCGATCGACTACAACGCGGTCGCCTCGCACATTCAGCGCGCGACCACGCAGATCGTCGATCCCACGCGCTGGCGCCCGGTGCCGCAGATGGCGGGGGACAGGGGCGGAGAAGGGGCGCAGGAGTTCGTAGCCGGAGGCGTCGCCTGGACGCTCGGGGCTCCCGGTGGTCCGGCGACCGGCCTGGCGGTCACCGCCATTTCGGATGCGAAAAACGCCGAAGAGCGCACGATGGAGATCTGGGCGACTCCGCAGGGCTTCCTCAGGGCGGCCGCGGCCAACCACGCCACCTCCAAGCCGACCAATGGTGGCGGAACTGAACTGAGCTTCATGATCGGAAAGCACAAGGTCGTGGGCAAGATCAACGCCCGCAACCAGGTATACATCGTTCACTACTGGATCGACAACCCGGTTCTCGGCGACACGCTGTGTGAAGCTGGCTTTACGCAATACCGCGATTTTGGCGGAGTAATGTTCCCGAGCCATATCGTGCGCACTCAGGGCGGAAAAGTGCGGCTGGAAATCTGGGTGTCGGAGCTCAAGGTCAATCCTCCTGTGGTCATTGCGGTGCCCGATGGCATGCGCGAGGCCATGACGGCTGCGGTGATAGTCACCGCGGACAGGCTGGCCGACGGGGTGTACTGGCTGCGCGGCTTTCAGTGGCACAGTGTCGCAATCGATCAGGGCGATCACATCGTGATGATCGACGCGCCGCTGGACGAGGCGCGCTCGCTGGCCGTGATCGCGAAGACCAAAGAGATCATTCCATCCAAGAAGATCACCTATCTGGTCAACACGCACGTGCACTTCGATCATGCGGGTGGCGTACGGACCTACGTGGACGAGGGCGCCACGATCGTGACGCTGCCGATGAATCAGGAATTCTTCGAGCGCGTCTGGCGCACGCCGCACACGCTGAATCCGGACCGGCTCGAGTTATCGAAGAAGACGCCCAGGTTTCTTCCCGTTACCCATGGCAGGTTGGTGCTAAGCGACCGCAGGCGTCCGGTAGAGATCTACGAGCAGGTGGGGACCGCGCACAGCGACGCCATTGTCATGGTCTACCTGCCGGCGCAGAAGATCCTGGTCCAGGTCGATGCGTGGAACACCGAGGCTCTTTCGGCGCCGCGGATCGACACCATCGGCGGGGAGTACGTGAACCCGTACATGCTCAACCTGTACGACAACATCATGCGCCTGAAGCTGGATGTGAATATGCTCGTGCCGCTGCATGGACCGCGCACCACGACGATGGCAGAACTGCGCCAGGCCCTGCTGATGGAGTGAACCGGAGATGAAACCGAGACCGAGGAGATCCGGAATGACGAAAGCAACAGCAGCAGCAGCATGGATGGCCATCGTGCCGCTCATCTGCGCGAGCGTGGCCCGGGCCCAATCAGCTGCGGAAGCGACCAAAGTCCCATCGGGCAATTCGGCGGTAACCATGATGCCGGTGCCGCCGGTGCGGTACTTCTCGAAGAAGGAAGTGGAAGCGACCTTCAATCACGAGCGGCCGGGCGAGACGCTGTTCGACAGCGATTACGGTTCGGAGAGCTTCAGGGTCAAGGCGAGTTCGCGTACCAAAGTCCTGGACGCCGAGATCCACATGGAGTGGACGGATGTCATCTACATTCAAAAAGGATCCGCGACGCTCGTCACCGGGGGCAAGCTGTCCAACGACACTACCCCGAAGACCTTTCCTGATGGCCGGCCATTCAACGAAACCAAGATGGGCTCCAGCATCATCGGCGGGGAGTCGCGGCGTATCTCGGTAGGCGATGTGGTCGTCATCCCGGCCGGAACACCGCATTGGTTCAAGGATATCGAGTCTCCGTTCTGGTTCTTCAACGTGAAGACGCGCTAGCTGTGGCTAGTCAGAGCGCAGACTCATCACGACACGCCCGAGTGGCGCGCCGCGATGGCTATTTCGCATAGTTCTGGATCGCTTTGCGATCAACATCGTTGGCGACCGCGACGAGTTCATCGGTAGCGATATCCTTCACCGGAATGTGGGCTTTGATCGCGCCCGCTTGCTCCAGGATGTGGAGGTAGGCCTGCATACCCGGCAGCGAGGGCGCGCCGATCCGTCTGCTCTCAGGGTTCGCCGCCGGCAGATCATCCTGCCAGGTATTCAGTTCCGCGGTCCGGCGCTGCACGTCCTCGGGCGTAAACGGCTTGCCCACGGCGCGGAGCATGGCTTGCGCCGCGGCATCCGGATGGTAGTGGACCAGAAGTGATGCCTTGACGATCGCCCGGGCGAAGTGTCCGACTGCCACCCTTTTGGTGGCGAGTATCGAGGTCGAGGCCAGATAACCGGCGTTGGCCGAATTCTTCAGCGTCGGATGATGAAAGATGCGCAGCTTCATGCCGCCGACTATGTACGGAATCAGCTCATACAGCGGCAGTGCTGCTGCCGCCACCTTGCCCGAACTGAGCGCGTTGGCTGCCGAGTCATCCATGCCGATCGCCACCAGGCTGTAGTCGGTCGGCATCAAGCCGACCGTCGCGAGTGCCGACTGGGTCGTCAGGACCGGCGATGAGCCGGTGAGCGTATGCACGCCGATCGTCTTGCCCTTCAGGTCGGCGAGCGTCTTGATCGGGCTGTCCTGGAGCACGGCGATGACGTAGCCGAATTTCGACGCGCGCGTCAGGAACATCTTCATGTGCAGGCCCTGGTCGTAGGCCTGGATTGCCGCTTCGATCCCGATCGGGCAGATGTCGGCCTCGCCGCGCGCGCAGGCCGGCACGACCTTGTCCGTGCCGTCCACCAGAATGGTCGTCACTGTCAGGTGCTCAATCTGGTAGAACCCCGCGCCCTGCGCGATCAGGTTCAGCGAGTTCATCAGCGGCGGGGTCTTGTCGCCCAGGATGAAGGTCAGCGTATCGTCGGCGAGCGCCGGCCGGTGCGCCAGCAGCAGTAGCGCGCAGGCCGCCAGGGCAGCATTACGCACCAATCGACAAGTGGTAGACACGGGCTGCGGTCCGCTACGAGAGAATCAGATCTTTGTTGATCGTGACGCCGAGTCCGGGCTTTTGCGGCACATTGAAGTAGCCGTCCTTGGTCAGCACGGGCGGATCTTCAAAGATCACCAGGCGATTGGAGTAGTCGAGCAGCGGCAAATCGTGCGTGATCTCCAGATAGTTCGAGTTCGGCAGAGAGGCTATCAAATGCATGTTGCAGACGGTCCCTACGCTGCCGTCCGCCAGATGCGGCACCATCATCTTGTTCATCGACTCGGCGATGACCGCAATCTTGCGTATCTCCATGGGTCCTTCGAGCAGGATTTCAGGCTGCACGATATCGAAGCATCCGCGCTCGAGCAGCAGGCGGAATTCGTGCAGGCCGCGGTTGCCTTCGCCCCCGGCGATGGGGATCTCGACCAGACGATTCAGTTCGGCCTGGTGATCGAA
>JBEKUL010000051.1:0-20128 GCA_049515055.1 Steroidobacteraceae bacterium | reverse complement strand
CTGTTGATGTTCTCGCTCGGCGCGCATCGGCCGCAAACCGGCGCGCCGGGCCCGCCGCTGCCTTCGGGGCGCGCATTGCTCGAAGGTCTGCGCTACGTGCTGCACCAGCGCCTCGTGCTCGGGGTCATATCGCTGGATTTGTTCGCGGTGTTGTTCGGCGGCGCCACGGCTCTGCTGCCCATTTACGCTGCTGAGGTGCTGCACATCGGGCCGCAGGGGCTCGGGCTGTTGCGCTCGGCCCCGGGCGTCGGCGCCTCCCTCACGGCGGTGCTACTGGCGCTGCGGCCGATTTATCGCCATGCCGGGGCCTGCATGTTCGGCGGGGTAGGCCTGTTCGGCGTCTGTACGATCGTCTTCGGACTCTCGCGCAGCGTCGCGCTCTCGCTCGCCGCACTGTTTCTGCTCGGTAGCGGCGACATGCTCAGCGTCTATGTGCGCGGCATCCTGGTGCAGCTCAATACACCCGATGCGATCCGCGGCCGCGTCAGTGCGATCAACTCGATGTTCATCGGCACGTCCAACGAGCTGGGTGAATTCGAGTCGGGCGTCACGGCGCGCTGGTTCGGCGCGGTACGCGCGGTGCTGCTCGGCGGTGTGCTGACGCTGGCCGTGGCGGCCGGCTGGATCGGGCTGTTTCCCGAGTTGCGGCGCCTGGACCGTTTACATTGATACTGTATGTATGTACAGTCACGCCTATGGACCCCCCGAAGAGCGCGCCCGAGCAGCACCCTTGCGCGCGCGTCGCGTACGAAGGGCGCGGCGCACTGAGCAATCCGCCGGCGCGCTTTCGCAAGCAGAGCAGCCAGAGCGTGGAGGATGGCTGGTACCAGGAACAGATCGGGCACTCGATTGCGACACAGGTGCGGCCCGAACCGGCGCGCTCGATCATCGCGCACAACCAGTCGCCCGATATTCCATTTGAGCAATCGATCAATCCCTATCGCGGCTGTGAGCATGGCTGCATCTACTGCTACGCGCGTCCCTCGCACGCCTATATGGATTTGTCTCCAGGCATCGATTTTGAAACCAAGATCTTCTACAAGGCCGACGCCGCGCGCCTGCTCGAACAGGAGCTCAGTCACAGCGCGTACGTCGTCAAGCCGATCACGATCGGCGCCAACACCGATCCCTACCAGCCCCTCGAGCGCGAGCTGCGGGTGACGCGTTCATTGCTCGAAGTGCTCGAGCGCACGCGCCATCCGGTGAGCCTGATCAGCAAGGGCACGATGATCCTGCGCGATCTGGATCTGCTCGTGAGCCTGGCCAGGGACGGACTCGTCAACGTGTTCATCAGCGTCACGACGCTCGATCCGGAGCTCAAGCGCACGCTCGAGCCGCGCGCGGCCTCGCCCGCTGCGCGCCTGCGGGTGGTGCGCGAGCTCGCGGCGGCCGGCATTCCGACCGGCGTGCTCGTAGCCCCGATCATCCCCGCGGTCAACGACTCGGAGATCGAGCGCATCGTCGCCGCGATCGCCGCGGCCGGTGCGCTGCGCGCCGGCTATGTGCTGCTGCGCTTGCCGCACGAGCTCAAGACATTGTTTCGCCAATGGCTCGATCAGCATGTGCCGGAGCGTGCCGAGCACGTCATGGCGCTGATTCGCGCTGCGCGCAACGGCCGCGAGAACGATCCGCGTTTCGGCAGCCGGATGCGCGGCAGCGGGCCGTGGGCGCAGCTCTTGCACGACCGATTCGCGCTCGCCTGCAGGCGTCACGGCTTATCCACAGAGCCTCAGCGCGTACTGCCGGTACACCATTTCAGGCGCCCGGACCCTAGCGGACAGCTGACACTGGGACTGTAGGGCTGCGCATTGAGCGGCAAGCCGCGTTAGGATCCGCGGCATGGTCGATGGGTCGAGAATCGCGTTGGTGGCCGGCGGCAGCGGGCTGGTCGGCATGCGCCTGTTGCCGCTGCTGCTCAACGCCAGCGAGTACGCGCGCGTGCACGCGCTCTCGCGCCGGCCGCTGGTGCTCGATCATCCGCGTCTGGCCAACCGTATCGTGCGCTTTGAGGAGCCGCTCGAGGCGCAGCTCACCGGGCTGCAATGTCTGGATGCTTTCTGCTGTCTGGGCACGACCCGGCGCGCTGCCGGCAGCAAGCTTGCGTTTCGCGAGATCGATCATGATCTGGTCGTGCGCTTTGCCCGTTTTGCGCTCGGCGCGGGAGCCGAGCGGCTCGTGTTCATCTCGTCGGTGGGCGCCGATGCGGCCTCGAGGAACTTCTACCTGCGCGTCAAGGGCGAGACCGAGCAGGCCCTCGAGGCGCTGCGCTTTCGCGCACTGGACATCCTTGCCCCGTCGATACTGCTCGGTGCGCGGCGCATCACCCGCCCGCTCGAATCGGTCGCGCAAGCGGCCATGTGGATCCTGAACCCGCTCATGCTCGGTCGCTGGAGCGCTTATCGCGCGATTGCGGCCGACACGGTGGCGGCGGCCATGCTCGGTGCCGCGCGTGTCGGCCGGCGCGGTGTGAATCGCTACAGCTACAGCGGCATTCGCGCGCTGGCCGCGAGCTCAACGCGCCTCAGCGCACGAGTGTGACGCAGTCGACACTCGTCGCTGCAGCTTTTGTAAGAATGAGGGCCTGCGCACTCCACTGCACCGATGTGTTGCCAGTAAATTCATCGCTGTTCAGAGCTTCCGCGCTTGCGCCCGCGGACCAGGCAGACAACAGGCAATGCATACAGGCCGGGTTTCATTTTATTCGATGCGCTGGCGTATGGCCGCGACGATCGCGCTGGTGCTGCTCATTGCGCTGTCTGCGGCCAGCTGGATCGCGGTGCGGGCGATCGCCGCGGATCGTGATGCGCAGCTCAATGAGCGCATCGACGGCGTGGCACCCGGTTTTGCGCGCCAACTGCTGTCGCGGCTGCAGATGGCCAACGCCATGGTGCAGTATCTGGCGGCCCCTGACGCCGGCGCGGCTGACACGGTGCTGCGCCAGCGGGTGCTGGCATCGGATACTTTTGGCAACATCTTCTTCCTGCCCTGGCAGACTCGCTTCATCGATGCCGATGTCGAAGCCGATGATGCTGCGACGGCCAATCTGCCGAGCTTCGGACCCTCAGACCGGCTGGCCCTGATCGGCGGCCAGAGTCTGCTCAAGATCGTCGCCTCGGCAAACGGCGCATTGAACGTCTACCTGGCCCACATGGTCAGCAGCGCCGGCACTCGGCAGATCGCGTTCTTCGAGCTTGCGCCCAGCTGGCTCTGGCAGGGCGCGCAGGCTGGCCCCAATCACCCCGCGATCGCCGTGCTCGATATGGCAGGGCGCGAGCTGTACCGATCGGCAGAGATCGCGCCCGAACAGCTGCGTAGTCTCGCGCACGCTGCGATCGGGCAGCGCAACCCCCTGGAGCCGGTGCAGCGCGACTGGCAGCAGGATGGCAGTGCCTGGCACAGCGCAGTCGTGCAACTGGATTTCACCGGGGCCGCGCGTCTGCGCGCCATGCCCTGGAAGGTCGTGAGCTACGCCCGACTGAGCGACCTGCAGCCGCTGCTGCACCCATTCGCGCGCGTCATTGCGCCGATGCTATTGCTCGCAGGGCTGTGCACGGCGCTGGCGGCCTGCTACCTGGCTCGCTGCTGGGAACCGGTGCTCTCGCGCCTGCATGCCGCGCTGACCGCCTTGGAGGAACTGCGATTTCAACGTGTCGACACCGAAGGCGCGAGGGATGCCCCGCGCCGCATAGCGCAGCGCTATAACCTTGCGCTGGGCGCGGTCGAGCAACGCTTCGGCGCACAGGTGCGCCTGGCGCAGATCGATCGGCTGCTGCTCGAGTCGATGGAGCTCGAACAGTCGCTCGATGCAATGCTGCCGCGGGTTTGCGCCGTGACCGGAGCGCACGTGGCGGTAGTGGTGCTGATCGACCGCGACGCGCCGGGCTATGCGCGCTCCTTCGTTGGCGGCGCCGACGGCGCCGACTATCCGGTCACGCGCATCAACGTGGACCAGGAAGTGCTGGCAAGCCTGGTCGCGCACCCTGAGGGCGTCAGCGTCAGCCGCGACGAGGCGGATCGCTACAGCTTCCTCGCGCCACTGCAGTCGCTGGACGCCACGCAATTCAGCCTCTGGCCGATCATCGTGGGCGAGGGCATTGCCGCCATCCTGTCGGTGGGTTCGCGCCATCCCGCACCGCTGTCGGAGCGAGCGCTCGGCTACGGCGCGCAATGCGCCGAACGACTGAAGATCTCGCTGTCCAATCGCGCCCGCGATGAGCAGCTGTATCGACAGGCACACTTCGATTCGCTGACCTCGCTGCCCAACCGGCTGCTGTTCCGCGACCGCCTGTCGCAGGAGCTGGCCAGCTGCGCGAACGGATCGCAGCGCGGCGCCGTGCTGTACGTGGATCTGGATCACTTCAAGAAGGTCAATGACTCGGTAGGGCATAGCGCGGGCGATCAGCTGCTCACGATCGTCGCGCAGCGCCTGCGCTCCTGCGTCAAGGACGGCGACACCGTGGCGCGCCTGGGCGGCGATGAATTCTCAGTGATTCTGCGCAACCTCGCCTCGGTCGAATCCGCCAGCGAGATCTCTCAGCGCATCATCGAGCTGCTGCAGCGGCCCGTGAGCATCGCCGGGCGCGATCATCATGTACGCGCCAGCATTGGGATCACCTTGTTTCCCGACGACAGCAATACTATCGATGAGCTGATGCGCTATGCGGATCTGGCGATGTATCAGGCCAAGGACAGTGGCCGTTCGCGGGCAGTGTTCTTCGACAGCATGATGGCGCGCGCAGCCGCGCCATTGGCCGAAAGCGGTCTGTTCCACGCGCTGCGTCGACGCGAGTTCGCGCTCTACTATCAGCCTCAATATGCGCTGCGCACCGGCGAGCTCGTGGGGCTCGAGGCCTTCCTGCGCTGGCAGAACCCGATCGATGGTATCCGGCTGCCAAAGGATTTTGTACCCGCGGCCGAGGAGAGCGGACTGATCGTTGATATCGGTGTCTGGGCGCTCGAGAGTGCGTGCCAGCAACTGGCGATCTGGCGCGAGAAGGACATCGCCCCCGCGCGCCTGGCCCTCAACGTATCGGTGCAGCAGTTGCGCCAGGCGGATTTCCCAGACGTAGTGAACGCGACCCTGCAGCGCCACCAGATTCAGCCGCAGACGCTTGAGTTCGAAGTCAGCGAAGCCGTATTTGCCGAAGAGGAGGCGCGCCTGTCGCTGCGCCGGCTCGCCGCGCTTGGCGTGCGCGTGGTGCTCGATGATTTTGGCAGTGGCGATTCTTCGCTCACGCATCTGCGCCAGCAGCCCGTGCACGCGATCAAGATCGATCGCAGCTTCATGCAGGAAGTTCCCGAGAGCATACAGGCCGCGACGCTCGCATCGACGATCATCCACATGGCCCATGCGCTCGACAAGCAGGTTATCGCCGAAGGCGTCGAGACGCTCGATCAGCTCGAATTTCTGCGCGAGCGCGGTTGCGATATCGCGCAAGGCTACGTGCTCGCGCGCCCCGGCACGGCGAGCGAAGTTACGGATCTGCTCGCTGCGCGCCGGCCGGCTGAGCCCTGCTTGCAGCGCGCTGCGGGATAGCATCGCAAAAAAAATCGCGCGCATTTGACAGAATTATTCGCTGCGTCGCGATTTGCGCGCCAGTGTGAAATCCACCTGAACTTCGACCTTGACGCAGCCTCTCAAACTGTCAGACTCCACGCTCGAAGGGCAAACCTGTCGCAAGACAGGGACGCAAAGCCACCGGTCCCGGAGCACTTAGGGATAGCGGGGTTGCCACCGGGCCAACGCGCGAGTCGAGCGTCTTGGGCCTGCGTGACGGCCTCGTTGCATGGATCCGGACGCCGCAGCTCTTATACGAGCGACAGGGGAACAGGGCGTGCAACAGGTCACTCAATTCAACCGACAGAGTTCCGCGGTGTCGAACGGCGCTGCTGCGCCGGCATCATCGGCGAGAAATCTCTTTGTCATCAATCTGTGCGCCGCCACCTCACCGGCGGCGCTGACGCAACCGGACCACGCCGGGCTCAAGCGATTTATTTTTTTCATGTCGCGCCGGCGCGAAGAAGGCCGCGAGCGCTTTCGCCTGCATATGGGATATTTCGATACGCAGGAAGAGGCCGAGCGTCTGCTCGATATCGTGCGCGAGATTTATCCGGGCGCCTGGGCCGGGCTCGCCCCGGGTCAACGCCTGCGTGCGGCGCCGCCCAAGGCGCAAGCGGCAGCGCAGACGCAGTCACTCACGCCGGGCGCGCTGACGCGCGCGGGTTCCGAGACCGAAGCGGTGCGCAGCGAATCACTACCGGCGAGCGCGCCAGCGAGCGCTGCGCCACCGGCCGAGCTCGCATTGCTGCCGGATGCCGGACCCGCGCTAGCGCGGCAGGCCGATTTGCCCGACTCAGAGCAGGAGGCTGCCGTTCGCGCACTGAGCGATGTTCGTGCCGTCATCGCCTCTCTTGAGGACACCGGCTCGAGCCAGGACAGCGTGCCGGGTGCAGCGACGCTGCGCGTGATCCCGGAGCTCAAGCCCCCGCCCGGCGTCAAGGGCTCCTCCGAGATCAGCGACGCCACGGCGCTGCAGCTACTCGAAGGCGGCGCGCGCGGTCAGCTCACCAGCGCCACTGCCGCAGCGCCGGGTGATGACAAGCCGGCATTCGCCGTGCAGTTGATCTGGTCGGTGCAGCCGATCGACGTGACCAAGATCCCCCAGCTTGCAATCTTCAGCGCCTATACCCTTTACGGCGCCGAAGGCAATCGGGAAGGGCGGCGCTGGTATGGCGTGCGCCTCGGGTTCTTTACCGACGCGGTCTCGGCAAAGCAGGTCGCGCACTATGTGCGCTCAGATTTCTCAACGGTATCGGTGGTCCCGGTTACGGCCAGCGAGCGCGAGCGCGCGAAGCTGGCTGCCGCGCAGGCGCTGGCCAGCCCGACGGGCGCGCCGGCAGCGCCGGCGGCTCGCCCAGCGCAAGAGCCGATCGCCAAGGATAATTTCGAATTCATCGACGATGCGCAGCGCAAGTCCGCGGCGCAGAGGCAGGCAGCGGGGCCGCGCGCGGGCCCGCCGGGCAAGCGCGCCAAGTTTCGCTCCACGCGCCAGCTCAACGGGCGCGCCAGGGCCAGGCCGCTGACGCTGGAGGAGACCCTCGAGATACTCGGCGCCGGTCAGCTCGAGATTGACGACGCTCGTGCGGCCACGATCAACGACACCACCGCGCAGCAGCCACGCGCTGCGCAAAAGCCGCGCTCCTCGCGCCTCGGACGGCTGCTGGAGCGCCTCTCCGAGCGCCTCGGCACCTGAAACGCCCTCGCCTTCAGAATACGTGCGAGAGCACCCAGTAGAGCGAGCCGGACAGCACGATAGCGGCGGGCAAGGTCAGCACCCAGGCCAGTAGCAGGTTGCGTACCGTCGCCATCTGCAAGCCCGAGCCGGCCGCTGACATCGTGCCGGCCACCCCGGAGGAGAGCACATGGGTAGTCGATACCGGCAGCCCGAAGCTATCCGCGGCCCCGATCGTGAGCATGGCTACGAGCTCGGCGCTGGCGCCCTGGGCGTAGGTCAGGTGCGCCTTGCCGATCTTCTCCCCGACGGTCACCACGATGCGCTTCCAGCCGATCATCGTGCCCAGGCCCAGAGCGATGGCCACGGCCACCTTAACCCACATCGGTATGAACTTGGTGGCAGCATCGATCTGTGTCTTGAAGCGCTTGATATCGCTGCTCGCGACCGAATCGAGCCCGACCTGCGTGTCCTTCTGGATCAGGCGTATGGCCTCTGAGGTCAGGTACATGTCATTGCGCACGTTGGGCACCACGGCGGAGCGTATGCGGCCGAGCGATCCCTCGCTGGCCCGGACCTGCTCACCGATGCTGGAGCTCAGATCGCTCAGGGCGGCCAGCACGACGGGCGAGTATTGGTGGGTGCGCACGTAGAGGCTGAGCGTATCGCGCGCCTGCTCCGGGGAGCTTGCCGGTGGTGCGGGGCTTGGCAGATTTCTGGTCAGGGAAAGATGAGTGGCTTCGGCCACGGCAGCGAACTGCGTAACCTGCCCGGCCGGCATCGCACGGTTCAGCGCATAGGCCAGCGGCACGGTTCCGACCAGGATCAGCATGATCAGGCCCATGCCCTTCTGGCCGTCATTGGAGCCGTGCGCAAACGAGACCCCAGTGCAAGTCAGCACCAGCAGAGCGCGAATCCACCAGGGCGGCGGCGCATTGTTTCGGGGCGCGTCGAACAATTTCCGGTTCTTGATCACCGCCTTCATCGCCAGAAACAGCAGCGCGGCGGCCGCGAATCCCACCACTGGCGACAGCAGCAACGATTCGCCAACCTTGGTCACCTGCGACCAGTCCACGCCGCTGGTGCCATCGCGTCCGTGCATGAGCGCGTTGGCCACGCCTACGCCCACGATCGAGCCGATCAGGGTATGCGATGAGGAGGCCGGCAATCCCAGGGTCCAGGTGCCCAGATTCCAGACGATCGCCGCGATCAGCAGCGCGAACACCATGGCGAAGCCGGCGCCCGAGCCCACCTGCAGGATCAGCTCCACCGGCAGCAGCGAGATGATGCCGAAGGCGACCGCGCCGCTTGAGGCCAGCACGCCCAGAAAGTTGAACAGGCCGGACCATAGCACCGCCATCTGCGCCGGCAGCGAATGGGTGTAGATCACCGTGGCCACGGCATTGGCCGTATCGTGAAAGCCATTGACGAACTCGAAGCCCAAAGCGATCAGCAGTGCCCCGGCCAGCAGCAGGTAGGATGCGATGCTCGCCGCCTTGATCCCCGCCTGGGTGACGTCGCTCATGAGGCTGTAGCCCGTGAAGAGCACGCCGGCGACCAGTAACCCAATGAAAATAATGGCTGTTCCGGGTCCGGCTCTGTAGTCCAGGCGCGGGCCGACAGCGGCCCGTTCGGCCGCAACGACCGAAGCGTCGATATTCATGCTTTGCGATCTCCCGAGCTTTTCGACAACCTATGCCGAATTTATTGCAGTTTTGTTGCGGCTGTCTTCGCAGCCCTTGGCCGCGCGGCATGATACGCCCGGCTCCCCGGGCGTACCATGTCTCGCTCTAAGTCGTTGAATCAGCGGCCGTTTTCAGCATCGCCAATCGCGTGCTCGGTAGCGTGAATGGCCTCATCGATGTGATGCAAAGCCCGGTCGCGCAGGCCCCGGGTCTGCGGATCGTCCTCCTCGCGGGCGACGTCATTACGCACTCGTCGCAACAGCTCCAGTGCCTTGTGCAGCCGCCCGGGGCGGCCCGCCGCTATATCGATCGGCGGATGGTCGTGGATGTCTTTGCCGTCATCGATCGCGGCATGCTTGATCTCGCCAATGGCGCGATCGATCTCCACGATGCCGACATCCTCCTGCGCACTGACCGCCGCATCGCCCGGCCGATGCTCGATCAGCCAGCGCGCCGCGCGCAGATCGGACAGCGCGTGCAGATAGAGCGGATGTTTGCCAGGCAGGTCGGCGTGGGCCGCCAGCGGCGCGAGCCATAGCAGTGACAGGGCTGCGCTCGCGAGCCAGTTTCTGTGTCGGATTCTCATTGTGCAGTGCTCCTTCGGATGATTGAGAAAATCGGGCCGCGCCGCGCCGCGCCGCGCCGCTGCGCCTGCGGCGCAGAATGTCATTTCTTGCCGAACAGCTTCTCGAGCTCCAGTTGCGCGCGCGCGGCCGAGCTGAGGTCGGGCGCCACATAGGCGGCGGGTCGCGGCACAAAGAAATCGCAGAAGTTGGCGCGCGTCTTGTCGCTGACTTCCTCGGCCGTCGGCTCGCGGCAGTGCTTGGCGACGCTCGGATCGTAGTCTGCGCACATACGGCACACGTGCAGCTCAGCGCGGCATTGCGAGCACTCGTCGCGCCGCGACAGCGGCAAGCTCAGGTGCGCCAGATCGGCGCCGCATTTCCAGCACACCAGATTGTGCTTCATGGCGTTGCCGCCACGCGGGTTGCAACGGTGCGCTGTGCCAGAAAGCGCGCGAGGGCCTGACCGGTATGAGAACGGGCCCGCTGAGCCGCAATCGCCGCCGGCGGACCGGTCGCGACGACGCGCCCGCCCCGCGCGCCGGCCTCCGGTCCCATATCGATGATCCAGTCTGCTTCAGCCATCACATCCAGATTGTGCTCGATCACTATCATCGAATGTCCGGCATCGACGATCCGGTGCAGCACGGCGAGCAGTTTCTCGACATCGGCCATGTGCAGCCCGACCGTGGGCTCATCGAGCACGTAGAGTGTATGCCCGGATTGCGCGCGCGCGCGAGCCACGCCGCCCGATGCAGGCCGGCGCGACGCGCCGGTCAGCCGCGCGAGCTCGGTGACGAGCTTGATGCGCTGGGCCTCCCCGCCGGACAGAGTCGGGCTCGGTTGCCCCAGAGTCAGATAGCCGAGGCCCACGTCGGCCAGCAGCGCAAGCGGCCGGCGGATGCGCGGGTGCGCGGCAAAGAATTCCAGGGCCTCATCGACGTTCATCGCGAGGATGTCGCCCACGGAGCGATCGCGCCATTTGATTTCGAGTGTCTCGCGATCGAAGCGGCTGCCGCCGCAGCGCTCGCAGCGCACTTTTACATCGGGCAGGAAGCTCATCTCGATCGTGCGCTGTCCGGCGCCATCGCAGTCCGGGCAGCGACCGCCGGGTGTGTTGAAGGAAAAGCGACTGGCATCGTAGCCGCGCACGCGCGCCTCGGTAGTGCCGGCAAATACCCGGCGAATATCATCCCAGAAGCCGATGTAGGTGGCCGGGCAGGAGCGCGGGGTGCGACCGATCGGAGCCTGATCGACCTCGAGCACGCGCGTGACGCGCTCCACGCCCCGTATCGCGCGCATGCCCACGAGCGGCGGTGCGCTCCTGGCACCCACGAGCGCACGCAGATTCGTATACAGAACATCGCGGGCGAGCGAGGACTTGCCCGAGCCGGACACGCCGGTGATCACCACGAGTCTGCCCAGCGGGATGCGCACGTCGATGTTGCGCAGGTTGTGCAGGCACGCCGAGTCGATCTCGATCGCCTGGCTGCGCCGGTCGGTGAGCCGCTGCGGAGCGGCCGCATGCATCAGCGGTCGGGCGAGGAAGCGGCCGGTCACCGACTGCGGGTTGGCTTCGAGCTCGCGCGCGGTGCCGGCAGCCACCACCTCACCGCCGCGCACGCCGGCGCCCGGACCCAGGTCGATGATGTGATCGGCGCGCCGGATCGTCTCCTCATCGTGCTCGACGACGATGAGCGTATTGCCGGCGGCCGACAGGCTTGCGAGTGCATCGAGCAGTACCTGGTTGTCGCGCGGGTGCAGACCGATGCTGGGCTCATCCAGCACATAACAGACGCCCTGCAGGTTCGAGCCGAGCTGCGCGGCAAGCCGGATGCGCTGTGCTTCGCCACCCGAGAGGCTCGGCGCGGCGCGATCGAGCGCGAGGTAGCCCAGGCCCACGCGCTCGAGAAATGCCAGGCGCGCGCGAATCTCGGCCAGCGCATCGCGGGCAATGCTCGCTTCGCGCGCCGACAGCTGCAGACGCTCGAAGAGCGCGCGCAGCCCCGTAACCGGCAAGGCGGTGAGCTCGGCGATCGAGCGCTCGTGAAAGCGCAGATGCAACGCGGTCGGATTGAGCCGCGCCCCATGACAGATCGGACAGGCCGCGAGGCTCGCGCCCAGCTCGTCGTTCGCCGCCTCGAGCCATTGCGCTTCCTCGCCGCTGTGTTCGGGCTCGAAGTTCGCAACGCGCACGCCCGTACCAAAGCAGCTCTGACACCAGCCCTGGCTGGAGTTAAAGGACAGCAGCCGCGGGTCGGGCTCGGGAAAGCCGCGGCCGCAATTCGGGCAGGCGCGCCGCGCGCTGAAGATGCGCAGCTGCCCCGTCGGCGCCAGTGCGTGCGCGACTGCCTTGCCGATCTCCAGCGTCTGCGCGACCGCGCTGCGCAGCGCCGCCTCTTCCCGGGGCGCGCACACGACGGTGGCAACGGGGAACTCGATGTCGTGCTCGACGAAGCGCTTGAGGCTTGGAAACGGCTCTGTAGGCACGAATTTCCCGTCCACCCGCAGTTGTGTTGCGCCGCGCGCGGCCGCCCAGCGCGCAAGCTCGCGATAGTGACCCTTGCGATGGGCAATCAGGGGCGCGAGCAATTGCACCGATTGCCCGCGAAACTCGCGCAGCAGGCTCGCTACGATCGCGTCCTGGCTTTGCGGTGCAATGGCCAGCTCGCAGTCCGGGCAGAACTGCGTGCCGAGGCGCACATAGATCAGGCGCAGAAAATGATAGATCTCGGTCAGCGTGGCCACCGTGCTCTTGAGACCACCGCGGCTCGCGCGCTGCTCGATGGCCACGGTGGGCGGAATGCCGTGTATGGCATCCAGATCGGGTCGCGCGGCAGGCTGCACGAACTGGCGCGCATAGGCATTGAGCGATTCGAGATAGCGGCGCTGTCCTTCGTTGAACAGGACGTCGAAAGCCAGGGTTGATTTGCCCGACCCCGATACGCCGGTGATGACCGTAAAGCGATCATGTGGAATCTCGACATCCACGCCCTTGAGATTGTGCTCGCGCGCGCCGCGCACGATGATCTGCTCATGCGCGTCGGCGCCCGGACTTGCGGGCGCGTACTGGCGTGCGGGTGCCGGCTCGGCCACCCGCTGCGACACCCCGGCGGCGGCGTGATCCAGCAATGCACGGCCGGTGTGCGATCGGCCCTGCCCGTGGCGCGCCGCGCGCACGAACTGCTCAGGGGTACCGGTAGCCAGCAGCTCACCGCCGTGCTCGCCTCCCTCCGGACCCAGATCGATGATCCAGTCGGCTGCCCCGATCACATCCAGGTTGTGCTCGATGACGAGCAACGAGTGGCCCGCTTGCAGCAGCAGGCCAAAGGCATGCACGAGCCGCGCGATGTCCTCGAAATGCAGGCCCGTCGTTGGCTCATCGAAGATCAAGAGCTTACCGGCCGCCGCGCCGCTCGCGCCCGGGCTGGCCCGCGCGCCAGCGCCCCTGGAGCGGCCGCCCCGAGCGCGCCCGGCGCCCTGGAGCATGGCCTCGCTAAGATAGCCGGCGAGCTTGAGGCGCTGTGCCTCCCCGCCCGAGAGCGTCGGTACCGGCTGTCCGAGCCGCACATAATCGAGCCCGACGTCCACCAGGGGCTGCAGCCGCGCACGCACCGCGGGTGCGTCGGCGAAAAAATGCAGCGCCTCGGTGGCTGTCATGGCGAGCACCTCGGCGATATTGGCGCGTCGAGCCCCGGCACCGCGGATGCGGATCTCCAGCGTCTCAGGGCGGTAGCGAAGACCGTCACACTCGCCGCAGCGCAGGTAGACGTCGGACAGAAACTGCATCTCGATGTGCTCAAAGCCATTGCCGCCGCAGGCCGGGCAGCGACCACGGCCGCTGTTGAAGCTGAACGTCCCGGCCGTATAGCGACGCAATCGCGCCTCCGGCTCGGCGGCAAAGCGCGCGCGAATCTCATCGAAGGCCCCAACGTAGCTTGCGGGGTTCGAACGTGTGGTGCGCCCGATCGGGGTCTGATCGATGAGCACCGCTGCCTGGATGAGTTCAGCCCCTTCCAGGCGCAGGTGCGCACCCGGCGCTTCAGTCGGCTTGCCATGCGCCTGCTGCAGCGCCGGATAAAGCACGCCCTGCACCAGCGTCGATTTGCCCGAACCCGACACGCCCGTCAGGCACACCAGGCGATGCAGCGGAATCTCGACGTCGAGCTGCTTGAGGTTATGCTCACTGGCGCCATAGAGCCGAATCGATTGCGCCCCATGCTTTGCCGCGCTCTGCGCCGCGGGGTTCGCGCGCAAGCGCGGCAGGTTGCGGCGGCCAGCAAGCCAGGCGCCGGTAACCGACTCGGGATGCGCCATGACCTGCCCCGGCGTGCCGTAACACACGATGCTCCCGCCATGCTCGCCGGCCCCGGGGCCGAGATCGAGAATCAGGTCGGCCGCGCGCATGATCTGCGCATCGTGCTCGACCACCAGCAGGCTGTTGCCCGCATCGCGCAAGCGCTTCATCACCGTGATCACGCGCTGCATATCGCGCGGATGCAGCCCGATCGAGGGCTCATCGAGCACGAACAGCGTGTGTACCAGCGAGGTGCCCAACGCGGTGGTCAGGTTGATGCGTTGAACCTCACCGCCCGAGAGCGTACGCGACTGACGATCGAGCGTGAGGTAGTCCAGTCCAACCTCGCACAGGAATTTCAGGCGCGAGCGCACCTCACCGAGCAGCAGATCCGCGGCCGCGTCCAGCGGCGCGGGCAGTTGCAATTGCTCGAAGAAGGCGCGGCAGCGCTCGATCGACAATTGCATGAGCTTATCGATCGGCAGCTCGCCGAGGCGCCACAGCAGCGCATCGGGTTTCAGGCGCGCACCCCGACAGCTCGGGCACAGCGTGTAGCTGCGGTATTTGGACAGCAGTACGCGGATGTGCATTTTGTAGGCGCGGCTCTCGAGCCATTCGAAGAAGCGGCGCGCGCCGTACCAGACCTTCCTGTTCCAGGGCCCTTCGCCCTCGATGACCCATTGGCGGGCGGCCGCCGGCAGCTCGCGCCAGGCGACGTCAGTGGCAATGCCGCGCCTTTTCGCGAATCGCAGCAGATCGTCCTGGCACTCCTTGTACGAGGGAGTCTGAAAGGGCCGCAGCGCGCCCTGCGCGAGGGTCTTGCCCTCATCGGGAATCACCAGTCCGTAGTCGATGCCGATCACGCGACCGAAACCGCGACAGGTCTCGCAGGCGCCGATTGGCGAGTTGAACGAGAACAGACCCGGTGTCGCATCCTGGTAATGCAGGTCGCACTGCGCGCAGTGCAGATCGCTCGAGTAGCGCAACGCCCGCTGCTCGCTGCCGTTGCGATCGAGCGCATGCACGCTCATGCGGCCGTGGCCGGCACGCAAAGCTGCCTCCAGCGCCTCGATCAGGCGGCTGCGCTCGATGCCATCCAGGCGCAAGCGATCCTGGATCACGCTCAGCAGCCGCGGCTCTTCGCGCTGGAAGCGCGTATAGCCGAGCTTGCCGAGCTCGGCTTTGAGCTGCGTGAGCTGCATGCGCGCAGGCAGCGGCACCGGGAAGCAGATCAGCAGCAGCGGCGCGTCAAGATCTGCCAGGGCTGCGGGCAGCGCGTCGGCAATGCTCTGCGCATGATCACGGCGCACGAGGTTGCCGCAGCCGCGGCAGTACAGCCGCGCCGCACGCGCAAACAGCAGTTTCAGATGATCATTGAGCTCGGTCATGGTGCCCACGGTCGAGCGTGAAGTGCGCACCGGATTGACCTGGTCGATCGCGATGGCGGGCGGAATGTGCTCGATGCGATCGACCTGGGGCTTGTCCATGCGATCGAGGAACTGGCGCGCATAGGGCGAGAAAGTCTCGACGTAGCGCCGCTGTCCCTCGGCGAACAGGGTATCGAACACCAGCGATGACTTGCCCGAACCGGACACGCCCGTGACCACGATCAGCGCGTTGAGCGGCAGATCGATGTCGAGATTGCGAAGATTATTCTGACGCGCACCGCGCACGAGGATCGCGTCATGCGCGCTGGGGCTCATGATCGATGATATTTTACGGCATTTGGAGGAATGCCGGTGAGCCGCCGATACCCCCGGCTATAATCGCGGCCCATGCTGCTGCAGGCTTCCGCGCGACGCTTCTGCATGCTCGCTGCGCTGCTGCTCGCGCTCGCGACCGTCATCGGCGCGCTGGCTGCGCATGTATTGAAATCCCGCCTGCCAGCCGCTCACTACGAGATGCTGCAGACCGCGCTGCAGTACCAGAGCGTGCATGCACTGGGCCTGATGGCGATCGGTCTGTTATGCGAGCGCTCGGCGGCACGCGCCCTGCAGGTGGCGGGCTGGCTCATGTTCTGCGGCGTGATGCTCTTTTCAGGCAGTCTGTATCTGCTGCTGGCCGGAGCCCCCCGCCCCATCGGCGTGCTCACGCCGATCGGCGGCCTGGCGCTGCTCGCCGGCTGGTGCGCGGTGGCGCTGGGGCTCGGTGGCAAGCCCGCAGCCTGAGCGCTCGGCGATGAGCGCCACACCGAAGGCGCAAGCCGTGCAGCGGCTGCGCGAGTTGTGGCGACGCTGGCTGTTGCCCGCCATCACCCTGCTGATCTTTGCCGCCGTTGCGGTCGGGCTGCGACGTCAGCTCGCGGATTTCCGCTTCAGCAGCATGCTCGCGCATCTGCGCGCAATTCCTTCCGCGGCGCTGCTGGGCGCGATGCTGAGCACGGCGCTGAGCTACTGGCTGCTCGGCTTCTACGATGTGCTGGCATTGCGCTATCTGGGGAAAGCCGTGTCCTACGGGCGCACGGCATTGACCGCCTTCATCGCCTATTCCTTCGGTCATAACTTCGGCATCGCCGCCTTCACCGGGGCCGCGGTGCGCTATCGGCTGTATTCCTCGGTCGGCCTGAGCGCCACGGACGTCGCGACGGTCGCGGGCTTTTGCGGCGTGACCACCGCGATCGGGCTGTCCGCACTGGCGGGTGTGTCCTTCGTCAGCGCACCAGCACAGGCGGTGCAGGCCCTGCATCTGAACCGCGAGCTGGTCTTCGGCCTGGGCGTGCTGCTGCTGGGGATGGTCGGCCTCTACATGCTCTGGTCAATATTCGGTCCCGAGCGTATTGAGCTGCGCAGCTGGTCATTTCGCACGCCCAGCGCCTCGATCGCATTACCGCAAATTGCGCTCGCGGTGATCGATCTGTCGGTCTCGGCCTTCGTACTGTGGTTGCTGTTGCCCGCAGGCAGCGGCGTGGGCCCGATCGCGTTTGCGGGCGCTTATTCCATCGCGATGAGCGCAGCGGTCATCAGTCACGTGCCCGGCGGGCTCGGCGTGTTCGAATCGGTACTGGTACTGGCGCTGCCGGGCGTGCCGGCCGATCAGCTGCTCGGCTCATTGCTCGCCTGGCGCGGAATCTATTACCTGCTGCCGCTGCTGGGAGCGGCCGTTTTGTTCGGTGGACAGGAGCTGCGTGCGCAGCGTCCCACCCTGGCGCGCATCGAGCGGCTTGCCGCAGCCTATGTCGCACCGATCGTGCCGCAGGTCAGTGGCGCGCTGGTCTTCGTCGCGGGCTTTTCACTGCTGGTGACGGGCGCGACTCCCTCGATTGATCAGCGCCTGGCCGTACTGCGCGATGCACTGCCACTGGTCGTGCTCGAGGCCTCGCATCTGGCCTCGAGCGTCATCGGGTTGGCGCTGCTGATCCTGGCGCGGGCGCTGTTTCGCCGCCTGACCGCGGCCTATCAGCTCACGCTGTGGCTGCTGGTGGCCGGCATGATCGCCGCGCTGCTGCGCGGATTGGAGTTCGAGCAGGCCTTCATTCTGGGGCTGGTGCTCGCGGTGCTGTGGCTCGGGCGGCGCGCGTTCTACCGTCCCGCGCAAATCATGGCGCAGCGTTTCACGCCGGCCTGGATCGTAAGCCTTGCGATCGTAATCGCCACGGCAGTATGGATCGGCTTCTTTGCCTACCGGCACGTCAACTATTCGCATTCGCTCTGGTGGACGTTCGCTTTC
The DNA here is from genome assembly GCA_049515055.1 of Steroidobacteraceae bacterium. Lineage (GTDB taxonomy): Bacteria > Pseudomonadota > Gammaproteobacteria > Steroidobacterales > Steroidobacteraceae > FEN-1191. The sequence continues at coordinate 2,685 of JBEKUL010000051.1, read as the reverse complement.
GAGGCCGATGCGCCGCGCATGCTGCGCGCCTCGCTGCTCGTGGTGCTGCTGGCCGCAGCGTTTCTGACCGCGAACCTGCTGCGTCCGGCGCGGCCGGAGCCCGGCGTAGCCTCACAGGCCGATATAACTCGGGTGCGCGCGCTCCTCAGCCGCTGTTCGCAGGCGCTCGCCAATGCCGCGCTCAGCGGCGATAAGCGCCTGCTGTTCAGCGCCGCCGGGGATTCTTTCCTCATGTATCAGATCAATGGGCGCAGCTGGGTCGCGCTCGGTGATCCGATCGGGGCGCGTGCCGGCCAGGAGGAGCTCGTCTGGCGCTTTCGTGAGCTGTCGGACCGGCATGGCGGCTGGACCGTCTTCTACCAGGTGACTGCCGAGCAGCTGCCGCTGTATGTCGATCTCGGGCTTGCGGTGATGAAAATCGGCGAGGAGGCGCGCGTGAGTCTGGCGGATTTTTCGCTCGATGGCAGCGCGCGCGCTGAGCTGCGCACGCAGCGGCGCCGGGCCCAGCGCGATGGCGCGAACTTCCAGGTACTGAGCCCGCAGCAATTGCCGCTATTGCTGCCGAAGCTGCGCGCGGTATCAGATTCCTGGCTGCGCGAGAAGGCGGCAGCCGAAAAGAGCTTCTCGGTCGGCGCTTTCAGCGAGGATTACATCAGCCAATTTCAGGTAGCGGTGGTCAGCTGCGCTGATGAGCCGGTGGCATTCGCAAGCCTCTGGGTCTCCGGTGACCACGAGGAGATCGCGGTGGACCTCATGCGCTTCAGTCCGGATGCGCCGCCCGGGGCCATGGATTTTCTGTTTGTGGAGCTCATGCTTTGGGGTCGCGCGCAGGGACATCGCTGGTTCAACCTCGGCATGGCGCCGCTCGCCGGTCTCGAACAGCACCCGCTCGCGCCGGCCTGGCACCGCGTCGGCAACTTCGTGTTCCGCTACGGCGAGCACTTCTACAATTTCGACGGCCTGCGCCGTTACAAGGCAAAGTTCAATCCGGTCTGGGAGTCGAAGTACCTGGCCTCGCCAGGCGGGTTCGCGCTGCCACGCGTGTTGCTCGATATATCGGTGCTGATCTCCGGAGGCGTCAAAGAGATGTTCGCAAAATAAGGCGGCACCATGGTGCTGCGCAGCGGGCAACAGCACGCGTGCACCCGGCCGGCTCGGTATCTGCGGGGGTGGGTGGCCGAGCTGTACTAATGCGACGACGCCTCGGCTTTCAGCGCTGTTTGCACCGCAGGACGTGCCTTCACGCGCTCATAGAAACCTTGCAGCTTCGGCCACTGGGTGAGCTCGACGCCCAGGTGCGGCAGCCAGGTCAGAATAGTGAAGAGGTACGCGTCTGCAACTGAAAAGTTCTCGCCAGCCAGATAGGGGCGGTTGGCGAGCGCGTCATTGACATAGCTCAGGCGGCGCTTGAACGCTTCGAGCGCGATCGTCCTTGCGGCCTCCGGCGTCTTTGGATTGAACAACGGACTCGCATTCTTGTGCAGCTCGGTGCCTATGTACACCAGCCATTCGCGCACGCGATAGTTTTCTATGGTGCCCGGCGCGGCTATTAATTTGCGCGTGGGCTGCAGCTCGCCGATGTATGCGAGCAGCGCCGGACCCTCGGTCAGCACCTCGCCATTATCGAGCTTGAGCGCGGGTACGTAGCCCTTGGGGTTGATGCTGTTGAAATCCACCCCATCGCTGGTGAGCTTGTCGCGCAGATTCACACGCACTGCCTGGTAGGGCAGTCCTGATTCTTGCAGCGCGATGTGCGAGGCCAGAGAGCAGGCGCCGGGAGCGTAGTACAGTTGCATAGGCACTCCATGTCAGTTTACGTCGATTGACGAACGTTACAGTATTTTAACTTTCCTTGACGTGGGCACGGTGGATGTGGAGGCTTCCGATATGTACCGACATTTGACATGTCTGGGCCTGCTGCTGCTGTTGGCCGGCTGCCACAAGCCGCAGCCCCTGCGCGCCACGCACGCCACCCACGCCAATGAGCCGCCCGATATCGCGTGGTTCGACGGGAGCCTGCAGGGGGCATTCATAATCGCCAAGCGCGAGAATCGGCCCGTGCTGATCTATTGGGGCGCGGAATGGTGCCCCTTCTGCCATACGCTGAAGTCCACGGTTTTCTCGCGACCGGATTTCATTGCTCAATCCAGACTGTTTCTGCCGGTCTATCTCGACGGCGATGACGAGGGCGCACAGAAGTGGGGCGAAGCCTTTCATATTCAGGGCTATCCGACCCTGATCGTGCTGGATCCCGATCGCAACGAGATCATCCGGCTCGGCGCCGGTCGGGACGTGGCGCAATACGCCGCTGTGCTGGACCTCGCACTCGAGTCCATTGAGCCGGTCGGCGCGCTGTTGCAATCGGCGGTCGATGGCAAGGCACTGAACATGCGCGAGTGCAGCCGCCTGGCCTACAACTCCTGGGAGCTCGACCCGCTCGAGCTCAGCGGTTATGTGCAGCGTGCCACGGCACTGATGGCGGCCGCCGCGCAATGCCCGCGCAACGCGGAACTCGAGCGCGCCGACCTGACTGTGTACGCTGCCTACTACGCCGCAGACGCGCAGTCCGAGGCGCTCGATCAACCCAAAGCGCAGATTTCACCGATGCTCTCAGGGCTCGAGGACCAGGTTGCCCTCATACTCTCGCAACCCGAGCTCGCCGCGAGTGCAGCCGGTGCATTGGGT
>JBEKUL010000050.1:0-38461 GCA_049515055.1 Steroidobacteraceae bacterium | reverse complement strand
ATCACGGAAAGGGTCCTGCTGCGCATCAACAAGCGCGCTTCCTGCAAGACCAGCGCCCAGTCCTCCAAGTAAGCCGCGTCTCGTAACACCTGATTCCTTCATACAAACCCCTGTCGCACTCTCATTTGAGATCTATGGCGCCTCGTGGCAATAATCACACGCCTGACTGGCATTGTGATCACGATGGCAGCCCACGCATCCGGCCATCGACAAATCAGTCTCACGGAAGAGACGATCGCGCTGCGCGACTTGTCCATGACAGTCTTCACATTTCGCCCCGCCGTCCAAATGCGCTTTGTGGCTGAAAAACACTATATTCGGCTCCTTGTAGACGCGCACCCAAGGAATATCGTGCTTGTCGCGATCGAACGCCGCCAGCTTCTGGATAGCAGGGCTGTCTTTGTCGATCGCCTGATGGCAACTCATGCACTTGGAGGTAGGGGGAAAGCTCATCGCGTCCCCAGGGTCAGGATTCGTATGGCAGGCGCTACAGACGAGGCCGAGCGCCAAATGCTGCTTGTGGCTATAGGGAATGGGCTGCTCTGGTCCCTTCAATTCCTGCCCGGAACTCGCAATAGCCGCCATTAGCAACGTCACTGTTGCGCTTATGCCGTGAATGGTTTGCATCACGTTACTCATCAAGCCGGATGGCTACGTCGAACGCCTTGGCAGCAAGCCAGGATCCCCCGGACGCATCAGTTTGTGGATCAAAGCTCGCCCCCATAGGCTCTTATCTAATATGTTACCCCAGCGCAGCCAGATTCGAGCGCTGCCCCTCCAGCCGGTTGCTGCCCGATCAAAGAGGACCGTCTTTTACCCGTTGCTGCGGGAATAGCGTACCTCATGCGCGATCAAATCGCCCTGAATAGCTTGCGCGCTTAGCGTTGTGAGCGTGAATGTATCTTCGGCCAGACCGGCATACAGATCGCTATAAGTTCTGACCTCAGCGCGCGGCATGTACGCAAGCGCGGGCCTACGCCGCGAACGATGAGCAAGTCGGAAGATTTCACGGCGAGGCGCCCGCACTGTCGCCAGCGACCGCGCTGCAGGCCAAGACTGAAGATTTGTTGCATATAGCAGCCGTGCAACAGTTCATGTCAACTCGCCAATCGACCGCCCGCTGCGGCACCGCTAGCCTCACCGCCTGACTCAAGGAGCGGCCATGACCAATATCACACAACTCGCCAGTCCCGACGTTGCCTTGCGCGAGTCGCTCTGGAGCGAACTGATCCGCAAAGAGGACTGGTGGGCCATTTGGATCGGCCTGGGCTTGATCGTGGTGGCGGCGGCACGGTTCGTCGATGGCGGGAGTCTCAAATGGATCGCCGTCGCGCCGCTCAGGTGGAGCCACCCGGCACAAGTCGCAGCGCAGTTGCGCGAGCACTGGGCTCAATACGCGGCGCTATTGGTGCTCTGGGCGGTGCTGTTTGGGATCGGCGCCAAGGCGCTTGGAATCAAACTATCGCAGTTCTTGCCGGCGTTTTTGCTGCTCGATGTCGCCACGCTGGCGCTGTATTTCCTGGGCCAGTGGGATCAGGCCGCACACTACAACCTCGAGCCGCCGCTGGTGGCACTGGCGCTCGGGTTACTGCTTTCCAATACGGTCGGTCTGCCCCAATGGCTCGGCTCAGGGTTGCGCGTGGAGTTGTACATCAAGACCGGCATTGTGCTGCTCGGTGCCAGCCTGCCGCTCACACTTATCGCCTGGGCGGGGCCGGTCGCAATCCTGCAGGCGAGCATCATTTCACTGGTGACGTTCGCGGCAATCTATTACACGAGCAAGCGTCTGGGGTTGGATCCGCGGCTCGCAGCAGTGCTGGGAACCGGGGGAGCGGTCTGCGGTGTCTCAGGCGCGATCGCTGTGGCCGGCGCCGTGGGCGCCAAAAAGGAGCATGTATCGATCGCGATCGCGCTCGTGGTGCTGTGGGCAATCGTCATGATATTTGCGCTGCCATTGGTATCGCGAGAGCTGGGGCTGTCGACCGGCGTCGCCGGCGCCTGGATCGGCACCTCCGAGTTTGCCGACGCGGCCGGGCTCGCTGCCGCGCAGACCTACGGCGGCTACGCTGGCAATGTTCCGGGCATCGCCGGTAGTGCAGATGCGGCGGTCAATGCCTTTACACTGATGAAAGTCATCGGACGGGATATCTGGATCGGGGTCTGGGCATTCGTACTGTCCCTTGTGGCGATCAGTCGTTGGGAGTCCACGGGTGTTCAAACCAAGGCCGGTGTTGGGGAGATCTGGCGACGCCTGCCAAAATTCGTACTCGGATTTTTGCTCGCTTCGGTCGTGATTACCTTGGTCACGCACGGCTATAGCTATGCCGAATATAAAAAGTCGGTACTGCCCGCGCTGGTTGCACCGCTGCAGGTCTTTCGAGTCTGGGCGCTCACGTTCGCCTTTCTGAGCATTGGCCTGACGACCCGCATCCGCGATTTTGCGGCCATTGGCACCCGCCCGTTCTATGCGTTCACGGTCGGAGTCGTGATCAATGTGATCCTGGGCTTCATTCTCTCGACGCAAGTGTTCGGCACCTTTTGGACCAGGCTCGGTCAATGAGCGCCTCCGAGCCGCGCTGCGAGAGCTGTCGACATTTCAACCGCGCCGCTGCCGACCTGGAAGCACTGCTGCCGGGCCTGCGCACGCTCAGTTCTGCGTACGCCGCGGTACGCTCCGAGGATGGTCTATGCAGCGTGCACGATCGTTACGTGGCCGCCTACAGTCACTGTGCGTCGCATCAGCGACCGGAATCGCGACCCAAAACAGCCGCAGCGGCGCTGGTCGGCCGGAGCTGACCCCCTACCCGCCGGTCGCGAGCGTCCGCTCGGCAGCAGCCTGATCAGCTCTTCTGTAGCGCCACCACCTCACGCGCCTGCTGCAGTTGCTTCCAGTGCGGGGCGTACTTGAGTGCCACGTCGTACTTCGCGAGCGCCTCTTTGGTCTTGCCCTGCTTCGCGAGCACATCACCCCAGAGTTTCCAGGCATCGCCATCGTGCGGGCTGAGCGTCGCGGCCTGCGTGGCATCAGTCAGTGCACCGCCGAGCTCGCCGCGGTCCAGCCGCGCCTGGCCGCGATCGGTGTAGACCTGCGGAAGTTTTGGGGCCAGCTCTATAGCCTGGGCAAACCATTTCTCCGCCTCTGCAGTATTGCCGGCCATCGCCGCGATGCGTCCGCGAAAATCGACGCACATTCGGCAGTCCAACGGTGTTGCGGCGATCAGCGCCTGGCCCCCGGGCAGATCCCCGAATCGCGCCTTCGCAAGTGCAAGCCACAAACCATGAATGCGAAGCATGTAGTCTCGACTCGCCGGTGTCGCCAAGCGCTCGTCATAGCCCGCAACCTTGGTTAACGTCTGGACTGCAGTCGGACTGCCGCGCTCAAGCGCCACACGCGCGAGCTCAAAGTCGCGGACATTATCAAAGAACGCTTCCGAAGCCGGATAGGTGGCCGAGAGCTGTGAAACCCAGTCATCGTTCAGCACGGCGTTTAGATCATGGGTACATAGCAATCCGTCAAGCAGCCGATCCGGATTATTATTATTTCGGGCGCGATCCTGCTCGCTCAGGCTCGACATCACTCGGACAGCCTCAGGATAGTCGCCCTCGAGGCGACTCTTCACGGCACTACAAGATTCAACTAAAAAGTGCTGCCACGCTGGCGCGACCGTTGCCTTACTCCCCGGGCCGGCAGTTGCACATTGACTCGCCATCTCTACGGCTGCCACATCGTGTCCCAGATGGTATTCCGGCATTACTAGGCCTTCCATCCCCCGCAAGAATCCAGGAAGCGCTGCGAGCGAGGCGCGTTCCTCCGCCGCCGCCTCTTTAAGATCCTCGGCGCCAAGAAAATGGCCGCCCATATTCATGTGCGCCCAGGCACGGTCGACGGGATCCGGCCCGGCCATCAGTCGCTTAATGATCACGAGCCTCTCATCATCGCGCCCGTGAAATTGGAGGTAGTTGGAATACCGGAACGGCTGGGTCTGCTCGTAGATCGCCTCCGCTGCCTTGCGGATCAGCTGATCGACTTCCTCGGTTCCCCCGCTGAAGGACCGGGCCGGCTCCTCTCCCGCACGGGCGGTGACAGTGATGCCCGTTGCAGTCTCACGAATCTCGCCCGATATGTGGGACTCGTGGCCCAGCGCCTCGTGCAGGTATCGGCTCAACTCGCCGAACGAGACGCCCGTCTCCGGTATCTCGACCTTCAGGTCGTGACCCCAACTGCTGCTGTAGGAGTTGGCGGGGCGCGCACTCCTGATCGATGTCTCGGCCGCCAAGTCCGCCAATTGATCCAGGACCTCCTTGGCGACGACCTCGCCAGTCAGCCCGCGTTGTGCCAGGTCCGGGGGCACCTGAAAGGCTTCGATCACGACACCGTGGGCCTCGATCGCATTGCGGATCAGCAACAGAGCACCGATACCGATCACCGTGGCGACTAGCACTAAAAAGAGCTGGAAGCCTACGCGCAGCCGCAGGCCGAATCGCCGAATGTCTACTTCACGGGCTTGGCCGCGCAGAAAATGCAGTCGAGCCTCATGCTCGTCTTTGAGATGCTCGGCCTGAATCTCGAGCAGTTGCGCCTGCTTATCGAGGAAGATTTCCGTCTTTCGCGCGACCCCGGGATCGTTTCCCGAAAGTTTAGCGGCAACAGCCGCGGCGAATGCCTCAGCGCCGGTGACAGTCTCTGGCGCCTCAACTTGAGGTCTCTCGTCCTCGCCTCCGAGAACTCCGCCGACCAGGCCTTCCGCCATGATCCACTCCCTGCCATGCGTGAGCCATATTCCCGGATGCTATCTGAGTTGGCAACCGCGTCGCGCAATGCTGTTCGTGAAATCCGAGTTCAATTGGATTTTTCCGTACGCTCCCTGTTTGTTCACTCTGTGAAGATCTGTGACATCCATGGCCAAAACGCTGCCTTCATAGCTTTACAGGGGCGCACTGGCCACGGCGGCACCGTCCTTCAATATCGTCACAATCCACCCCGCGAACGTCGCGACCAGGAAGGGATAAGCGAAGAAAGGAAACGGTTGGGACAAGGCCGTGATCTGCGTGCCTGCGAAGATACGGCAGGCCGTCGCCGCGAACAGAAGTGCCGTCGCGAGCCCTAGTAGCCGCACCACCATCCGGAAAACGCGCGGGACACTGATCAATGCGAGCCCCGCCGCCCACAAGCCGACACCGCCGCCCAATGAGGGGACACTCTGCGCCAGATCCATGGCCGCGCCGGAAACGAGAAGGCTTTCGCCGATAGCGAAGACCAGAAAGCCGGCCGCCACGATCTCCTGTCGCATTCTGAAGAAACGGAGCGCGAGCAACAGACAAGCCATCACCAGCGCGATACCGTCGATGCCCCAGGCCAGCCCCCGCAGCGACGCCGACGGGGCGAACGTCCCCGCCATACCCAACACGCCGCCCACGCCCAATCCGATCGAAGCCAGAACTCTCAGCGATTTGTCATTCATTGTGCCGCTCCGTAAGTCAACATCCGCCGCATTGCGGACTATTGCGGCAGGCGCTCACGCGAAAAAGCTGCGCCGGGAAGGCGCTCACGCCATATTCACGGGCTATGCGAAGATCAGAGAAGATCAGAACGGCGGTCGCATAGCCCATTTCCCCGAATCCTTATCCTTATAGAAGAACGCGTTCGATATATTGTTGTACATCGACGCACCAATATTGGCAGAGGCCACTTGCCAGTCGAAGCTGCAGCTGTATCCCTTCGGAGTGGGGTTCTCGCAGGCCTCCTTCTTGAAGAATTTGATCGTGATCGGCTCGCTGTTCGTCATGCCGGGGCGGGTGATTGATCGCGTACAGAGCCGCCTCCTTCATTTGCGCCTCGGACGGCTCCTGGGCCGCCGCCGCACCACACCCGGACATACTAAACGCCAAAGCAGTGCCCAAAACCAAGTGCTGCAAGTGCATAGCTAGCTCCCTTAATTGCGCTCGATAGTGATTTGCCCGTGCGAAGAATCGATGGCCGATGCTACCGCAGCATGCAGCCGCGCGCGATGCCAGCTATTGGAAAAGCAATTCCTCGCACGCCAGATCCGCAGGGGCAGCGTTTCTCTCAGGTTGAATACCAGTCCGGTCAGCGACCTTCAGCCCACCAGGCGGTCGAAGTTAGCTCGCGAATGCTCCCTAAGTTCATCAAAGTTTCCCCGGGAGCCGCGCTTGTGTACTGTATGCGCCCATCACTTAATTGGCCTCTTCGTCTACGGAGCTTGCCATGAAATACTACCTCGCTGCCGCGGCCGCGATGTTCTGCCTTGGCGCGAAGGCAGCGCCGCCCGAGGACACTGCGACTGGCGTACAGCGATTTCGCGAGCTGTACCAAGAGCTCGTCGAGACCAACACCACTCTGTCGGCCGGCAGTTGTACTCTGGCCGCCGAACGTATGGCGGCGCGGCTGAAGGCCGCCGGTTTCGCGGACAGCCAGATGCAGGCGTTTGCCGCGCCCGATCACCCCAAGGAAGGCGGCCTCGTTGCCGTGTACCCGGGGCGAGATCCGCACCTCAAGGCGATTCTTCTGCTCGCGCACGTCGACGTCGTGGAGGCCAATCGCGCGGACTGGACGCGCGATCCGTTTAAGCTCGTCGAAGAAAACGGCTCGTTCTACGCGCGTGGCGCGATGGACGACAAGGCGGAGGCATCGATCTGGGTCGATCTGTTGATCCGCTACAAGACCGAGAATTACCAGCCGCGGCGTACGCTCAAGGTGGCACTCACTTGCGGCGAGGAAACAGCAGGCGCGTTCAATGGCGCGCAATGGCTTACCATGAACCGTCGCGAACTGATCGACGCCGCGTTCGCACTCAATGAAGGCGGTTGGGGCGAACTCGACACGGGCGGAAACCGAGTCGCCCTCGATGTCGAGGCGGGTGAGAAATTTCCGCAAAACTACCGGCTGGAGGTGACGAACCCGGGGGGACACAGCTCGCGGCCGGTGCCCGACAACGCGATCTATCACCTGGCAGCGGCGCTAACCAGGATAAGTGCCTACGAATTCCCAGTGCAGTTGATCGACGCGAATCGCGCATACTTTGCCGGCATGGCGAAGATCCAGGCGGCAAAGGGCGAGAACGCGGTGGCGGACGCCATGAATGCATTTTTGCGCGACCCGAGCGATGCGCAGTCAGTCGCACTCGTCGCCTCCAAAGACCCGGGCTGGAACGCGACCCTGCGCACGACCTGCGTTGCGACAATGCTGGAAGCCGGTCATGCCACAAACGCGCTACCGCAACGTGCGCGGGCGATCATCAACTGCCGCATCTTCCCCGGCGTATCCGCAGAGGCGGTGCGCGCGAAACTCCAGGAACTGGTGGCGGACCCGGCGGTCACGGTAACCACGCTTGAGACACGTGGTCCGACGGCACAGCAGCCACCGCTAACCTCTGCAGTGTTGGGACCGATCGAGAAACTCACCAATCAGTTCTGGCCCGGTGTGCCAGTGCTGCCGATATTGCAGGCGGGCGCCACGGACGGGGAGTTCACGAACGCCGTTGGGATCCCGACTTACGGCGTGGAACCCGTGTTTCTCGGCGCCGACCTCGGCCACATCCACGGCCTCAACGAGTACGTCGGTGTTACGTCCTTGCTTGAAGGTCGCGAATTTCTATATCGCCTGGTCAAGATCTACGCTGAACAGAAATAGATAACCATGAGCCACGCCCGCCGCGCCAACCAGTCGAGCGGCTGGCTGGAAACCACGGTGCGGTTCGGTGGCGATGCCGTGCTCAAGCAGATGTACGCCAAGGAGAAGACAGGATATTTACGGACGGCCGGGGCCCCTATCGTCCTGGGTCTGGGCCGGATGTTGTGAACGGGGAAGCAGGCAGCCCGGCACCGTTGTAGAGATTGCAAGCTGGATTCGCTGCCCAGCCGTAACGCACCTGTCGGGGATGGGGGACGGCTGGCGCCGAGGCGACGACCGTGTTTCCGTCGACGCGCGCCATTGCGGCGGTAAAGACACCGTCCGCTCCGGCCACCTCAAAGCCGGTCAGCGTTGAGCCTCTTACTTCCAGACCGCGACTTGTGTGCGAGAAGAAGACGCGCATGGTGGCTCCGTCCGACATCGCAGTGTCAAAGAGCGGACCGGAATACTCAAGGCTCTCGTGATACGCGATGGCTCGTGCTGCCAGGGCCAGACGATGCCCGACTTCCTGCTTGTTCTTTGGATGAATATCTTTCGGAGTGCCGATATCGATTGCCGAAGCCATCGCCGTGTTGGCGATGCTCAATGATTTGCGCTGAGCATCGCGCAGCTCGGGCCATTTCGCATCCGGGGCGGTCTCGAAGTTTGCCAATTGGACGAACAGGAACGGAAAGTCTCCCTCTGCCCACCGATTGCGCCAATCTTCGATCATCGTGCGAAACAGTCTCGCGTAGTAAAATGAGCGTTCTTTTCCTGCGTTGCTTTCACCCTGGTACCAGATCACTCCACGAATGGGAAACTGCGTGAGAGGAGCGATCATCCCGTTGAAGTTTCCGCCGGGCAGATACGATCGAAGTTCCGGGTGATAAGCAAGTTGGGGCTGCGGTTTGCCGGCGGCCAGAGCCTCGGCATTTTCTCGGGCCTCGTGTTGGATAGCCAGCTCCGTTTGCTGTTGCTTTTCGGTCATGTCGGCCCAGGTGCCCCATGCCGCCATCAACGAGCCGTCCGCGGACAACGCTCGCTGGCTGGTCCAGGCCTCGGCAGGCGTTCCGCCCCAGTCCGCTTCGATCAATCCTATAGGGACCTTCTGGTCGGCTTGCACCTCGGTAGCGAAGAAATAGGCTACGGCGGAAAAGTCCGCCACGCTCTGCGGTGTGACGCTGGTCCAGCTGGTGGCCTTGACTTCGTACTGCGGGTAGTCGGCGGAGATTTTTTGAACATGAAACAGGCGGATGTTGGGATAGTTTGCCTTCTGCAGTTCAGCGTCGGCGTGGATGACGTTTCGCGTGGTGAACTCCATATTCGACTGTCCCGAGGCGACCCACACGTCTCCAACCATGAGGTCGTTCAGCCTGATGCGATTGGAGCCTTCGATTTCCATGGCAAACGGACCGCCGGCAGCGCCAGGGGCAAGCTCAACGTGCCACTGTCCAAACTCATCGGCCGCCACGGCGGCGCTGTTTCCACGGAACCTCACAGTTACCTGCTCCCCGGCCGCAGCCCGTCCCCACACGCGCACCGGTTGATCGCGCTGTACCACGGCATGATCCGCCCACAGCGAGGGGAGCAGCACCTGCGCACTCGCTGGGCGCACGGTGCAGGAAAGGGCTGCGACCCATGCCGCGACAATCCAAGTCTTCATCGGTATGTCTTCCTGTAGGTCGAAGTTGCTGGTGCGGAGGTATCTTGCGGCGGCGTTGCGATGTCAATTTGCTGCTTTATCCGGCCGGTCGGAGCATTTTGTGGGAACTCGCCAGGCAAAAGGCGGTTCCTCCTGTCCCGAAGGAGACGATGGCGGCCGGCAGCTTTCGGGCAAGCCACCAGTTGAATTAGGGCGGAAACTTCATACGCGCCTCGATCGCCTTGAACTGCGGCTCGTCGCGAATCGGATCCAACTGCCAATAGACTTTGAGGTACGTCATTCCGGAGTCGTGGACGCGCTCCGCTTTGCTCAGCCACTGTAAAGCCTGAGCCTTGTCGCCTAATTGCGCATAGATCTGTGCATAGTCAAACGCCGCATCATCGCCTTCCCCTTTCAGCGCCTTATACCGCTCCAACTCGCTCTTAGCATCCGCCTGCTTACCCAGAGCGTGGTAGGCGAGTACCAGACAGTAGTGCCGGAAGTTTTCTTCAGTCGGTGTCTCGAGGGATTCACACAACTGACGCGCCTGCTGCGCTTGTCCCGAGGCAAGAAATATTCTGGCTTGCTCCAAGTCTAGACCGACTAATTCAGGCTTGAGCGCCCGAGCATGCTGCAGCGCCACCTGCGCCTCGTCGAACCGGCGTAATAAGGACAGATCTCCCGCCTGACGGAGGTACGACGAATAGTTTTGTGGATCAAGACTGGCGACGCGGCGTGTCGCAGCGAGAGCGGGTTCGACGTGCCCCATCTTGGCGGCGAAGGAGGCAAAGAGCCATTGCACTTCAGCGCTGCCAGGTGCCAGCGCCAGCGCTCGTTCATATTCTGACTCGGCACCTGCAAAATCAAAATACAGCACGCTGAGAATACGCGCGAGAGCGGCGTGCGCCTCCCCATAATCAGGCGCGAGCGCTACCGCACGCTCCGCCGAAGCGAGGGCTTGTTTGGCCAAATTGTCGTGTTCGCTGGAGGTATTGATGGACATGACCTCAAGCACCCCTGATCGCTGCGCGTAGGCCGCGGCGTACCCCGGATCCATTTTTATAGCCTCATCGAGTGCCGCCAAAGCAGCGCGTCGGCGACTATCAAAAGTAGCGCGGCTGTTGGGGGGATCCCTGATTTCTCGATCCGCACGCAAATAGGCGTCGTAAGCGCCTGGATTCTTCGTCCCGCCGATCTCGAGCTTCGCGGACTCATCGCCGAGCATTTTCGCCTGGAGCTCCTTCGCGACCGCAGTGGCCACTTCCGTTTGCACCGACAGGATATCGCTGAAGGGTCGGTCATAGGTCTCAGACCACAGATGAAAGCCGCTCACGGTGTTAATCAACTGCGCGGTGATGCGCACGGTGTTGCCGGCTCGGCGTACGCTGCCCTCTAGAACGGCCCCGACATTGAGCTTGTGCGCAATCGTGGAAATATCGACATCTTTTCCCTTGAATGAGAACGATGACGTTCGCGCGACCACCTGCAGGTCATTCAGGCGCGAGAGCGCATTGAGCAGCTCTTCACTGACGCCGTCAGCGAAGTAGTCCTGCTTTGCATCCCCGCTCATGTTCACAAACGGCAGCACGGCGATGGAGTGCGGCGGCGGCGCAAATATCTCCGCGCTACTCGAAGGTCTAGGATTGATCGTCGCCGGTGGGTTCGGAGTTTCGGTCCTGGCGCGTTCCGCAGTTGGGTGTGGGAAAAGCCATAGTAGGCTGCCACCGATCGCAAGCAACAAAGCAATGATGATCAGCTCCGAGCCGCTGACGCGTTTCAAGGCGCGTACGCCGTGATACCAGGCGAGGATGGGCACGATCGGAAGCCCGAGGATCAACACAAATGTCACAACACGTACGATGACATGCGGCCACTCGAGCGCATCGCTGAGGAGCGTCGCGCCGTGCAACGCTACAAAGGCGAATGCTACATACGCGATCGTCCATTCCGCGATCTTGTGTTCCTTGATGCGGCGCCAAACGCTGCCCCACCACGACGCTTCAGCTCCGTGGGTAGCGTGGGCTACCGGTGCCGTGAGGCTCGCAGGCGCAATCGTCCCGAATCCGCTCGGTGGCGGGCCTTTTGCCGCGGCTTCGGTCGGCTTGTCTCCCAAGTTCCCTCTCTCCTTGACGGGGCCGATGCTGGCTGATGCTATCAGCGTTGGCAACAATCGCCCTACCGGGTCTCCCGGAATGTCGGCTTTGTGGCGCGCACTTCAGGCTCACAAACTTCCGACTGGAGCCTGTTGCGCGGCTTCCTGTTTTGGCTGAGCTGCTCCGTGATCCGAGTGCGCTACCGCCATTTGGCGGACCGATGCCACTCAATGCAGATCCAACTTCGACTCAATATTCGGCAGCTCTGAGTCAATCGTGTTGAGGTCTTCGGGGCCGTACTTCTTCTCCGTGTTGTATTGCAGAGCCTGTTGATAGCCGCTCGGCTCAAGGCGATAGGCGGTAATCTTGCGCCTGTGATCATCGCCAAAGCGCGTCTCTCCGGGCTCCCAATCCCAATGCGACGTCACCAAATAGCCGTCCAGCGGTCCACTTATGAATATCTGCCCACTTCCTGCTTCCGTGGATGCGAGCAGGAACTGGTCCTGCCCTCGGTCGTATAGCCAGATCGCCGCGTAGTTCACATTCCCTGTATCGTAGATAGCGGCCGCCTTTAACATCAGGCTGTTGATGCCATCCGACTCCAGCGGGACGACCTGAAGATCACCATCGACCCACTAGGAGTAACTTGAGTCGAACAGCTTTTGAAAGTAGGTGCAGTTATTCGCGCTCTTTGATTGATTAACGAGACAGATTCTGGATTGACTCGGGAATCCGGGGTCCTTCTGGTCCGTTTCGGGTTCAATTATTTGCACGGTAACAACCGCCTTCCAGGCGCTCGCTGTATCGAACGGCTGCTGCAGATCAAATGCCGGGTGAATCGTGTACGTCGAGGGCGCTGGGTATGGCGGGGACGTTCGCCCCGTCGGCGTGTCTTGCGGGATGGCCACATTCCCGCACTGCAGAGCCACGCCGGCGAGCATCGCGGTTGCGAAAATAGAGCGCTGATGCATGGCGCCCCCTGCACCGTTACAGTGGGATTTTACGACTCACCGGGGAGGTTTGCATCCCGCGTGGACGATGGCGGCGGACCCGGGTGCACCGCCGGCCGCGGTGACTCAGCGATGGCATTCGCGATACACGATACGCACCCGGCGATCCGTGCTCTGCCGGCCCTGGCAGACCCCTCTGTCGGATTCAGCGTGACGACCAACAGATTGTTCTCACGCAAGTTGGGCCAGCTGCTGCCCGATCACGGAGCTGATTGAATTCGCGCCAGGCGGTCGAACACACCCTTCATCGCATCGATGTGTGCGAGATAGAGACGGACATCGTGGTCCCCACACCGTTGGCCGTCAGTTAACCGAAAACCCCGTCGCGCGTAGTCGTCGCCCGCTCCGGCTCCGCACAGGTGAATGACCGCGGCCAGTTGCTGCTTGTCTTTGAGTGTAGTGGAGCTCATGCGGTGCCGCGCGAGCGTGTTCGCGACACTTCGGTCGAGATGTGCCGATGTTAGTTCGACGGCATGAGCAGGCAATACACGGGCATACAGGCTGTTGAACCAGCAGGATCGCCAACTGTTCCAAGGCCCATCCTCCGCGACGGTGTGGTTGTGAATGCAAAGACGCCTCGCTTCTGCAAATGTTCCGTCGGTGATCTGATACATCCCGACCGCGCTCGAGGCTGGCCGGTACACCTCGAAGGGCTGCGATGTCCATGACCAACGCCAGTACGTGCGTACCACCGGATTTCCGGATCCTTCCACTTGCGCAATCGCTGCCAGAAGATCGGGGGTGATCACATTCGTCGCGTACTCTTTAAAGATGGGCGCGTACTCTCGCCACGTTTCAGAGGGTGTCTTGTAGAGTGTTCCGCTAACGGGAAAAATCTGCTCCGATGTTTTGCGTACGACCTGATAGATCCAGTTGATAGAGAAGGATAGCGTCAGGACGACGCCCACACTGATAATGACCTTGGTGACCGGCGATGCACGGCGAAACGCGCGCCACCAACGTCGTCTCAAGCGAGCGTTTGGCCACAGCCGTGACAGGCGGAAGCGACGCCTGTGGGTTCTTCCAGTTTTCCGGCGGGCGCTCCGGGAAGCGCTGAGGCTCGGCATCAGGCCCGGTCTCCTTCTGCAGTAGACCAGCAGTGTCCGCTCATCGGAGCAGGAAATGCTAATCGTGCCGTTCGTTCATGGTCGACGGTCGCCTGTCGACCTGGCTATGCCCGCTCTTGACCGGTCAAAACCGTCGCGAACGGCTGCAATCGGGTTGCGAAGATGGGGCATAAATGTTCAAGTTGCACCTACAAAGCGGCTACTCAAGTGTAGAGCCTCATGGACGGCCTGAGTTTTTCGGCGCGAGAGTTGGTAGCAAGTGATGTCAACTTGATCGCCGACTACTGGTCTCAAGCCGACCCTGATTATCTGAGCGGATTAGGTGTGGACCTGAGCAAGCTCCCGTCACGGGACGGTTTCGTCAAGATGCTCACCGACCAGCTCAAGCTACCGCTGAAGCTTCGCCAATCGTATTGCACGATCTGGCGGCAACATGGCCAAGCCATCGGCCATTGCAACGTGAACAAACTTGTCTTTGGACAGGAAGCCTACATGCACCTGCACCTTTGGTGCCGTCAGCGGCGCTATCAAGGTCTTGGGGTATCTCTGGTGCGGCAATCGTTGCAGCTGTTCTTTAACCGACTGGAACTCCAGGACCTGTAGTGCGAGCCATACGCACTTAATCCTGCAGCCAACGCCGCGCTAGCTAAGGCGGGTTTCACCTTCGTGAAAAGGTACGTAACCGTTCCGGGTATCATCAATTTTGAGCAAGAAGTCAACCGATGGCACATGAGCCGTAAGCAATTTGCTAAGGTTGTGGCCTGAATCGCTCGCTGGGCGTGCACCGTGTACGGATGCCCGACATGCACCGCATAACCCTCAACCCGCCATCCGCCGCGACTACTTGAAAATCATTTGAGATCTCCGGTCCGACTGTCAAAGCTGGGACATTCGCCAGCTGCACTGCGGCTATGAGTTCTCGGCCCCTTAGCCGGCGTTCTGCGCGTTTGGATACCACGCCCCCAGCTCGACGTGGCTGGCATGGCCAACGAGCTTCTTGAACTGCTGCAGGTTTGCGAAGGTGCCGTCCATACTACGGTAGTGGTACGGGTACACATACTGTGGATGCAAGTCCCTCACCCACTTGGCTGCCGCCTCCACGGTCTGCGTATAGGGCAAATTTATCGGGATGAAGGCGACGTAGATGTGAGGCAGATGCGCTAGCGACGGACTCTCCTCGGTATCTCCGGCGACATACACGCGCTTGCCGCCGACGGTAAGGATGTAGCCATTGCCGACGCCTTCGGGATGAAAGTGCAGGCGCGCGGGGGTGGTGTTGTACATCGGCACCGCGTCGATTGGAATCTCAGCCACGGTGATCTTCTCCCCGTTGGCGAGCACGTGTGTCATGGCCTTCAGGTCCGCGGGCATCGCATCGTAGACATTCTGCGGAGCGATGATGGTCGTGTTCGGCCCGGCGACCGCTTGCAGCACCGGCGCGTTGAAATGATCCCCATGGATGTGCGTGATGAGGATGACGTCGGGGGTCGGCAGGACTTTGAACTCGCCAATGGCGGCGTTGATGTCCGAACCCAGCGGCGCTGGGTCCACCAGAACGCGCTTGCCGTTCCAGCGGAGCATCAGCGACGCGTGGTGCACCGGCTGGATCATCAAGTCGCCGCCATGGGGAATTGGCAGCGTATCGGGCACCGGCAGTCCCAACGCGGCCCGCGGCAGTGCACACAGCGCCACCATCACGGTGGCTGCCAAAAGTCGAATCGCGTTCATGGAGTGACCTCCTGTATATCGGGTGGGGCTATTTTACGACAGTTCCAGGGGACCGATAGCGTAACGGACCCCGGGATGTGCGCAGGGAACCCAACAGCCCCGCTGTTGGGTATCCTTTGCCGACCCCGGTGAGGACACACTGCGGCACGCTGGAGCTGCGGCATGGCGTGGAGTGGTGCAGGTAGGGGTCAGCCGATCAATTACACTAAAGGCCTTCCAACAAAGGAAAGAACCGGCGGCAGATTCATGAACTACACAAAGACGCTATTTCTTCTGTTCGTCGCGGGCATCGCTTGGGCTGCAGCCCCGCAACAAGAACAGGCAAAGCCTTTTATTCTCGCCAACGACAAACTCGAGCTGACCATTTCCCCGAACGGGGCCCGTTTTGACCGCTTGATCATGAAGGACGGCGCGCCTCTTAGTCCCTTGGCCACAATAGGCCACTTCCTCGCCCTTGACGGCTTCGGCAACCCCTCGGATCAGGAACTCGCTTCGGGCATGCCGTTCCACGGCGAGGCCAACCACCAGCTGTTCAGGATTGTCACGGCCACAAATTCAGCGTCTTCGCATTCCGTAACGATGCAGGCCACGTTGCCCCTGGCGCAGGAGACGCTGACGAGGAGCGCCGAGATAATTGACGGCGAGAATCTGATCTACGTCACGAGTGTGCTGGAAAGCCTTATCAGCGTGGACAGGCCGGTATCTTGGGCAGAGCATTCCACAATTGGCCCTCCCTTCATGGAAAAAGGCAAAGTCGTGGTCGACATGCCGGCAACCGGGTGCCGCGTACGCCCGTTCAAGCCCGGCGACATTCCGGGCCATCTTGTGTACGGCAAGGACTTTACGTGGCCCATGGCGCCCGTTATCGGTGGCGGCGAGGCTAATATTCGCGAAATACCGACCGATCACAATTGGCTGGACCTCGCCAGTTGCGAAATGGATCCGAAGCGCACGTTGGCTTTTGTCACCGCCCTGCATCTCGAAAAACACCTGCTCTATGGATACGTCTTTCGACGCGCAGAGTATCCCTGGCTAATGAGTTGGATGAATTTCACGGGCGACGATCGGGCTGCGCGCGGCCTGGAGTTTTCGTCGCAGCCGTTCGATATCTCGCATCGCGACACAGTCGCCATGAGCCCTCTGTTTGGAGTTCCGACATTTCGCTGGCTCCCGGCTAAGTCGAAAATCGAGAGCCACTTCGTGATTTTTTTCACCCGCGTTCCCGCAACATTCACCATGATCAATGATGTCACTCTCACGGACGGAAAGCTGACGATTGTAGATCGTTCGGGCAGTAGCTTGGTCCTTGCTGCGTCACGCGGGCTTTGATACTTCGCAGAAAAAAAAGCGTCGAGTGACCGGGGATTTCTTGGCAATACCACCGCCTGACGTGTCCGCCACGGCTCAGCCCATTGCAGGCGGCTCGAATCAGTTGCATCGCAGGCTTGCCTCGTTCGGTGTTCTGTTACTGACCTTGTCGTGCCTGTCTCCGGTTCTCTCGATCTACGGAGTCGGCTCTGATGTTGTGCTGCATGCCGGCACCGGCGCGGCGGCAATGTTCATTTGCGGCATCGGAGTTGCCCTCGTATGGGCGGTCGTCTACGCCGAACTGGGATCGGCTTATCCGTATTCGGGTGGCGACTACGTTGGCGTTGGCTCGATCCTTGGTTCATGGGCAGGCTTTGCAAGCCTGACGATCTGGGCCGTTACCGCCGGACCCGACATTGCCTTTCTCGCGAAGACGATCGCAATCTATTTCCGCGATTTGGTGCCGGTTGCGTCGCCGATGATTGTAACTTTCTGTGCACTCGGTGCTGCCATTGGAGTTGCGTTGCTTGCCGTGCGCATCAGCGCACTGGTGACTGGAATTTTTCTGAGCATCGAGATGATGGCCGTGCTCGTGCTCATCGGGGCTGGACTGTTGCACCCCGTTCGCAGCCTTACCGACGTCGTGCTTCACCCCGTCACGCTTGGCGCTGCGGGGACCCTGGTGCCTGTGACGGTTGGCGCAATGGCGTTGGCAGGGGTAAGCGCGGCCTTCGCGACCACGGGCGGTAATCAGGCGATCGCATTTGGCGAGGAACTGGGTGAGCCGCACCGCCACATGGGCCGCGTGATCCTGCTCGCGGGCATGATTGGCGCATTTGCCACCGCCGTGCCGGTCATTGCTGTCATTCTCGGCGCGAGCGACCTGCCTTCAATTTTGAAAAACCCCGCGCCGTTCAGCGCCTTCATTGCGGCGCTAGCGGGACCGGCAGCTGGCCACGCTTTGAGTATCGGAGTGATCGTTGCGATCTTCAACGCGCTGATCGCTACGATCATGTTTTGTGCCCGTCTGTTTTTCAGTTTGGGCCGGGATGAAATCTTTCATCCGACGGTCAATGCAATGTTGGCAAGCGTGCATCGCTCATCGGGCGCGCCCCGGGCAGCCACTTGGACCGTGGGTCTGCTCTCAGCCGTCTGCTGTCTGCTCGATACTCACCTGCTGGTTGTCTTCATATCGGGTTTGACGGTTTACAGCCTCGGCTTGGTCAGCGTTGCGGTGCTCGTCGGTCGAAGGCGGCGCCTGACTGGGCAGCCGGGCTATTGGCGATCAGCCCTATTTCCGTTGGCACCAGTTCTTGGTCTGATCCTGGCGGGTGTTTTTGGTGTCGCTCTGCGGCGGCGGCCGGGTGGTTGGGCACCGCGGATCATGTAAGCACTTTCTGCACCCACGGCAAGCCGCGTACGGCATATTCTGTGCCCAAGACGAAGGACTATCGCGTCGCCAAGTGACCGCCGGCAACGATGCCGATGCTATATTCAAAGCTGGAATTCCAGCCTGATGAGGCTAAGAATTGAAGTCGCGTCGGCGTGAAGCACTGACGAAACTCCTGGCCGTCGGCTCGGCTGCTTGGCTGCCACCGGCCCGGAGCGCCGCCTCGCGCTTGAGAGTGGGTATCGTGGGCGGCGGCATCGTTGGTGCGTCGATCGCCATGCATCTGGCGCGCTCGGGTGCGCATGTTCTCCTATTTGAAAAGATCGGGCCGGCACAGGGCGCGACGCAAAACTCCTTCGCGTGGCTGAATGCGTTCGTGGAAGATGCACACTATCGGGCACTGCGCCTGGAGAGCCTGAAGGCGTATCACGAACTGGATAGGACGCTCCGTCTCAATATCGCGTGGAGCGGCTACCTGAAGTGGGCGAGCAATACGGTCGAGGCCGATCTGGTACGGCAGAGCGCCCGGCAGCTTGCCGCCACTGCCTATCCGGCGCATCCCATCACTGCAGAAGAAATCATGTCGCTCGATCCGGCGATAACAACGGGACCCGTCACGCAAGCTATTTACTCGTCAATTGATGGCCACCTTGATCCGGTGCAGGTCACCCGCCGATTCCTCGACGATGCCGCACGAACGGGGGCCAGGATTCTGCACCCGTGCGAGCTGACCGCGCTTGACCTCGGCGCAGGCCGATTGAGGGGCGTCACTACCACTGAGGGTCGATTTGCGCTCGATCGCCTGGTCGTCGCCGCGGGCGTCGATACGCCCCGCGTCCTCGCCATGGCTCGCTTCCCACTCGCCCTGAAGCATGCACCGGGAATCCTCGCGCATAGCACACGCCTGCCCGCGCTCACCCGATTGGTGCACGATGCCCCCGGCAACGTGGAGTTCAAGCAGATGGCCGACGGCTCGATCGTTGGCACCGATGCGCGCAGTCCACCTGACACGCCCGAGCACCGCGACATCCGTGCGGATGCAATACCGTTCCCATCCGCCGAGCTTCGCATCTCCCACGGCGAGAGAATTCTGAACCGAATCGCGCGATTCTTGCCCGCGGCGCAGGCCGTGCCCCTCGATCGACTGACCTTGGGCTTCAGGCCCATGCCCATCGACGAACTCCCCGTGATGGGCGCCTTGCCGACGGCTCCGGATATTCACGTCGCCGTCACTCACAGCGGCGTCACCCTGGCCCCTATCGTCGGTCGTCTCACCGCCGAAGAAGTGCTGCAAGGTTCACGTGTGGACTGGTTCGCGCCATACCGGCCCGAGAGGTTCCTGTGACCGGTGAGCGCTGCCCCGGGGATCAGATCAGTGTCGGAACCGGGAATGCACGAACGAGTTTCTTGACCTGCTCCAGGACGGCGCCGGCGTTGGCCTGACTCGCCGGTGCGCGCAGTACGCGATCGATAAGGCTCGCGGCCTGTCTCATCTCCGGTTCTTTCATTCCGCGCACCGTGGCGGCAGGCGTTCCCACCCGTATGCCGCTGCTACTCATGGGCGGCAATACATCGTCCGGGATGACTTGTTTATTGCAAACGATACCGGCAGCCTCAAGCCGCGTTTGCGCTTCGACTCCAGTAATGCCGTAGGAGCTCATCACGTCGATCACCATCAGGTGGTTCTGCGTGCCACCCGTTACAAGTATGGCGCCCAGACCCAAGAGCTCATGTGCCAGGGCGCTTGCATTCGCAAGCACCTGCCGGCAATAAATCCCGAACTCGGGCGTAGCGGCTTTCTTCAACGTGACCGCGATTCCTGCCACCGTGTGCATATGCGGGCCGCCCTGCAGCCCAGGAAACACCGATTTATCGATCGCTTTGGCAAGTGTGGCGCGACACAGGATAAGTCCGCCGCGCGGTCCGCGTAGCGTCTTGTGTGTCGTAGTCGTCATCAGATCAAATCCCGCATCAAGCGGATTGCGCAGTACATCGCCGGCAATCAGGCCACCGATGTGAGACACATCTGCCATTGTCAGTGCGCCAATACCTTCGGCGACGTCTTTGAAACCTGCGTAGTTGATCTCCCGCGGATACGAGGAATGCCCGCAGAGAATGAGTATCGGGCGGCTCTCGCGCGCCAGCGCGCGAACCGTCTCCATGTCGATGTCGCCTTTGGCACCGCTTGTCTTATACCGAACAAATCGGAAGATCTTTCCCATGTGTGACAGCGGTGAACCATGTGTCAGGTGCCCGCCGTGCGACAGATCCATGGCGAGGATCGTATCGCCCGGCGTGAGAACACCAAAATAGACAGCCTGATTCATAGCTGAGCCGCTCAGAGGCTGCACATTGGCGTGTTCGGCGCGAAATACTGCTTTGGCCCGCTCGATCGCGATTCGCTCGATACGATCGTACTGCTCTTGTCCCGCGTAATAGCGCTTACCGGGATAGCCTTCCGCGTATTTGTCCGTCAGTACGGACGCATTCGTCTCGAGCACCTCAGGGTGTGCGTGATTTTCCGAGGCAATGAGGTCGAGCGTATCTGTCTGGCGAGACTCTTCGGCCGCAATGGATCGGGCTATCTCGGGATCGAATTGGCTCAGCCGCGAGTCGAGCAATGGCATAGCGCCTCCTGGGATCACGGTTCCAGCGGGAAACACGGATGCCCAGGCGCGCGGCGATGGCCTCTGCAGGTTCCCTGCTCGTGAACTCGAGCGATATGCGCCAGTAACCTACAGCGCTCTTAAGATAGCCCTGCCGCGACTGGCTAGCAAGTCGATGGCTAGACTGAAAACGGGGCAGCTCGTGCATTCTGCGACTGACATTTCGCCGCTCCCGCTGCTGCCTAATAAGGGGCACGCGGATTTGCTGGCTGCTTCCCGTGACCGCGCGGGCTCGCGTGACGGGCCCGGCCGGGCGGCTGCGCGCGGTGGACTGGGGTGTGCGGTACGCCGCCGGCTGCGGGCGTGGGCGTCCCTACGGCCGCATTGCGCCGCGGCGAATTGACCGTATAAGCCGGCAGGGTGGCGAGCGGCAAGGAGTGCCCAAGAAGTTTCTCGATATCCCTCAGGAACGGCACTTCCGGCGGTGCGACCAGGGAGATAGCCGAGCCGCTGCCGCCAGCGCGCGCCGTGCGGCCAATGCGGTGCACGTAATCCTCTGGAACATTGGGCAGCTCGAAGTTCACTACGTGCTGCAGTTCGCGGATATCAAGACCGCGCGCCGCCACCTCGGTGGCCACGAGCACAGTGATGCGGTTCTGCTTGAAGTCACTGAGCGCGCGCATCCGTGCCGCCTGGCTCTTGTTGCCGTGAATCGCCGCGGCACGCACGCCAGCTGCCACGAGTGCCTGCGTGAGGCGGTCGGCACCATGTTTCATGCGGGTGAACACCAGCACCTGGTGCCAGTTGCCGCTGTCGATGAGATGCACCAACAAGTCACGCTTGTGTTCCTGGGGCACGCGATATACATGGTGCTCGATGCGCTCGGCGGCCGCGTTGCGCGGCGCGACATCAACGCTCAGCGGCTCACGCAGCGAGCGGGCCGCCAGCGCGCGGATGTCCTCGGAATAGGTCGCCGAGAACATCAGCGTCTGCCGTTCGCGCGGCAGCAGCTTGAGAATCCGGCGGATCGCGTGAATAAAGCCCATATCGAGCATGCGATCGGCTTCGTCCAGTACGCAGCAGCGCACTTGCCCCAGATCGAGCAGGCCGCGTTCGGCCAGATCCAACAGTCGGCCAGGCGTCGCCACCAGCAGATCGCAGCCATGGCGCAGTGCCTCGATCTGTGGCTTCTCGCTCACGCCGCCGAAGATCACAAGGGTGCGCACCTTGACGTGACGGCCATACGCGCGGGCGCTCTCGGCGACCTGCGCGGCGAGTTCGCGCGTGGGGGTGAGCACCAGTGCGCGCGGCAGGCGCCCGGTCTGCGCCGCCAGCTTCTGCAGGATCGGCAGCACAAACGCGGCAGTCTTGCCGGTGCCGGTCTGTGCACCG
Organism: Steroidobacteraceae bacterium; assembly: GCA_049515055.1. Taxonomy (GTDB): domain Bacteria; phylum Pseudomonadota; class Gammaproteobacteria; order Steroidobacterales; family Steroidobacteraceae; genus FEN-1191. The sequence goes on along the minus strand of JBEKUL010000050.1, from coordinate 16,595 downwards.
GCGAGCACGTCGCGGCCGGCGAGCACGCCGGGAATGGCCGCGCGCTGAATGGGAGTCGGCGTGGTGTAGCCTTTTTCAGCCACCGCACGCGCCAACTCGGGCGTGAGCCCGAGATCAATGAATGACATCTGAGTGAAACCTCTTTCCGGCTCGCCCGGCAGCCTTGTGACGGCTACGGCGGTCAGATGCGAGGCTAGAGTAAATGGTAAATCGGATGCGCCCGGGTGCTGACCGAGCACTTAAGGACGGTAGGCGGCGCGGACTCTACACAGATTGCGGGGCTGCGTCCAATCGGCGCGAGCCACAATTGGCCAAAATCGCTGGCGCGACTCGATTCACCAGCCGACAGCTTGCCCGTCCTTACGGAAATCTGATCCTGAGCGGTAGTAGCCGCTGACTGCCTTCGCGACGCCATCGAGATCCCGTTTCTCTGGACCTGGATTGGTCTCGCGGACAAACATGATCGACTGAACGCCACCCATGTCTGCACCATTAGCGGAATTCACGCTATGACCCATTGCAGCAAGCTTATCACCCACGAGATTGTACAGAGGAGCTTCGAGGCTCAGTACGTTCGGGACCTGGCTGTGCCGAAATCTGGCCATATCGGCGGCAGCCTGAACATTGGCGCCCAGATCGATAATATCGACCAGCATCTGCGCATGTCCCTGTGCCTGCATATCGCCACCCATCAGCGTCACGGTCATCAGCGGCTCGTCGTTACGCAACAGGAATCCCGCGGCCAGTGTGTTGAATGGTCTCTTATGGGGCTGAATAACATTGGGGCTCGTCGGATTCAGCGTGAACGAAGTACCTCGATTATGCAGTATGAAGCCGAAACCAGGCACGGTGATTCCCGAGCCGAATGCAGCAGCATTGCTATTCACCCAAGCTACCATGTTGCCGTCGCCATCCGCCGTCGACAGTACGATAGTGTCGCCGCGCATCGAGAAATCGCCAATTGGGCCAGGAGTGGATGCGCGCGCGGGATCGACTTTGGCGCACAGTGATGCAGCATAGGATTCGGATAGCAGTCGATCGAGAGGAACCGGGACGAGATCAGGGTCGGCGTTGTAATGATACAGATCCGCGTACGCGAGCTTTTTCGCTTCGACCAATAGGTGCCAATACTCAGGATTCGTGGGACCCAAGGCGGCGAGCGTCTTGCCCGGTACCCATTGCGGTACGCACGCCTGGAGAATATTAAGCATTTCGTTAGCCGCCCATGCCTGCGAAGGCGGCGGCAGCTCGATGACGTCATAGCCGCGGTACTTGCTTCGAGCGGCTTCGACCCATTCTCCGCGGTAAGTGGCCAGGTCCTCGAGAGTCATCGTTCCGCCGAGCGCCTTCGATTTGGCGACGATGGCCTTGGCGATCGAGCCTGTATAGAACTCGTTGGCCCCGCGCGCCTGCAGCAATCGAAGTGTGTGGGCAAGATCGGTGTTCTTGAAGATTGTTCCCGGCTTTGGTGGCTCGCCATTCACGTACCAGGTTCTGATTGAATCGGGATCCGGTTCGGTACAGCAAGCTCGCAACGGCATTGCGTCGGGCAAGCGCCAATCACTGGCAATGCGTTCAGATACTGGAAAGCCGTTTTGCGCATATTGTACTGCGGGTTCCAGTACTTGCCTGAAGCTCAATTTGCCGAAACGCCTGAGCACTTCCTGCCAACCCCAGACGCTACCGGGAACAGTAACCGATAAAATTCCGTGCGCCGGCATCCCGGACGTGGGACCCCAGTTTTTAGGATCCCAGTGATAGCCCAGTTCGTTGAAGTGCTCGACCGTTGCACCCGTGGGCGCCGTGCCGCTCGCGTTCAACACATATATTTTCTGCTCCTTGGCGACATAGATTATCGCGAAGAGATCGCCAGCCACTCCAACCATCATGGGTTCCACCAGGCTTAGCACGGCGGCAGTTGCTACAGCCGCATCGATTGCATTGCCGCCTCGCATTAATATCTGCAGTCCGGCTTGCGCTGCCAGAGGTTGACTCGTCACCACCATTCCGTGCTGCGCCACCACCTCCGAGCGGCTCTGCGCCGGCCAACCCTCAGCACGCGCGCCGCGCGCCGCACTGCAGAATTCAGGCTGCGGGGCGGATTCACAGACAGTATTTGCTGGGACCATCTGGGCCTGGGCGCTGGATCCGATCAGGGCCATTTCCAGGCATAAGGCTAGCGTGGAAATTGCGGATTTTTGCATTGTTGGTCTCCCGTTCCGAGCAGCGATTCTAGCGAAACCAATGCGGCAATAGATTGTCCATAAGGCAATCGATTCTCATAAGCGGTAAGGTTCGGCTATGACTTTGGTGGTACTGGCGTTTTTGGGCGGCGTGCTGACGATTCTCAGCCCATGCATTCTGCCGGTATTGCCCTTCGTATTCGCCCGCGCCGAACAGCCATTCCTGAAAAGCGGGCTGCCACTATTGACGGGTATGGCGCTGACCTTCGCTGGCGTTGCCACCCTGGCCGCAGTGGGCGGGGCCTGGGCCGTGCGTCTCAATCAATATGGCCGCATGGCCGCATTGGTACTGCTGGCCGCCTTTGCAGCGACTCTGCTATCGCGACGCCTGGCCGATTGGCTGGCCCGTCCATTCCAGAGACTGGGCAACCGCTTGTCGCAACCGGCCGCAACGGGAGTCTCCCAGGGACGGCCCCTGAACTCGCTACTGCTGGGCGTTGCTACGGGGCTTTTATGGGCGCCGTGTGCCGGACCGATTCTCGGCCTGGTATTCACCGGTGCGGCGATCTCCGGACCCAATGTTCGCACGACGCTCCTGCTGTTTGCTTATGCGATGGGTGCCGCCATTTCGTTGGCCCTCGCGACGCTGGCCGGTGGCCGCATTTTCAAGGCGCTGAAACAATCGCTGGGCGTGGGTGAGTGGATCCGCCGCGGGTTGGGAGTCACCGTCTTGCTGGCGGTCGTTGCGATTGCGTTTGGATGGGACAGCGGCTTGCTGACGCGCATATCTTATGCGAGCACCAGTGTCGTGGAGCAATCGTTGATCAACGCCATCACGACGCGCACCGGCTCGAGCGGCTCGGCGACGGACAGCAGTACCACGATGATGAGCAAGGCGTCGTCCTCCGGCATACACGGCGAGGGGGAATTGCCATCCCTGGCGGGTGCTGCGGCTTGGCTGAATTCACCAGCTCTGACGCCGGAGAGCTTGAGAGGCAAAGTTGTCGTGGTCGACTTCTGGACCTATTCCTGCATCAACTGTCTGCGGGCGCTACCGTATGTCGAAGCCTGGTATGACAGATACAAGGATCACGGTCTGGTGGTCATTGGCGTGCATACGCCTGAATTTGCGTTCGAAAAAGATCTGGGCAACGTTCGACGGGCGGTGAGCGACCTGAAGATTACGTATCCGGTCGCACTGGACAGCAATTACGCCATCTGGCAGGCGTTCAATAACGAATACTGGCCGGCGCACTATTTTATCGATGCCATGGGGCGGATCCGCGGGCATCATTTCGGTGAAGGCAGCTACGGCGAGTCGGAACAGATTATTCGGCAACTGCTAACCGAAGCTGGCAATCAGGATTTGCCGGCGGCGGGGGTCGGTGAGCTCAGGGCAACCGGTGTTCAGGCCGCCGCCGACGAAGCGCAAATCCAATCTCCAGAAACCTATATTGGATACGAGCGTGCGACTCACTTCAGCTCTCCTGCGGGCATCGCATCTGATCAACCCAAGACCTATGCGGAACCGTCCACATTGCAGCTCAATCAGTGGGCGTTGGCAGGCAACTGGACCGTACGCGATGAAGATGCGGTGCTCAATCAGGCGCCCGGGGCCATCACGTTTCGGTTCTATGCGCGGGATCTGCATCTTGTGATGGGTCCAGGCGCGGATGGAAAGCCAATCCGTTTTCGCGTACGACTGGACGGAGCTCCTCCCGCACAGAGTCACGGTGTGGATATCGATATCCAGGGCAATGGGGTCGTACACGAACAGCGTTTGTATCAACTCATTCGTCAATCCAATGAGATAGCCGAACACACGTTTTCGATTGAATTCCTGGACCAGGGTGTTCAGGCCTACTCATTTACCTTCGGCTAAGTCGAGGAGTCCAGATGACAGCATTGGATGATTCATCGAGAGAACAAGTTTTTGACGCCTTGGACAAACAGCGTCGTGCTGTTGTTGGCTTTGGTTTGATGGCTTGCATCAGCAATGTGTGGATCAGAGATGCGCTGGCCGAGACGTTGTCTGCACCGGAGCAAAATCAGGTGTCGATCGAGAACTTCTCGGCGGCAGGCCGTAGTCTGGGAGTGGTGCGAGTGGCCAAGCTGGTGAAGAGTGATACTGAGTGGCGAAGTCAGCTATCTGCGACGGCCTATGAAGTGACCCGGCACGCGGCGACGGAGCAGGCATTCTCAGGACCTTACGACAGGAATCACGCTGATGGATTGTATCGATGCATCTGCTGTGATACGGCATTGTACGATTCCAAAGCCAAGTTCGACTCAGATACCGGATGGCCTAGCTTCTGGCAGCCGATATCAAGGCTGAATGTGGTGCAGGCGATTGATCGCAGTCATTGGATGGTTCGCGACGCCATTTCCTGCCGGCTCTGCGATGCGCACCTCGGGCACGTGTTCGATGACGGACCCAGACCGACCGGATTGCGCTACTGCATGAACTCGGTAGCATTGGATTTTCTGCCTCGCACTTAACCTGCCGCAGGGAGCCCTATATGAATCGTGTCAACCGCTGGTGGGCGATTGCCCTGAGTGCCGCGCTGGTGACGGGAATCGGTGCGATCGTAGCTCAGAGCTCACGGGGGGCAATGGAAGGGCTTGCCTTCGTAGTCGTCCCGCCCGCAATGGATAACCCGAAGGCGGCGGGTGCGCCGCAAACGGCAGTGTTGTCTGGCGGCTGTTTTTGGGGTGTGCAGGGGGTCTTTGAGCATGTTCGAGGCGTGCGCAAGGTACTGTCAGGATATGCAGGCGGCGAGCGGTCGACCGCCGACTACGAAACGGTAAGTTCTGGCAGAACCGGGCATGCCGAGTCCGTACAAATTACATTCGATCCGGCAGAGGTCTCTTACGGTGAGCTGCTGCAGGTCTTTTTCTCCGTGGTACACGACCCGACTCAGCTCAATCGTCAGGGGCCCGACACCGGCACGCAGTACCGCTCTGAAATATTCTATACGGATGAGTCGCAGGAAAAAATTGCTCGGGCCTATATCGCTCAATTAGAGAAGGCCAAAGTATTCTCGCGCGCGATTGAAACGCGCGTTGATCCTCTCAAAGGATTCTATCCAGCGGAGCAATATCATCAGGACTATCTGCTGCACAATCCCACGAACCCGTACATTGTTTATAACGATCTGCCTAAAATCGAGAACCTCCGGCGTCTATTTCCCAACTACTACCAGGGACAAGCCGTCACAGTAGGCAAGACGGCGCTCCCGTAACCAGCCGATCAGCCCTACCCGCGCTGCGGGCCAAAGCGTTGTAGCGGTCAATGAACTTTGCCCGCGGAGTTCGCCAGCACCACGTTGGACAGTACCGCCGTCTCGGACTTGTCCGGCAAATGCGAGCAAAAGCCGATTCCCACGTAGAAAGGTCCATCGATGTGCAAACTCATCGGAGGACCGAACTGATGCATGGGTTCGCCATTCTGGCTGACGAACAGCGTAAAGAAATCGCCGCGCTTTTCGATACCGATGCGCTTGGCGTTGATAGTGACAAGTACGGCGGGATTGGCGCCATCTCGGCTGCCGATGCGGTACTCCATGTCGCTGACGCTGGCATTGGTTTCGGGCCGCTGCGCGAGGTGAATCATGCCGGCCCCGTGCAAAGCGACCATCACTTCCCGAGAACCGTCATCCAGACTCTGGCGAATGACGAGGACTGCCTTGTGGTCATGAAAACCATTTGGATCCGGGTAGGCAATGTCGGCTGCCAGCGAGACATCGCCGGACATTTTCTTCCAGAGGAAGCGAAACTCGTCGCGCGTATACCAGATGTTGTATCCGGCGGATTGAATGGTGTACTGCTTCGTGCGGGCGTCGTAGGCGGCGCTCCCAGCCACCAGCGCACTGCCGATGTCGGACTGACCCTGGAATATGCCGATCGGTGCATCGAAATTCCTGCTCGGCCGGTGAAAATCCAGCGGCGGCGCAACCTGAACGTGGGTTGGGGAGCCCGGATAGGCCCAATCTGGCACGACCGGCGCGGGTGCGCTCGGCGCGGCGGGCGTCTGCGCGTGCAGGACCTGCAGTGCGATGCCCAGGAGCAGTACCAGCAGCGAGAGTTGCTTGATATTTTTCATTTGTGCAGTTCGATTCGCTTTAAATGAATGTTATTGATCTGGACGTGATCAGCGATTACAAACTCAGATGCAGAAACTGATTGAAAGCGCTTGCCTTGTAGTCTGCAAATGCCTCTCCGTCAATGAATCCGCGTCGGCGGTATAGGCACAGGGCAGGTTCAAAGTAAGCGCCACTGCCTGTTTCCAGGCTGAGCCGCACCATGCCTCTGGCCCGCGCCGCGTCGATAATGTGGTCCAGGAGTGCGGATGCCAGGCCCCGGCGCAGGAATTCGGGATGTGTGCGCATTGATTTCAATTCCCCGGCGCGATCGCCCAGATCCTTCAGCGCGCCCATGCCCGCGATCTTAGCGCCGCACCATACCGTCCATACTGTTACCTCGGGGGCCGTGAGTCCCGAATAGTCGAGCGCGAATACGCTGCCCGGCGGAGAGTGGGCGTGCATGCCCTCGAGGTGCACGCGAACAAGCTCACGCGTCTTGCTGCTTGATAAATCGTCTTCGCGAATGACCCACTGGCTGATCGACATTCCAACGCTCTGCAATCATTCGAATCGGCCCGCGTGTAACAACCCGACCGGGGGCTAGGTCTTTCGGTTCGACTTGATTTAAGAGTGATCGTCTACTTGTAAGTGTTCAAATAGGCTATAAGGTCGTCGGCGTCACTGGTGTTCGCGAAGCCAGAGAACGGCATGTGATTGCCGCGTATCTTGGCCTGCGGATCGCGCAAAAAATCCCGAAGATTTGCGTCGTCCCAGATAATTCCGGAGCGCATCATCGCGTTGGAATATCGGAAATCTTCCAGCGATCCGGCCTTGCGTCCGACCACGCCTTTGAGACTCGGTCCAAGTGCATCCGGACTTTCCGTATGGCAGGCGAGACAAGCGGTAAACAGTGCTTTGCCATGGATTGCGTCCGCGGCAAACGCCGACCCGCTCAGAAAAAGGCCGGTTATCGCCTTATGAAAAACCAAGCGCATCGCTCGTTCCACGGTTTACGCATGCACCAGCGGGCCTGGCTTCTTCAAATAATCCGTCCTGATTTTATCGGCCGACCAGAGTGCCAGCGCGCCCAGCGTGCCCGTGGGGTTATAACCATGCTGCTGGGGAAATGTGCTCGCGCCCATCACAAACAGATTATGTGCGTCCCATGCCTGAAGGTAGCGGTTCACAACACTGTCGTGCGGGCTGCTCCCCATGATCGTGCCGCCCGTGTTGTGTGTCGATTGGTAGGGTATGACGGAGAAGTTCTTCGGTCGTGGGCGCATTTCGTAATGCGACGGACCCATCGCCTTAATGATGCCCTCGAGCCTCGACAAGAGATAACGCGACATGGCGTGGTCATTGTCGGTGGCATTATAGGTAAGGCGCAGCAGCGGTCGCCCCAGTGCATCCTTATAGACGGGGTCAATGTCCATATAGTTATCGCGATGTGCATACACCGACCCCTGCGTGTTGAAGCGCACCGAATGGTAGTACCACTTGACGGTTTCACGCTTCCATTGACTGCCCCAGGCCGGAGTGCCGGGCGGCAGAAAGCGCCCACCGATTGGTGGAATTGCGCCACTGACCCCCAGTAAGTAACCGCCCCCGAAAAAGCCGAGCCCGGTGTGATCGAAATTAGGTCCATTGAAATCATCGATTATCAGCGCACCGCCTGGCGCGCCCATGTAGGGATTGAGTTCCTTGTCGGCAAACAACGCTGCGGCACCGGCTTCGAACTGATAGCAGTGATTCTTTCCGACAACGCCCTCGCCCGTCGGATGCTCATATGGCTGACCAATGCCGGAATGCAGCAACATGTGCGTGTTGCTGAAGACAAAAGCTGAAAGCACAACAAGCTCGGCGGGTTGTTCGTATTCTTTGCCGGTTTTGAGGTCGGTGTAGAGCACGCCCGTGACACGCCTGGCCGCCCTGTCATAAATCAGTTTCGATGCGAAGATCCGCGTGCGAAGCTCGAATTTAGCTTCTTGCCGCAGCGCCGGCATGATCGTTGTGACGGCCGATGCTTTGGCGTTTGCTTCGCAGGCTGTGCGGTCGCAGAACCCGCACGCCTCGCATGCGCCCATGTTGACGCCGTATAGGTTCCTGTAGGCCGCGCTCGCAGCCGCGAACGGCGCGGGAAACGGGTGATAGCCCAGACTCCTGGCCGCTGCCCCGAACATAAGCCCGCCTTCGGACGAGGCCACCGGTTTGTTGGGATATTCGTTGCTGCGAGCGCCTTCGAAAACATTGCCGCCCTCGATCTTGTGGCCTTTGAGGTTTCCGGCTCTGCCGGACACCCCGCATATCTTGTCGAAGCGGTCGTAGTAGGGTTCGAGTTCGTTGTAGGAGACCGGCCAGTCCTGAATTGTCATCGTCGCAGGAATGCTGTTGGCGCCGTAGCGTTCCTGCAAAGCGCTACGCAGGCGAAAATCATCGGGTAGATAGCGCCAATGGCTCGCGCCCCAATGATTGCCGGTACCACCAACGCCTTCCCCCGGCAGGAAGGCTCCCCACCGGCGGATGGGTAGCGCCAGCTGATCGGGCCGGTTGCGGAAGGTGATTGTATCGATCGAATTGTCGCCAATCAGCTCCAGACGTTGCTGATATTTCAACTCATCACGAATGCTGGGAATCGCGAAATCCTCTGCGGGCCGGCGATCGGGGCCGCGTTCGAGGCCGACGACCGTCAACCCCGTCAAGGTGAGCTCTCTTGCGAGGATGGCGCCCGCCCAGCCCATCCCGATTATTACCGCATCGACTTCTTTGAGCTTAACGCTCATCGCCTGCTCTTCAGGAAAAATCCGCAATCGATTGCGGTTCGGCGATGTAGCGCTTATTGCGATACTGGTCAATTTTATCGGCATAGGTTGCGGGCAGGCCCGGAAAGCCAAGCATGCGCCACGATGCCTTGTTGCGGTTGCCGCCATAGATCGGGTCAGAAAAATAACCCTCCATGGTGATTGCAAGAAGTCGCCGGAAGAACTCCCTGAGATCGATGTCATCAATCGCGGCCGAACCGTCTTCCATACTCTTGAGTGCAACAATTCGCTCGTCGGGGCTCAGACGATCAAACTCTTTACCGTAGGTACGGCGTGACCAGTCATTGGCGGCAAGAACGCCAACCGCGAAGAACTCGCGCGGAGTCAACGACAATTGATATCCCTGTTCTGGCAGACCCTGGTGATATGGTCCAGCGCGATACATCTTTGCGCCCGCGCCCCAGGCGCTGGCCAACTGGCGATCGATAAAAACCGGAATACCGCAGTCCGTTCCTGAGGCAGACAGCTCATCGGCAGGGATCATGGTGTCGGCAACTGCCGAAAAGAACGCCACCTCGTCCATCGTCAATGTGAGCCAGCCCTGCGCTCCTGCCGGCGGGTTGCCATCGGCAGCCTTCGCGGGCGTTGTTTGCGGCACACTGAGCAGTGCAACGCTGGCGCTTGCCGCACTTGCGCCTTTGAGAAAATCGCGGCGCGCAATGGAATCATCGGGCATTGGCACTCCCTCCCCCGCAGCTTTACCTCTGGCAGCTAGCATACACCGCGCACACGCAATCGTTACTCACAACGAGCTGTCGATTCGCGAAGCTCTCGGCGTGGCTCAATTATTCCGCGTATATGCTTTGCACAAAGTCCGATACGCTGTTGATCGGCCAATCCGGATATCTGGTCTTGAATTCTGCCGTGAGTATCTCACCGGCATCGGTTGCCTGAATACCCTGGCGCTTCAAATCGAGCGCTCGATTCCTCAGGTCAACGATGAACGCTCTTTCTTTTGCCACCAGGGAGCCATCGCCGATGGCGCTGTGGTCCGGTAAAACGTGCAGCGCGCCAAGACTTTCCACCTTGTCGAGCACGCTAATCCAACTCGAAGGTGGACCGCCGATGCCAAAGATCCTCGGCACAATCTTGTTCTGTACGACATCGCCCGAAATTAAAGTCCTGTCGGGCTCAACAAAAATGAGCTCATCGCCTTTGGTATGCGCTCCGCCAAACCACAGCAGCCGCACTCCCACGCCGCCACCGAGATCCAACTTGTACTCGGAGTTAAAAATGATGTCCGGCTGCCGCACAGTCACGTTCGCCAAAAGCTCCCTCTGCTCTTGGCTGCGGCTGGAGAACAACTCGATCATCTCTTTACCATGATCCTCGAGCTCTTGTTGTTGCACGCTATTGCGTATGAGTATCGTGCCTGCCGGAAAGCCGCCTTCGCCGGCGGCGTGCTCGGGATGGAAGTGCGTCGTGGTCAAATAGAGCTTGGCATGAGGAGCGAGCCTGGAGACGACCTTCGCTATGGTGGCACCGTTGCGCGGCCCAAGGCCTGTGTCGATCACCAGTGCGCTGCGGCCGCCGATCACGATACCGATATTCGGAAACCCCATGATGGCCCAGACATGCTCGGAGACTCTGACCGTGTCCTCGCCCAGAAGAAGGGGCGGACTCTGCGCGCAGGCGATCCCGGCGATCAGAAGACAAGCGCTCAGCGGCGCAGCTTTGAGTCCCATGGCGCGCTTCAGCATTGACTCGATTTTCGCTGCGTCAGCCGCCCATTTTCTTGCGGTATTCAGCGGCGGTGAGTTGTCCGGTTGCGAGCGGCTGGCCCAGATCGAATTGCCGCGTCTGCGCCAGAGAGCCCACGACCACGGGATCAAATCCGGCATCTCGAACCAGCTTCTGGGCGATCCTGAGGGCTTCCGGGTCATCGCCGCCGATGGGAATGGCAAGACGTTCAGGGGCTCGATTGGCTGCGTTGGCCAGGGATGCCGCGGGAATGCAGTTAAACGCGCGCACCACGCGAGAGCTGTGCAGGAATTGCGCGGTAGCAATACCGGCACCTTTCTTCTGCGCCTCGATCGCCATATCCCCATCGCGTGCCGTGACCGGGTTGCTGGTGTCGAGGATGACCTTGCCTGCCAGTTCTGCACTCAGATCCTCGCCGATCTGAGGCATCGCGCTATACGGGACGGAGACGAGGATAACGTTGCCGAAAGCCGCAGCCTCGCGCGGCGTACCCGCGCGTGCGTGTGGCCCGATCTGTGCGACCAGACTTTGCAGCTCCTCTGGATGACGCGATGACACGAAGACGTCGTAACCGGCGCTGGCCCAATGCCGTGCCAACGCTCCGCCAATCTTGCCAGTGCCAATGATGCCGATTTTCAGCGGCGGCCCGGACGAGGATGGAGCCTGTGCGCGCGCCGAGTGCGCGAATGCCAGCCAGCCGACCGCCAAGCCGGCGATGACAGCCACGAGCGCGCGCCTTACGACATCCGTGTTCGAATGAAGCTGATGCATATTTGATATCCGGCTGGTTCTGGGGGAAAGCAATGATACTCCAGCGTCGGGTAGCTACCATCGCAGCGCGCCGAAGTATCACCGACAGCGGAACGTGAATCTCCAGCCGCCTCAGTCAGTTGCGAGCGCACTTGGGGCCGCAGCTGCGCCGAGCTCGCTGTGCCTATATAGATGAGTCGACCCGGATCGAATCATGGGAAAATAAATGTCTCCGGTTCGCACGCCGACTGCGCTAGCGCTGCTATTCTTGGCTCGATAATTCTGTGACCAGACTCTCAAAGCTGCTATGTAAGCTGAAGATTTACAACGAATTGCCGAGGAATTGTGAACTCGGGCGCTGTCCGCGGGGCAATCGCACATGAGAGTAGTGCGATTCAGGAGGCGCCGGGTCTAAAGGGACAACCGAACGTGAAGCCGCAAGCGCATGCACGAGCCCAAGCTGCTGATATGCACGCAGCCCGTATGCGCAAGAGCGAGGTCGTCATCGTCTCGACAGACGACGAACTCTTAATCGAGCTCGGGCCTGTTCTCGGCGATCGATATCGGGTTCACACGGTCGATCGTCTCTCGGCAATCGACGGCGCCGCGCGAACCGCGCGGTGGCTGGCAATTATCGACGCGACGGCGATTCTGGACGGCCCCCCGACGCTCCTGCGCATCGAGCGCCAATTCCCAAAGACTCCACTCATTGTCATTGCCGCCGATCCGAGCCAATGGACGCCCTCGGTACTACGCAGCAATGTCGTGACCGTGGTAGCGCGCGAGGATATAGCGGGCCAGGCCTTGAGCGACGCACTGGCTGCGGCCGAATCGCGGCTGCGCGATGCGGTGTCGCCGGAAAGCACCTCATTAGACCAGAGTGCTGCGGACGCCGCCGGCGGTGGCGCGAGACGGGGCATGCCGCTGGCGATCGTGGTCGGTGGCCTGGCGGCCGTGCTGATCGTTGGCATCGTCTGGTTCTTGACGCACAAATCCAATCCCCCACGCCAGATCATCGATGTGAGAGCCGGCGTTGGTGCGAGTGCGGCGACGCCCGAGACCGAGACGGAGCTGGCGGGCAGCGTGCACTCACAATCCGTGCTGGAGTTGCTGTCCGCCGCGCGCGCTGCATTTCGCGACCAGAGACTGCTCTTACCCCGCCTGGACGGAGAGCGCGGCGATAGCGCGCTGGAACTTTATACCCAGGTATTGGCGCAGGATCCGTCCAACGAGGAGGCGCTCGACGGTATCCGTCGCCTCTACGCGATCGGCCGCGCTCGCATCCAAAGCGACCTCGCAAGCGGCAAACTCGATGAGGCTGTGCGTTTGGCCGAAGTATTCCGGGGCGCCGGGGTAGATCCGGACTCCTTGCGCGAGATTGACGCCAGCATCGCAGCGGCGCGACCTAAATGGCTCGCGAGTCGCGCGCAGGCATCTATTGCTGACGGCGATCTCACCAACGCCGAGCAGCTCATCTCTCAGGTGGCCGGCGCTGGCGCAGACCGTGGCAGCGTTGCTGAACTGCGCCGTTCGCTCGAGGCAAAAAAGCTCGAGCAGCAGCTCACGGCGATGTCTGTCGAGGTGAAAGCCGCGATCGATGCGGGCACGCTGTTGGATCCGGCAAACGACAATGCCCGTACGCGCCTGCAGGCGATGCGCACTCTCAGCCGCAATCATCCCGTCACACTGACAGCGCAGCGCGAACTGCAGGCCGCCCTGCTGTCACGCGCACTGGATGCAGTTCATGCGGATCAGTTTGACGCCGCGCAGCGCTACATCGGCGGCGCCAGCGAGATAGCAATCACTCCTGAGGTTACTGACGCTAAGCGCCAGCTGCAGATCGAGACGGATCTGGTTGAGGCGCGCGCCGCAGCGGCCGCGGCCGAGGCCAGGGCCGTGCAAGTGGCCACTGCAGTGACGCGCCCGGCCACGAGCACGAGCCTCGCACCGACGAAGTCCTCGTCGACCTACCTCACCGCGAAGCCTTTGAGCGCACTCAATGTAATCTATCCGCAATCGGCCATCGATGCCGATGCACAAGGCTCGGTGACGATTGAGTTCACATTGTCGCCCGATGGCACTGCGAGCAACCCCACCGTGGTGGCGTCGAAACCAGTGGGCATGTTCGATCGTGCGGCCACACAGGCCGTCTTGAAGGGGCGTTATGACGTCAGCGCGCTGAGCGATCAAAAGCCTGCCCGCGCCCGAATTCGTTTTGACTTCAAGGCTGCTCACTAATGCCGGCCAGAGGGGTAGCCTGAGTATGGCTCGCAAATACGGCGCGATTCGGGGACAGTGGCTGCAGATCGCCGCGACCGTTCTATTTGCGGCTATCCTGACCGTGGTGCTGGTCATCGGCATGAAGCGCGCCAACGAATTGCAATCCGAATCCGCAGCATTGCAACTGGCTTCAGAATTGACTTCCCGGCCCAGGATCATCCGCTCCGAGCTCACGCTCGTCGAGCACGGGCTGGAGACCACGAGCTTCATCGGCGAGTCGTTGCGCAACCTGGCGGCCATTCGCACGGACACAAATCGCTCCTTCGGGCTGCTGCAGGAGCAATTGCAGCGTGCTGCGCTCGTCGGGAACGCCGCGGTGGCCACGCAGCTGGTTGACGCCTGGAGCCACTGGCAGCAGTTGGATCGCGACCTGCAAGGCCTGGACCGAAAACCCGGCGCTGAATTCTATGCCGATACGGCCGCCGGGTCTGAATTAGCTCCCGCCGGCCGGCAGTTGAAGGCGAACGTGGATGCCATGCTCTCGCCGCAGTCCCAGAGCATGCGGCTTGCCGCAGATAGCCTCAGGCGCCTGGCAACGACTCTGCGCGGCGCGGTGGCCGAAAGCGACCAGAGCCTGCGATCGCTGCTGCTGGGCGGCACGGCCGTTGCCGCGATTCTGCTCGCGATGATGCTGTACTACGCCTGGCGCTCGCGCCAGTCGTCCGCGGCGGCCCTCAGTGCCGAGCGGCAGGTCAGCAACATATTGAGCACGGTGCGGGAAGGCTTGTTCCTCGTTGGCCGCGATCTGCGGCTTGGGGACACGTTCTCCGATTCGCTCTCTGAATTACTGCACGTCGCGGATCCGGCCGGTCACAGCTTCGAGGAAGTGCTGCGGCCGCTGGTAGATGAAAAAACGCTGCTCACAGCGCTCAAGTTTCTGCGTCTGTTGTGGAAGGACAATGTACACGAAGACTTGATCGAATCAGTCAATCCTCTGAATCAGATCGAAGTCTCCTACAGTAGTTTGAGCGGTACTCCCGACATCCGCTACCTCGCATTCACGTTTCGACGCGTGCGCGGTCAGGACAGCAGCGGCGACTACCTGCTGGGCGTCGTGACTGATGTCACGGATCGCGTGCTGCTGGCGCGCGAGATCGAGCAAGTCAAAGCCGACAGCGAGTCGCAGGCACATGTGCTTCTGCAAATACTGCGGGTTGACCCGGCGATGCTGCAGGGGTTCTTGTTTACGGCCGATGCAGCACTTCGCAAAAGCAACGCCATGCTGACCGAGCCCGGGATCGAGCAGGACGATTTGAGGAGGAAGCTCAACGGGGTATTTCGCGAAGTGCATACCATAAAAGGTGAAGCCGCAGCGCTGAGTCTGACCACATTCGTGCAGCGGCTGCATGCCATCGAGGACAGGCTCTCGGCGCTGCGCAGCAAGGAACCGCTGGATGGAAACGACTTTCTACCTGTGGTGGTAAAGCTCGACGAGCTCATGAGCCACATCGCAAGTGTTCAGTCGATGCAGGATCGCATGGCAGCCATCAAGCCGGGCAACGTCACCGGGCGGTTTCGCCAGGCGCTGCCGCTCGAGGCATCTCATGTCGATGTGCCCGTGCTATCCGAGCCGATGCAATTCGCTGCTTCGCGGGCCGCAACGCTCTCCGGACCCGCGTTGCGGGACTTGTGCCGCTCGGTAGCGCAGGAGGTAGCCGCCGCGTGCTCTGTCTCGGTGCGCATTGTGACGCGCGGTCTTGAGTACGTTCCGGCCGCTTATCAGGGAGCGGTCAAAGACATCTGCCTTCATATGATTCGCAACTCGATCGTCCACGGCATAGAGCCGGCCCCCGAACGCCGGGCACGGGGCAAGAGCGAACAGGGAACTTTGACTGTTAGCTTCGCCGGCGATAGCGCCGAGGACTATCTTTTGACGATAGAGGATGACGGGCGTGGCCTCAGTTATGATCAGATCGTCGACAAGGGGCTGCGCCTGGGTTTGCTGACGCCGCAGCAGATCGCTGGCCTGGATCACAGCGCAATCTATCGTTTGATCTTCAAACCGGGTTTTTCAACCGCTGACAAGGTCTCCGAGCATGCGGGTCGCGGTGTCGGCCTGGATGCGGTAAGCAATCTGATCCGTAATTGCGGCGGCAAAATCGGCGTATCGACTGCCGCCGGTCAATATACCCGCTTCAAGGTCATGCTGCCCAAGACCGCAGCTTCGCAGGAGCCCGGGGTGTCCGCCGCGTGAGCAGCCTGCGCCAAAAGAGCGCTGCGGCCGCGAGACAGCCCCAGTTGCATCGACTCATGGTGGTCGATGACTCCAACGTTATTTGCCGGCAGATCGAGCGCGCGCAATACCTTCCGAACGTGGAATTCGTAGGCGCCGCACGCAATGGGGTGGAAGCATTGGAAATGCACGCCCGGCTTCGGCCGACCATCATCACGATGGACTTGACCATGCCCGAAATGGACGGCAGCGACTGTGTGGCCAAGCTGGTCGCGCGCGATCCGCAGCTTCGAATCCTCGTAATCTCTGCACTGGCTGACAAATTGACCGCCATCGATGCCATTGACAAGGGAGCGCGTGGTTTTTTGTGCAAGCCGTTCACCGAGCGACAACTCAACGATGCGCTCCGAAAATTGATCGAGAGATAGGACTGTCGGCGGTCTTTAGCGTGAACACCGAATCCGAAATCAATGTGTTCGTGAATGGCGTGCTGCACTACTTCGATACCACGGTGCAGCAGATCGCGGATTGCGGCACTCCATATCTGGCTCTGAACCGCTCACCGGAGGTCTCCGACTATACCGGCGTGATCAAGATTAGCGGCAAG
>JBEKUL010000049.1:0-20674 GCA_049515055.1 Steroidobacteraceae bacterium | reverse complement strand
ACGATCGCCGAGCGCGTGCAGCTCGGCGCGCGTACATTGATCCATCCCGGGGCGGTCATCGGCTCGGACGGCTTCGGCTATGCGCGCGAAGGCGCGGCCTGGCTCAAGGTGCCGCAGCTCGGCACCGTGCGCATCGGCGAGGATGTCGAGATCGGCGCGAACACCACGATCGACCGCGGCGCAATCGATGACACGCTCATCGGCGATGGCGTCAAGCTCGATAATCAGATTCAGATCGGCCACAACGTGCAGATTGGCGCGCACACGGCAATTGCCGGCTGCACCGGCATCGCGGGCAGCACGCGCATCGGGGCTCGCTGCATGATCGGAGGCCAGTGCGGCATCGCCGGGCATCTCGTGATCGGCGATGACATCGTGATCACGGGCATGGCGATGGTATCAGGATCAATCCGGGAACCCGGCGTGTACTCCAGCGGCATACCGCTCGAGCCCGCGCGGCGCTGGCGTCGCGTGGTGGCGCAGCTCAAACGCATGGCGGACCGCGAAGCCGCACAATCGAACCCCGAGGCGGATATGCAACAGGATCAGCACGATGAATGACGCGAGCCAGCTGGATATCAACGCCATCATGCTGCGGCTGCCGCACCGCTATCCGTTCCTGTTGATCGATCGTGTGCTCGAGCACGTGCCCGGGCAACACATCCGCGCGCTCAAGAACGTGAGCTTCAATGAGCCGTATTTCACCGGACACTTCCCGCACCGGCCGCTGATGCCCGGGGTCATGATCATCGAGGCACTGGCCCAGGCGGCCGGCCTGCTGGCCTTCCTGAGCGCCGATGAGATACCGGACAGCAAGACGCGCTTCTATTTCGTCGGCATCGACAAGGCACGCTTTCGCAAGCCCGTCGAGCCCGGCGATCAGCTGATTCTGCGGGCGCAGTTCGAGCGCAGCTTCAAGGGGATCTGGCGCCTGGCGACGGTGGCCGAGGTGGCGGGCGAGGAGGTGGCGCACGCGCAGATGATGATTGCCCCGGATCTGAAGAGCGCGCGCGTGGCGCAGAGCCTCGGGGAGGAGCCGTGATCGATCCGCGCGCGATCGTCGAGGCTGGCGCCAAGATCGCGGCCGATGCCGAGATCGGTCCGTACAGCGTCATTGGCGCGGATGTACAGATCGGAGCGCGAACCTGGGTCGGTCCGCACGCGGTCATTACGGGCAACACGAGCATTGGCGCGGACAACAAGATCTTCCAGTTCGCCTCGATCGGCGCGGCCCCGCAGGACAAGAAATACACCGGCGGACCCACGCGGCTGCTCATCGGGGATCGCAACGTGTTCCGCGAGTTCTGCACGATCAACCGCGGCGCCACGCCCGAAAAGGGCCTCACGAGCATCGGCAATGACAATCTCTTCATGTCTTATACGCACGTGGCGCACGATTGCACACTCGGTAACCACATCGTGATGGTCAATTATTCGGGATTGGCCGGCCACGTGGACATCGGGGATTGGGTGATTCTGAGCGGACACACCGGCGTGCATCAGTTCTGCCGCATCGGCGCACATGCCTTCACCCAAGCGTACTGCGGCGTCTCGCGCGACGTGCCGCCCTATGTCATGACGATCGGCGTGCCGGCCGTGCCGCACTCGATCAACACCGAAGGGCTCAGGCGCCGCGGCTTCACGGACGAGCAGATCCGCAATCTGCGCAACGCCTATCGCATTCTCTATCGCAGCGATCTGCCGCTGGCCGCGGCGGTGGAGCAGTTGACGGCGCTGGCCCCTGAGCAGCCGGAACTCAAGCCGCTGCTGGACTTCATAGCACTCTCGGAACGCAGTCTGATTCGCTGATGGCGCAAGCGCCGCGAGCCTGAGCGATGGCTGTCTTGCGAGTCGCGATAGTGGCCGGAGAGAGCTCCGGCGACATACTGGGCGCTGCGCTGATCGAAGCGCTGCGCGCGTTGGTGCCCGATATCGAATTCACCGGCGTCGCCGGACCCAAGATGCGCGCGGCGGGCTGTCATGCCCTGCTCGAGGCAGAGCAGCTGTCCGTCATCGGCATCGTTGAGGTGCTGCCGCATCTGCCGCGTCTGCTGCGGTTGCGTGCACGCCTGGCCGGCGAGATAGCCGCGCTGCGGCCTGACGTATTCATCGGTGTGGACTACCAGCAGTTCAACCTGGGACTGGCGCTGCGCCTGAAGCGGCTCGGCATCACTACCGTGCAGTACGTGAGCCCGCAGGTGTGGGCGTGGCGAAAGGGGCGTGTACGCACGATGGCGCGCGCCTATGATCTCATGCTCTGCCTGCTGCCTTTTGAGCCCGCCTTCTACGGCGCGCATGCGATGAACGCGCTGTTTGTTGGCCATCCGCTGGCCGATCAGATTCCGCTGCAGAGCGATCGCGGCATCGCGCGCGAAAGCCTTGGGCTCGGTGCGGGCGAGACCGTACTGGCCCTGTTGCCGGGCAGCCGTGAGGCTGAAGTGCGGCGCCTGTCCGAGCCCTTCATTGGCGCCGCGCTCTTGCTCGCGCAGCGCCGACCCGGGCTCAGGATCATTGCACCGATGGCCGGCCCGCTCGTGCGCGCGCAGTTCGAGCGCGCATTGCAGCAACGCGCGCCCCAGGCTGATGTGCAGGTGCTCGATGGCCAGGCGCGCACGGCGTTGTCTGCGGCCGATGTAGCGCTCGTGGCCTCGGGCACCGCTACGCTTGAGGCCCTGCTATGCCGCTGTCCGATGGTCGTCGCCTACCGCGTGGGGGCGTTCAGCGCGCTGCTGCTGCGCGCGCTGGGGTTCACGGGCCGGCCCTACTTCTCGCTGCCGAACCTGCTGACTAGCGAGCCCCTGGTGCCGGAGCTCTCCCAGCGGGCGGTCGAGCCCGAAGGTCTGGCCGGCGCGCTCGGGCAGTTGCTCGACGATGCGGCGCGACGCGCCTATCTGCAGCGCCGCTTCGAGCTCATTCACGAATCACTGCGGCAAAATGGCGCAGCCATTGCGGCCTCGGCTGTGCTTCAATTGCTGCGCGCTCGCTGCGGGGCCGGCGTGCCGCGAGCGCGCAAGTCGCTGGGCTAAGAGCGGGGGCAACGGGGGATAGGGGCATTGGGCATGCTGGTGGCGGGCGTGGATGAAGCAGGACGCGGTCCGCTCGCCGGACCGGTAGTTGCCGCTGCCGTGATACTCAATCCGCACCGGCCGATACGCGGACTGCGCGACTCCAAACAACTCACGCCCATGCGCCGCGAAGTGCTCGCACGGCGCATCCATGAGCGCGCCCTGGGCGTGGCAGTGGCCGAGGCGGATCACGATGAGGTCGATCTGTTCAATATCCTGCAGGCCACCTTGCTGGCGATGAAATGGGCTCTGCTGAAGCTTTCCGTACGCCCGACTGATATTAGAATTGACGGTAACCGCTCTCCTCAACTACATGATTGTTTTGCAGATTGTAACGTAAACACCATCGTGGGCGGCGATGCGTCCGAGCCCTGTATCAGCGCGGCCTCGATCATCGCCAAGACCTACCGCGACGCACTGATGCGGCGCCTGGACGAGCGCTACCCGGGTTACGGGCTCGCCACGCACTTCGGCTATGGCACGAGCGAGCACCTGCGCGCGCTGGTGCGCCTTGGGCCCTCGCCGATCCATCGACGCAGCTTCGATCCGCTGCGCAGCTGGCTGTCCGGCGCGGTGCCGTTTGGCAGCTTGCAGTATCGGGCATGGCTCTGCGAATCTTCCCCATCAATCGAATGACCCGGAGTCGCAGCTCGCCATGAGTTCGACGTTCGTGCATCTGCGCGTGCACACCGAATACTCGCTGATCGATGGTCTCGTGCGCGTGCCCGAGCTCGTCGCTGCGGTCGCGGCGGCCGCCATGCCGGCAGTTGCGGTCACCGATCAATGCAATCTGTTCGCGATGGTGAAGTTTTATCGCGCGGCGCTCGAGCGTG
Source organism: Steroidobacteraceae bacterium (assembly GCA_049515055.1). Taxonomy (GTDB): domain Bacteria; phylum Pseudomonadota; class Gammaproteobacteria; order Steroidobacterales; family Steroidobacteraceae; genus FEN-1191. Next base: position 16,776 of record JBEKUL010000049.1, on the reverse strand, counting down.
GCGTGCAGCCGATCATCGGCGTGGACCTGCTGTTGCGCGAGGCGGATGCGAAGCTCGGTGCCTCGCGCCTGACGCTGCTGTGTCAGGATCCGACCGGCTATCGCAATCTCGCTCGCCTGGTCAGTCGCGCGTACCTGGAAGGGCAAAGCGCTGCCGGCGCGCCGCTGGTGGACCGCCAGTGGCTGGAGCCTGCAACCACTGCGGGCCTCATCGCGCTCTCGGGAGCCGAGGGCGACGTGGGGCGCGCGTTGTTGCGTCAGCGCGAGGACACGGCACTGCTGGGGCTGGATCACTGGCTCGAGCTGTTCGGCGATCGGTTCTATCTCGAGCTGCAGCGTGTCGGGCGGCCCGAGGAGCATCACTATCTGCCGGCGGCGGTGCGGCTGGCCGCGCGCCGCGGCGTGCCGGTGGTGGCAACCAACGATGTGCGCTTTCTGAGCGCCGCGGACTTCGAGGCGCATGAGGCCAGAGTCTGCATTCACGATGGCACGCAGCTCGCCGACCCGACCCGGGCTCGTCGCTATAGTGCGCAGCAATTTCTGCGCACCCCCGAGCAGATGGCGGCATTGTTTGCCGATCTGCCCGAAGCCATCGCCAACTCGGTGCAGATCGCGCGCCGCTGCAGCCTGCGCCTGACGCTCGGCCAGCCGCGACTGCCCGACTACCCGGTGCCGGAGGGGCTTGCGCCAAATGAATTTCTGCGCGGCCAGACCGAGCTTGGACTGGAAATGCGCATCGCAGCGCTGAGTCTGGGCGAGGCTGAAAGCGAGCGCTATCGCGCGCGCCTGCGCGCCGAGCTCGATGTGATCTGCCCCATGGGATTCGCGGGCTACTTCCTGATTGTCGCGGACTTCATCCGCTGGGCGCGCGAGCATGGGGTGCCGGTTGGACCCGGCCGCGGTTCAGGCGCCGGCTCGCTCGTGGCCTACGCCTTGCGCATCACCGACATCGACCCGCTGTGTTATGACCTGCTGTTCGAGCGCTTCCTGAATCCAGAGCGCGTCTCGATGCCGGATTTCGACATCGATTTCTGCATGGAAGGTCGCGACCGCGTGATCGACTACGTGGCGGCGAAATACGGTCATGACCGCGTCTCGCAGATCATCACCTACGGCACCATGGCGGCAAAGGCCGTGGTGCGCGATGTCGGCCGCGTGCTCGGACATCCTTACGGCTTCGTCGATCGCATCGCCAAGCTCATCCCCTTCGAGCTCGGCATCACGCTCGATGATGCGATCGCCAAGGAGCCCGAACTCAAGCGCCTGTCGCGGCAGGACGAGGAGGTGCGCGGCCTGCTCGAGCTCGCCCGCTCACTCGAGGGCATCACGCGCAATGCCGGCAAGCACGCTGGCGGCGTCGTGATTGCGCCCTCGGTGCTGACCGATTTCACGCCGCTGTATTGCGAGTCGCATGGTGGGCCTGTGATTACGCAGTTCGACAAGGACGATGTCGAGGCGGCGGGCCTGGTCAAGTTCGATTTCCTCGGCCTGCGCACACTCACGATTCTGAGCTGGGCCGTGGCGAACGTGAACGCCGCGCGTGCGCGCGCCGGGGAGCCGGAGCTCGATCTGGGCAGGCTGCCGATGGATGATGCGCCGACCTACGCCTTGCTCAAGTCCTGCGCCACCACGGCGGTGTTCCAGCTCGAATCGCGCGGCATGAAGGATCTGGTCCGGCGCCTGCAGCCCGATCGCTTCGAGGACATTGTGGCGCTGGTCGCACTGTTTCGTCCCGGACCGCTGCAATCGGGCATGGTCGATGATTTCATCAACCGCAAGCACGGCCGCAATGCGGCGGCAATCGACTATCTGCACCCGCAGCTCGAGCAGGTGCTGGCGCCGACCTACGGCGTGATCCTGTATCAGGAGCAGGTCATGCAGATCGCGCAGGTGCTCGCCGGCTATACGCTCGGCGGCGCCGATCTGCTGCGTCGGGCCATGGGCAAGAAGAGCCCCGAGGAGATGGCCAAGCAGCGCTCGGTGTTCATCGATGGGGCGCGCGCTCGCGGCGTCGATGCGCGCCAGGCGGCGCATATCTTCGATCTGATGGAAAAGTTCGCCGGCTACGGCTTCAACAAGTCGCATTCTGCCGCCTACGCACTGCTCTCATACCAGACTGCCTATCTGAAGGCGCACTACCCGGCCGCCTTCATGTCGGCCGTCTTGTCGGCCGACATGGATCACACGGACAAGATCGTCACGCTGATCGATGAGTGCGCCAACATCGCACTGACGGTGCTGCCGCCTGATGTGAACGCCTCCACGTACGGCTTTGACATCGCCGATGAGCGCACCATTCGCTACGGGCTCGGCGCGATCAAGGGCGTGGGACGTGCGGCCGTAGAGGCCATCACCGAGGAGCGCGAGCACGGCGCCTATCAGAGCCTGCCGGATCTGTGCCGGCGCGTCGATCTGGCGCGCGTGAACCGACGCGTATTCGAGGCGCTGATCCGCTCGGGCAGTCTGGACAGTCTGGGTGTCAACCGCGCCACGCTGATGGCGGGTCTCGACGAGGCGCTGCGCAGCGGCGAGCAGCATGCGCGCAGCGATGCGACTGGGCAGACGGACATCTTCAATCTCGCCGGACAAGCCGAGCGCGAGCGGCTGATTCTCAAACCCATACCCGAGTGGAATGCATCACAGCGCCTGGCCGGAGAGCGCGAGACGCTGGGGCTGTACCTGTCGGGCCATCCGATCGCGCCCTTCGAGCAGGACCTGCATGCCTTCGCCTCCGGGCGCATCGCCGAGTTTGCGAACGAGCGGCCCAGCGGGCCGATCGATCCGGCGCGCGCCTATACGGATGCGCGCAACGTCACGCTCGCGGGACTGATCCTCGAGGTGCGCCGGCGCGCAGCGCGTGTGAGTTTCGTGCTCGACGATCGCAGCGCTCGCATGGAGGTCACACTGTTCGAAGAGGTCTATCAGCGTCACCGCGACATCATCGTGAAGGATGCTCTGGTTCAAGTTGAGGGCGCGCTGCGCTTTGATGAGTTCAGCGACGCCTGGCGCCTGACGGCCAAGCAGGTGAACGCCCTCGAGGCCGTTCGCGAGCGCTTGGCCCGATCGCTGTTGTTGCGCTGGCCGACCGCGCTCGCTGCGCCGCCGATGGCACCGAGCTCGCTCGGGCGCTTGCAGGAGCTGCTCTCGCAATATCGCGGCGGTCAGTGCGCGGTGCTGCTGCGCTATCGCTGCCCGGCGGCTGTCGGCGTGCTGAGCTTCGGCGCCGAGTGGAAAGTGCGCCCCGCCGCGGCGCTGCTCGAGCAGCTCGAGCAGCTGCTCGGAACCGGCAGCTTGCAGTTGCGCTACACGATTCCGAGCGCCGCCAGCGAGGCTGTGGGCTGAAGTTGCGATCGGCAGCCGGGCCCCTTAGGCTTTGGTCCGGCACCAGCACCCAGGCACCAAGCGCAGATGGCCGTCAGTTTCCTCGAATTTGAGCAGCCAATCGCCGAGCTTGAGGCCAAGATCGAAGAGCTTGGTCATGTCACCTCGGACGCGAAGGTCAACATCCAGGAGGAGATCTCGCGGCTGCGCGCCAAGAGCCGCGCGCTGACCAAATCGATCTTCGCGAGCCTCACGCCCTGGCAGATCACGCAGCTCGCGCGCCATCCCCAGCGGCCCTATACGCTCGATTACGTCGGCGCGGTGTTTACCGATTTCGTGGAGTTGCACGGCGATCGCATGTACGCCGACGACATGGCGATCGTCGGCGGCTTGGCGCGCCTGGAGGGCGAGCCGGTGATGATCATCGGCCACCAGAAGGGGCGCGATACCAAGGAGCGGGTGCGTCGCAATTACGGCATGCCCAAACCGGAAGGCTATCGCAAGGCGCTGCGGCTCATGAAGCTCGCCGAGCGCTTCGGTCTGCCGCTGATCACACTGATCGATACCCCGGGGGCCTATCCCGGCGTCGGCTCCGAGGAGCGTGGCCAGAGCGAGGCGATTGCACGCAATCTGTTCGAGATGTCCTCATTGCGCGTGCCGATCATCGCCGTCGTGATCGGCGAGGGCGGCTCGGGCGGGGCGCTCGCGATCGGCGTGTGCGACCGGCTGCTGATGCTGCAGTTCAGTACCTATTCGGTGATCTCGCCCGAAGGGTGCGCCTCGATCCTGTGGAAGAGCGCCGACAAGAAGGAGGTCGCAGCCGACGCGCTGAACCTGACCGCCGAGCGATTGAGCGCTCTGGGGCTCGTCGATGAGGTCCTGATGGAGCCCCTCGGCGGCGCCCATCGCAATCCGGTGGTCATGAACCACACCTTGCGTGAAGCGCTGATGCGTCATCTGGCACAGCTCAAGGCATTGCCGATCGAGGTGCTGCTCGAACAGCGCCTGGCGCGCATCGCCGCCTTCGGAGTCTACGACGAGAGTCCGCCGTGAAGGCGCCGCGCGGCCGCGCGCGCGCCGCAGCCGCCGACCCCATTGCGGGCGAAATCGAATCCCTGGTCCCGGACTCGCCGGCGCGCTTCACGCTGCGCTGGCTCGCCGCGCGTCTGCGCGCGCTGCAGGGCCCGTTGCGGGGCCGACGATTCTGCCTGGCCTATTCGGGCGGTCTTGACTCGAGCGCGCTGCTGGCAGCGCTCGCGCAGTTGCGCAGCCGCGAGGGCTTCGAGCTGCGCGCGCTGCATGTCGATCACGGCCTGCACCCGCAATCGGCGGCGTGGGCCGGCGCCGCCAACGCGCGCGCGCGCGCCTGGCGGGTGCCCTGCGAGACGATTGAGCTGCGGCTCAAGCTTGCACGCGGCGAGTCGCTGGAGGCCCTCGCGCGCCAGGCGCGCTACCAGGCGCTGAGTGAGCGGCTGGCGAGCGATGAGGCGCTGCTCACGGCACATAACCAGGACGATCAGCTCGAGACCATGCTGCTGGCGCTGTTGCGCGGCAGCGGGGTGCGCGGGCTCGCGGCCATGCGCGCGAGCACAAGGTTCGCGCGCACGGTGCTGTTGCGCCCGCTGTTGCCGGTAACGCGTGCGCAGCTTGGCCAGTTCGCACGCGCGCACGCGCTGGACTGGAGCGAGGATCTGACCAATCTGGATGAGCGCTTTGATCGCAATTATCTGCGCCGCCGGGTCTTGCCCGCGCTCGTGGCACGCTGGCCCGCGGCCGCCGGCACGGCCAGCCGCAGTGCCGCGCACCTGGCAGAGGCTCAAAGCCTGCTCGAGCGTGCGGCCCGGGCGAGCGCGGCGCAGGCGTTGGACGGCTGCGCACTGCGCATCAGCGTTTTGCGGCGTCTGTCATGGTCGGAACGCACCAATGTGCTGCGCTGGTGGATCGGTGCGCGCGGTCTGAGCGCGCCGGATCACACGCGGCTGCGCGAGATCGCCGGCCCGATGCTCGTAGCCAGGCCCGATGCGCGCCCTTATGTGCAGTGGCGCGGGGGCGCATTGCGCCGGCATGGGGATCGGCTGCTCGCGGTGGACGCTCGCGCGCCCGAGAGCTCGCCAGCCGGCATTGAGTGGGACTGGCGCTCACGCCCATGGCTGTCGCTGGGCGCCGGTCGCGCGCTCGGGCTCGTCAACGATCCACATGGCGACGTGGATCTGTCCGCGCTGCCTTGCCCGTTGCGTGTGGGTTTCCGGCGAGGCGGTGAGCGCATGCGCAGCAGCCGGGGTCGTCTGGCCCTCAAGAATCTGCTGCAGTCACAGGGCATCGCCCCCTGGGAGCGCGCCGAGGTGCCATTGGTGCAAGAGGGCACGCGCATCGTGGCGGTCGCGGATCTGTGGGTCGATGCCGCATATCGCGCCGCGAGCCGCGCTGCGGCCGAACGCGCACGTTTTCGCTGGCACCGCGACGTGAATGACGGCGCGTACTGATTTCGCGCACGACGATTGAGACGCAGGGCGCGATTTGCTACCCTGAGTTCCCGTCGTCACAGACTCATCGCAGGCGGCGGTCTCCTCGGATGGCCCGATTCATTTTCGTCACTGGCGGCGTGGTCTCCTCATTGGGGAAGGGAATCGCCGCCGCTTCGCTTGGCGCCATACTCGAGGCGCGCGGCCTGAGGGTCGCGATGGTCAAGCTCGACCCCTATATCAATGTCGATCCGGGAACCATGAGCCCGTTCCAGCACGGCGAGGTGTTCGTCACAGCCGATGGCACCGAAGCGGATCTGGACCTGGGCCACTATGAGCGTTTCGTGCGCACTACGACCGGGCGCAACAGCAGCTTTACCACGGGGCGCATCTATGAGCGCGTGATCGCCAAGGAGCGGCGCGGCGATTATCTGGGCGCGACTGTACAGGTAATTCCACACATCACCGATGAGATCAAGCGCAGCATCCTGCTCGGCGCCGACGATGCCGATGTATGCATGGTCGAGATCGGCGGCACGGTCGGCGACATCGAATCATTGCCCTTTCTGGAGGCGATCCGGCAGCTCGGCGTGGAGCTGGGACGCAGCCAGGTGGTCTACATCCACCTGACGCTGGTGCCGGTGGTCGGCGGCTCGGGCGAGATCAAGACCAAGCCCACGCAGCACTCGGTCAAGGAATTGCGCTCCATCGGCATTCAGCCCGACATACTGCTGTGCCGCTGCCGCGAGACACTGCCCGATGAGCAGCGGCGCAAGATCGCACTGTTCACGAATGTCGAGGAGCGCGCAGTGATCTCGGCCGTGGATGCCGATGACATCTACAAGATTCCGCTGCTGCTGCACGATCAGGCGCTCGATGACATCGTGGTCGACAGATTGCGCCTGGATGTCCCATCGGCCGACCTGACGGCCTGGCGGCAGGTGGTCAGCGCGAAGACCAATCCCGACGGTCAGGTCGACATCGCGATGGTCGGCAAGTACGTGCAGATCCGGGATTCGTATATCTCACTGAACGAGGCCTTGATGCACGGGGGCCTCAAGACTCGCACGCGCGTCAAACTGCACTACGTCGAATCGACCGATATCGAGACTGAAGGCACGGACCGCCTGGCCGGCATGGATGCGATCCTGGTACCGGGCGGATTCGGCGAGCGCGGCATCGAAGGCAAGATCCAGGCCGTGCGCTATGCGCGCGAGCACGGCGTGCCGTATCTGGGCATCTGCCTAGGGATGCAGCTTGCGATCATCGAATATGGGCGCCATGTGCTCAAGCTCGCCGATGCCAACAGCACCGAATTCAATCGTGCCACGCCGCATCGGGTCGTGGCTCTGATCACCGAATGGCAGGACCAGGCGCTCGGAGTGCAAACGCGCGATGAGCGCACACAGCTCGGCGGCACCATGCGCCTGGGCGCGCAGGAGGTGCGTCTGCAGCCGGGCAGCCTCGCGCGCGAGCTCTATGGGCGCGACCTGATCGCCGAGCGGCATCGGCATCGCTACGAGTTCAACAATAACTACCTCGACGCCTATACGCGCGCGGGCATGCGCTTTTCCGGCTTTTCCAGTGACGGGTTGGTCGAGATCGTGGAACTGCCGAGCCACCCGTGGTTCATCGCCACACAATTTCATCCCGAGTTCACCTCCACGCCGCGCGACGGACATCCGCTGTTCACCGGCTTCGTACGCGCCGCCCGTGCCTATCGAGCCTCGCTGTTGCCGGCCGCGGCCGGCGCATGAAGCTGGCTGGCCTGGAGGTCGGACTCAACCGGCCCTTGTTTCTGATTGCCGGCCCCTGCGTGATCGAATCCGAGACGCTGGTGCAGGAAGTGGCCGGGCGCCTCAAGGAGATCACGGTAGCGCTCGGCATGCCGCTGATCTTCAAGGCCTCGTTTGACAAGGCAAATCGCTCCTCAGGCAAGAGCTTTCGCGGTCCCGGGCTGGAAGCAGGCCTGAAGGCGCTGCAGTCCGTGCAACGGGCCTTCGCGTTGCCGGTACTGACCGACGTGCACGAGGACACGCCGATCGGGGAGGTGGCCGCGGTGGTTGACGTCTTGCAGACGCCCGCATTCCTGTGCCGGCAGACTAATTTCATAATCAGTGTCGCCGCCGCCGGCCGGCCGGTGAACATCAAGAAGGGCCAGTTCCTGTCCCCCTGGGAGATGCAGAACGTGGTCGACAAAGCTCGCTCGAGCGGCAATGCGCAGATCATGGTGTGCGAGCGCGGCTACAGCTTTGGCTACAACAATCTGATCAGCGACATGCGCTCGCTCTCGGTGATGCGCGCGACCGGCTGCCCGGTAGTCTTCGATGCGACGCATTCGGTGCAATTGCCCGGGGGGCAGGGCAGCAGCTCGGGCGGCGAGCGTGAATTCGTACCGGTACTGGCACGCGCAGCCGTGGCGGCCGGAATCGCCGGAGTGTTCATGGAGACGCATCCGCGTCCGCAGGAGGCGCTCTCGGATGGCCCGAATGCCTGGCCGCTCGATCGCATGGCGAGTCTGCTGCAGACCTTGCGCGAGCTGGACGCGGTCAGCAAATCACGTCCCTTCGAGGAAGCGCTGCTATGAGCATCATCATCCAAGTGCACGCCCGCGAGATCATCGACTCGCGCGGCAATCCGACGGTGGAGGCCGACGTCATCCTCGAGTCCGGTACGCTCGGCCGCGCCGCCGTGCCTTCAGGAGCATCCACCGGCACGCGCGAGGCGGTCGAACTGCGTGACGGGGATCCGGGGCGCTTTCTGGGCCGGGGCGTCACGCGTGCGGTCGATCACGTCAACACATTGCTGCGCGAGGCGCTGATCGGCAAGGAAGCGATCGATCAGGCTGCTATCGACGCGCGCATGATCGAGTTGGACGGTACCGAGAATAAGAGTCGTCTCGGCGCCAATGCCATACTCGCGGTGTCGCTCGCCAACGCGCACGCCGTGGCGGAGGAGGCCGGCATGCCCTTGTTCAGGCACCTGCTTGGCACGCGCGAAGCCGTCATGCCGGTGCCGATGATGAACATCATCAACGGCGGCGCCCACGCCAATAACAGCCTCGACATTCAGGAGTTCATGATCCTGCCGGTGGGGGCGCCGTCGCTGCGCGAAGCGCTGCGCTATGGCGCGGAGATCTTTCACGCGCTCAAGAAGATTCTGAACACGCGCGGCCTGAGCACGGCCGTGGGCGATGAAGGCGGCTTTGCACCCGATCTGGCCTCGAACGAGGCGGCGCTGCAGATCATCCTGGAGGCCATCGAGACTGCCGGCTACCGGCCGGGCCGCGACGTGTACCTGGGCCTGGATGTGGCCAGCTCGGAGCTTTTTCACGATGGCCGCTACGAGCTCGAGTCCGAACAGCGCAGCTACACGGCAGCGCAGTTCACGCAGTACCTGGCCGAGCTGGCGGCTCGCTATCCGATCATCAGCATCGAGGACGGCATGGCCGAGAACGACTGGGAGGGCTGGTCGCTGCTCAGCGCCGCACTCGGGCGCACCTTGCAATTGGTGGGCGATGATGTGTTTGTCACCAACACGCGCATTCTGGCCCAGGGCATCGAGCGTGGCGTGGCCAACGCGATCCTGATCAAACCCAACCAGATCGGCACGCTGACTGAGACTTTCGCGGCGATCTCCATGGCTGAGCGGGCACACTACGCCTCGGTCATCTCACACCGCTCCGGCGAGACCGAGGACACGACGATCGCCGACATTGCCGTGGCGAGCGCGGCCACGCAGATCAAGACCGGCTCGATGTCACGCACCGACCGGGTCGCGAAATACAATCGGCTGTTGCGCATCGAGGAGTGGCTCGGTGGCGCGCCGCGCTATGCGGGTCGCGACGCCTTCCCGGTCAATGTCTTCGCCCGACAGTGATAGGCTAGCGTCGCGATGAAATGGCTCGGGGCCTCATTATTGACCGCGCTGCTGCTGCTGCAGTACCGATTGTGGCTGTCCAACGACGGTGTGCGTGAGGTATTGCGACTGCGTTCGGCAGTGGCCGCGCAGCAGGGTGAGAACTCACGCCTGGCCGAGCGCAATCGGCAATTGGCCGCCGAGGTGCGTGATCTCAAGCAGGGCTATGCCGCGCTCGAGGAGCGGGCACGCACTGACCTCGGAATGATCGCCGGTAATGAAACCTTTTATCAGGTCGTGCCAGCGCCGTTGCCTGCACCGGCCAGCGCGGCCGCGCAGCGCACGGCCGCAGCGCACTGATGCGCTACTGGCTGGTGATGCCGGCGGCCGGGGCCGGCCGGCGTTTTGGCAGCGCCAAGCAATTCGCCCCGATGGGCGCTCGCAGCATGCTCGAGATTGCGCTGCAATGCTTTGCAGCTGATCCTCAGTGCGTGGGCGGCAGCATCGTGCTGGCGCCCGAAGAGCCGCGGCGCGAGGAGCTGGCCGCGCAATTGCCGCCACGCTTCGCGCTCATCGAGGGCGGCGCGCAGCGTGCAGACTCGGTGATTAACGGCTTGCGGGGCCTGAAGTCGAGAGCCGCCGCCAGCGACTGGGTGCTCGTACACGATGCGGCCCGGCCGTGCCTGAGTGCGCAGGATCTGTCGCGATTGCTTGCGAGCGCGCGCGATGCGAGCGACGGCGCATTGCTCGCCGCACCGGTGGCCGACACAGTCAAGCAGGCGCAAAGCGCCACTCCCGGGCAGCCGGCGCGCTGTGGGGCGACGATACCGCGCGAAACGCTGTGGCTCGCGCAGACGCCGCAGATGTTCCGCTATGAGCCATTGCTCGGCGCGCTCGAACGCGCACGTGCCGCGGGACGCGTGCCGACCGATGAGGCGCAGGCGATGGAGTGGGAGGGCGTGTGCGCGCAACTGATCGAGGCGCGCGACAGTAATATCAAGGTTACCAGCGCCTCGGATCTCGGACTGGCCATCGCGATACTGAGCGCGCGGGAGCGGGCTTGAGATGAGCATGCGCGTCGGATGCGGCTTCGATGTTCACCCCTTCGGCCCCGGCGACAGCCTGGTGCTCGGGGGCGTGCGGGTGCCGTATAGCCGCGGCATCGTCGCGCACTCGGATGGCGACGTGCTGATGCATGCGCTCGTCGATGCATTGCTGGGCGCCGCGTGCCTGGGCGACATCGGCCAGCATTTTCCCGACAGCGATCCGCAATGGCGCGGTGTCGAGAGCAAGCGCTTCGTGGCTCACACCTGCCAGATGCTCGAACGGCGCCGATTCAAGCTGATCAATGCGGATCTGACGCTGCTCGCGCAATCCCCGAAGATCGCGGCCTGGCGTGATCAGATGCGCTATACGGTTGCCGCGGCACTGCAGGTCAGCGAAGCGCGCGTGAATATCAAGGCGACCACGACCGAGCACCTGGGGTTCATCGGCCGCAACGAGGGCCTCGCGGCGATGGCCGTCGTGCTGCTCGAGGCCGACGACTGACTCTAACGCCGTCGCAACAGCACCAGGGTCGCGCCGGTGCCGCCGGCATTGGGACGTGCCGAGCAGAACGCGAGCACGGCATCGTCGCGACGCAGGATGGTATTGACGGTGTTCTTCAGGACCGGGCCGCGCTCGCCCGAGCGCAAGCCCTTGCCATGGATGATACGCAGGCACTGCTGGCCGTGGACGCGGGCTTCGCGCAGGAACAACGCCAGGTGTGCGGCCCCATCCATGGCTCTCAGACCGTGCAGATCCAGCTCGGATTCGACGCGGTAGCTGCCGCGCCGCAACCGCCGCACGACCGTCTCGGGAACTCCTGGGCGTCGGAACAGCAGCTCCTCGCCGGGCTGCGCATCGATGAGCGGGCCCGGCGCCAGCAGACTCTCGGCGAGCACCGCGGCGCGCTCCGCGCGGGCAAAACGCGCACGCGGCCGCAGTACTCGTGCCGCTCCCGGAGCACGCGGCCCAGGTGCACGCGCGCTCGGCTTGAGCGGCCGCACGTCCTGCATCGCGCGCCGGAAGAGCTCGGCATCATCCTCGTCCTTCGCGTTCATGGCTGCTCCTAAGGACAAGCATTGAAGTATATTGACGCGCTTCACCTGAAGTCGCGCTCGCTTCCATCTACGTGAAAATACTGGTCAGCAATGATGACGGCTATCGCGCCGAGGGCATCACGCGGCTGCGCGAGGCCCTCAGGGCGCTTGGGGATGTGACGGTCGTGGCGCCTGATCGCAATCGCAGTGGGGCCGGCAACTCCCTCACGCTGGACGTGCCGTTGCGGCTGTTTACTGCCGAGAGCGGCGTCTATTATGTGGCTGGCACACCCACCGACTGCGTGCACCTGGCGATTTCGGGCGCACTGGATATCGAGTTCGACATGGTGGCCTCAGGCATCAATGACGGCGCCAATCTGGGTGATGACGTGCTCTATTCCGGCACGGTAGCCGCGGCGATCGAAGGGCGCTTTCTCGGTTTGCCGACGTTGGCCATATCGCTGTGCACGACGCCCGACAGTGCGCGCTGCTTTGACACCGGCGCGCGGGTCGCGCATGCGCTGGTGCTCGCGCTGTTGCGCCGGCCGCTGGATCGTTCGCTGATCCTGAACGTCAATGTGCCGGATCGGCCCTATGAGGCATTGGCCGGCTATGCCTCCACGCGCCTGGGGTTCCGGCACCGCTCCGAGGCGGTGATCCCGGCGCGTGATCCGAAAGGCGAGACGGTCTATTGGATCGGGCCGGCTGGCTCCGGGCACGACGCGGGGGTCGGCACGGATTTCGATGCCGTGGCCAACGGCTTTGTATCGGTGACACCGCTGGCGATTGATTTCACCCGTCACGCGGCGCTGCCCGAGATCGGGCGCTGGCTCGAAGGGCTGTGAGTGCGCGCGGCGCAGGCGGGCGCCCCAGATGACCTCTCAACGTTTTGCCGGCATCGGCATGACCTCGGCGCGCACCCGCGATCGGCTCGTGCAGCGTCTGCGCGAGCACGGTATCCACAACCTGGCCGTGCTCGATCGCATTCGCAACGTCCCGCGGCACATATTCGTCGATGAGGCACTGGCCAGCCGCGCCTACGAAGATACGGCTCTGCCCATCGGCTTCGGCCAGACCATTTCGCAGCCCTATATCGTCGCGCGCATGAGCGAGGCACTGCTCGAGGCTGGCCCGCTCGACAAAGTTCTGGAGATTGGCACGGGCTGCGGCTATCAGACCGCGGTACTCGCGCCGCTGGTGGGCCGCATCTACACGATCGAGCGCATTGCGGCGCTGCTGCAGCGTGCCCGCGAGCGCTGCAAGGAATTGGAGATCCGCAACGTGCGCTTTCGGCACGGCGATGGCGCACAGGGCTGGAAGAGCCACGCGCCGTTTGACGGCATCCTCGCCGCGGCCGCGCCGCTCGAGATCCCGGAGGCTCTGATCGGGCAGCTCGGCGTGGGCGGGCGTCTGGTCGTACCGGTGGGCCCCGAGGGCGAGCAGCAGCTCGTGTGCGTAACGCGCACAGCGCACGGCATCGAGCGCAAACGGCTCGGGGCCGTCTCGTTTGTGCCCTTGCTCGGCGGTCTGGGCTAGTCCTGACCCCGCCTGGAGAATTCAGCGCGCCGGCAGAGCCGGCGGTAGGCCTCGGTGGGAGGCTCACGGATGCTTGAATTAGTCTAATTCAGGGGTGCCTTGAGCCACTGGGCCGCGAAACTTGCCAGCCGCCGTAAGTCGCGCTTACCATTTGGCCCCCTGTCGGCAAACGACGACAGCCGGCCTCACGGAGGGCTCACGGGAAGAAGACACAGGGAAAAAGGGAAGGACCCGATTAGCTTGCAATAAAAACAACATTTCGTTCGACAACAATAATAGTGCGGAAACCGTTATTCGAATTTGTCAGCTTCGGATAATCTGGGGTTTGTAGGATCTTTCTCTCCCTGTGTCTTCCTCCGGTGCGCTCTGCGCCCGCCGCAGTCGCGCGCCCAGCGCGGCAGATGCAAGCCCTAGGGAAATAAGCCGGCCGCCACCGATCGCTCCTCGTTCGCCAGGATGTTGTACGTGCGACACGCTGCCCCCAGATTCATGCACTCCAGGGCGATGCCGTGCGAGCGAAAACTCGAGCGCAGCCAGGGGCTCGGCGCAGTCTGGATAGAACCCTCCCCGAGCAGCACGATCTCGACCTGCAGCGCAAACAGCGTCGCCAGTTGCATCTCAGTGAGTTGTTGCAATGAGCTCGCGCTCCAGTCGAGCACGAGTCGCTGCGGCGTGATGATCAATGGCTGCCTGATGCTCTGCTCGCCGATCAGGATCTCGCCGCCGCCGTAGCCGCGCACCAGATGGATGCGCGGATCGGATTCGAGCAGCAGCCGCATGAGCGCTACCATACCCCATGGCGAGCGAGCTGATTCTGATCCTGTCAGATTTTTTTTCAGACACCCTGAGCGCAACGGCCGACCACGCAGCGCCGCGGCTGGCGGGGCTGGAGACGCTGCTCGCAAAATCCCGACGCGGGACGCTGCCACGGGGCTGGCGCGGCTGGCTTGCCGATCGTATCGCCACACCCGAGATCGCCGCGCTCGCGCCGGCCGCGCTCGTCGCACGCGTGTGGCTCTCGCCGGGCGGGGCGAAACATTGGCTCGCGACGCCCGTGCATTATTTCGCCGGCCTCGACAGCGTGCAGCTGCATCCTGAGGGCTTGTTGCAATTGAGTGCGCAGGAACAGGCCGCGCTCGTTGCCGATTTCGAAGTCGTGTTCGCCGATACACCATGGCGACTGCACGCCAATGGAGCGCGCGAGCTGCTGCTGTCCGGTCCGCCGCTCGACGCCGACGGTGCGGAGCCGGCGCAGTTCGCGGGACTGGACCCCTCAGGCGGTTTGCCACGCGGCGCCGAGCTCGCGACACTGCGCCGCCTGGGCGTAGAAATAGAAATGTGGCTGCATGAGCATCGCGTCAATCAGGAACGGCGTGCGCGCGGTGAGCTGCCGGTGAGCGCATTGTGGTTCTGGGGAGCCTCAGCGCAGCTGCACGCGAGCAGTGCCGGCCCCGCACTGAGCGGCGCTGGCGGGCCGCTGCGCCTCTACGGGCGCGACACCTACGCGCAGGCGCTATGGCGGCTGTGCGCACTCGAGAGCGCATCCTTGCCCGCGGACCTGGGCAGCGCCCTTGAAGCCGAGGCAAGCGCGCACCTGCTGATCATTCCGACGCTGGATGCGCACGGCCCGGTGGGCGCATTGCAGCGGCTCGAGGCGCATTGGCTGGCACCGGCACTGCGGGGGCTGCGCGCCCGGCGGCTCTCGGGGATTCAGCTGCTCGCGGGCACCCGATTCTACGAGTTGCGCCGGCTGCATCTGGCGCGCTTCTGGCGCGCCCTGGCGCCCTGGACGGAGCAAATGGCTTGACGCACGCAGGGAATCTGCAGCTCGTGCGCCGCGCCGCCTGCGCACCGGGGCCGCAACTGGATGCGCAGCTGCATCCGGTATTACTGAGGATCTATGCGAGCCGAGGCATCGTCAGCGCTGCGCAGCTCGGACACGCGTTGAACGGCCTGCTGCCGATCGGTAGCCTCGAGGCGGTAGAGGCCGCGGCTGAACTACTCACCGCGCATCAGCACGCTGGCGCCTCGGTGCTCGTGATCGGGGACTTCGACGCCGATGGCGCCACCAGCACGGTGTTGATCGTGCGCGCGCTGCGCAGCTGGGGCTTTGCGGCCGTGGATTTCCTGGTACCGAATCGTTTTGAGTTCGGCTATGGGCTCACGCCCGAGATCGTCGCCCTGGCGGCGCAGCGCAATCCAACCCTGATCGTCACGGTGGATAACGGCATCTCAAGCAACGCCGGCGTGGCGGCGGCGCGCGCGGCCGGCATCGATGTGCTGATCACCGATCATCATCTGCCTGGCGCGGCGCTGCCGCTCGCCAATGTCATCGTCAATCCAAATCTTCCGGGCAGTCAGTTCGCGAGCCGCGCGCTGGCCGGGGTCGGGGTGGCCTTCTACGTGATGGCCGCATTGCGCCGCCTGCTCGAGGCACGCGCTCGCCTGCCGTCCGGGGCACTGCAGGCCGCCGAGCTCATGGATCTGGTCGCGCTCGGTACCGTGGCTGACGTGGTGCCGTTCGATGCCAACAATCGCATCCTCGTATCCCAGGGGCTGGCGCGCATCCGCGCGGGGCGCTGCGTGGCGGGCATCAGTGCTTTGCTCGAAGTGGCGCGGCGCGAGCGCAGCAGCGTGGTCGCCTCGGATCTGGGCTTCGCGGTCGCACCGCGGCTCAACGCGGCCGGCCGTCTGACCGACATGTCGATCGGCATTCGCTGCCTGCTGGCTGATGATCCGGCGCAGGCGCGCGCGCTGGCCCTCGAGCTCGATGCGCTGAACACCGAGCGGCGCGCGATCGAAGCGCGCATGCAGGTGCAGGCGAGCTCGGCGGTACGCGCGCTGCGGGACCTGGACAGTGGAGTGCGGCGCGCTGGTGTGTGTCTGTTTGATCCGGGCTGGCACCAGGGCGTGGTGGGACTCGTGGCCAGTCGCGTCAAAGAGCGATTGCGCCGGCCGGTGATTGCCTTCGCCCCATGCGATGCGCTGAGCCTGCGCGGCTCGGCGCGCTCGATCCCTGGGATTCATATCCGCGACGTGCTCGACGCGATCGCAGCGCGTGATGCGACGCTGATTCAGAAATTCGGCGGCCACGCGATGGCCGCGGGCCTGACGCTGTCCGTGGCATCCCTGGATGCCTTTGCGCGCGCCTTCGACGCCGAGTGCGAGCGTGCACTGATGCAGCGTGGCTCGCCCGATCTGATCGAAACCGATGGCGAGCTGAGCTGCGAGGAGCTCGCGCTGCACACCGCGCAGGCGCTGCGCGAGGGCGGCCCCTGGGGTCCGGGCTTCCCCGAGCCGCTGTTCGACGGGGTATTTCGCATTGAATCGGCGCGCGTGGTCGGCGAGCGGCATCTCAAGCTGGCGCTCACGGCACCCGAGGGCCGCGGACAGTTCGATGCCATCGCCTTCAATTTTCTCGACGCCGAGGAGCCCGAGTCGCTGCCGCGCGGCGCAGCGCGTCTCGTCTATCGGCTCGAGAGCAATGAGTATCTGGGCGAGCGGCGCCTGCAGTTCGTG
>JBEKUL010000048.1:0-21870 GCA_049515055.1 Steroidobacteraceae bacterium | reverse complement strand
GGGAGGCGCCACAGACACGCGCCGAGCGCCGCGTTGCGCGCTGGGCGCCGCTGTCGGCCGACAGTCTCTAGATTCCTATCGCCTGGATTCCTATCGCGTCGTTATCCTGGCGCCGCCATCGATGGCTATGGTCGTTGCATTCAGGTAGCTATTCTCAACGATGTGACAAACGAGGGCGGAAAACTCTTCCGGGCGTCCCATGCGGTTCGGAAAAAGCAGCATTTTCTCTGTAATAGCCTTGAGCACCTTCTCCGGAATGTCGGCAGCCATCGCCGTGTTGAACATGCCGGGAGCGATTGACACCACGCGTATGCCAAGCGGCGCCAGATCGCGAGCTGCGGGAAGGGTCAGACCCATTATGCCTGCCTTGCTGGCGCTGTAGGCGGCTTGTCCGATCTGGCCCTGCCACGCCGCCCCCGAAGAGGTATTGATGATGACCCCGCGCTCCCCGGTCGTACCATCGGGCTCATTTTTCTCCATAGCCAGTGCCGCGTAACGGATGATGTTGTAGGTGCCGGTCAGATTGATATCGATGACCTTTTTCCACAGATGGCCGGGGAATGGATTGCCGCGGGAAATCGTCTTTGCCGCATCGACCACCCCGGCGCAATTGACAGCGATATGCAGTGCTCCGAAGGTCGCGACGCCCCAGTCGATCGCCTCCCTGACGCCATCTTCGTCGCTGACATCGACTTTGCGCACAATCACGCCAGCGCCCAGGGATCGGGCGACTGATTGCAATCGCTCCTCACTGACGTCCAGGCAAAGCACGCGCGCGTGGGCCTGGGTGAAAGCAGCACAAGTCGCCAGGCCTAAGCCCGAGCCCGCCCCGGTAACGACCGCCACTTTACCTTGGAGATTCATGGTGTTGTTCTTCCCGCTCAGGCGCAGCCAGTGTGCCACAAACGGGTCAGAAACATATATCCTCCCAGAGGCACATCGTTGATCAGATTAAGAGCGCGGTTGACCAAATGACCTCTGTACGCATCGGTATTGTCGGCGCCACTGGCCTCGTGGGTCAGGCCATGCGGGACGTCCTTGATGAGCGAGGATTCGCCGCAGCCCAGGCTCGTTTCTTCGCCTCGTCGCGCTCGGCGGGTCGAAATCTGCCGTGGCGGGGCATAGAGGTCGCCGTCGAGGATGCGTCGACGGCCGACTATTCCGGGCTTGACATTGTTTTGTTCTCAGCGGGAGCGGCCACTTCGCGTTCGCTCGCTCCAAAGGTGGCGGCGAGCGGCGCGATTGTGATCGACAACTCGTCGGCCTGGCGCATGGATGCCGAGGTGCCTCTTGTTGTCAGCGAGGTGAACCCGCACGCGCTTCGATCTATTCCGAAAGGAATTGTCGCGAATCCAAACTGCACGACTATGGCTGCGATGCCCGTGCTCAAGCCTTTACACGTGGAGGCTCAGCTCACACGTCTTATCGCATCGACCTATCAAGCGGTATCGGGCGCAGGTGTGGCCGGCATCGCTGAACTTGAGAGCCAGGTCAATGAGGCAGGCGGCGACTCGTCAGCGCTGGCCAGAAAAGGTGATGCGCTTGAGTTCTCAACGCCAAAGAAGTTTGCGGCACCCATAGCGTTCAACGTGTTGCCTTACGCAGGAGCATACGCCGGCGACGAAGGATGGACTGACGAGGAGCTCAAGCTACGAAACGAGAGTCGCAAGATTCTTGAAATCCCCGACCTTCTGGTGGCTGGAACTTGCGTTCGCGTTCCCGTTTATACCGGCCACTCACTATCCATCAACGCACAGTTCGCCAGACCTATTTCGGTGGAGCGGGCAACGGCGTTGCTGCGCTGCGCGCCGGGGGTTGCCGTGGTCGATGTTCCTACACCGCTGATGGCCGCGGGCAAGGACGCCAGCTATGTTGGGCGCATCCGTAAAGATCCGACCGTGCCTAGCGGGCTGGTACTGTTCGTATCAAGCGATAACCTGCGCAAAGGTGCGGCTCTCAACGCCGTCCAAATCGCCGAGCTGCTGGTGGCGCGCGGTCGCTGATACGCGATCGCACGGCTGTATTGCCGCCCGAACCGTGCCTTAATTAACAATCAAGCGCGCCTGTGAAAAGTGCGAGCAACAAGTACCACTTACGAAAAGCGACCGGCGCTGATGAGCCTACGCTGCGCGATCTGATCGCTCGGTCCATTCGTGCGCTCGGCGCAAACGACTACAGTCGCGAGCAGATCGAGGGCGCCCTCGAAGGTGCGTTCGGTGTCGACACGACACTGATCCGTGATCAGACTTACTTCGTCGCGGTCGACGGCGCGGGACACATCGTCGGGTGCGGCGGTTGGAGCAAGCGCCGGACGCTCTTCGGCGGTGATGCACGAGGCGAGCGAGATGACTCGCAGTTGGATCCTCGTGTCGATGCCGCCAAGATCCGGGCTTTCTTCGTGGATCCTGCGCATGTGCGCTGCGGCATCGGACGTGCGCTGCTTGAGCGCTGCGAATACGAAGCGGCCCGTGCGGGATTTACCCGCTTGGAGCTCATGGCGACGCTTCCCGGCGTGCGCCTCTACGCGCAGTGCGGTTACGTTCCCGGGGAGCCTATCCAGCATCCGGTGGGGCGTGATATTGCCATCACGTTCGTACCCATGACTAAGCGACAAGCGGTAACTGATCTCTAGGGGTTCCACTCGTACCGCTTCTGGCCTTGTTGTTTCGCCTGTAAAAGAGAACCAATACCGTACTCCCGCGGCTCGATTCGCTAGGATCCGGCTAACTAGCACCAGTCCCTAAGGAACGCGATGCCGCGCCTCACCGAGCAACAGGCCAAGGCCCACATCACCAAATTGCTGACCGCAATGAGCAAGGCTGGTGGCTCAGACCTGTTCATCTCCGCGAACTTTCCGCCCAGCATTAAGCTGCGGGGCACCATGCGTCCATTGACGGACCAGAAACTGACCGCCGAAGTCACTCGTCAGCTGACAAACTCGCTCATGAACGAACGTCAGCGGGCCGACTTCGCCAAAGATCTTGAGTGCAATTTCGCGATCTCTCTGCCGGGAGTTGCGCGCTTCCGAGTCAATGTCTTCATGCAGCAGCAACATGTCGGCATGGTTGTCCGAACTATCGTCAATAAGATTCCCGATTTTGCCACGCTTGGATTGCCGGAAAGTCTCAAGGAGATCGTAATGGCCAAGCGCGGCTTGGTTCTGGTGGTCGGCGCCACCGGTTCGGGCAAGTCCACTACGCTTGCCGCCATGATCAATCATCGCAATCGTACTTCTGCCGGGCACATTGTCACAGTGGAAGATCCCGTTGAGTTCGTGCACCAGTCACGCCAATCGCTGATCACTCATCGTGAAGTGGGGATAGACACGCACTCCTGGCACAACGCGCTTAAGAATACTTTGCGCCAGGCGCCGGATGTGATTCTGATTGGCGAGATTCGCGACAGTGAAACGATGGAGAACGCCATTGCATTTGCCGAGACCGGGCATCTGTGCCTGAGCACATTGCACGCCAACAGCGCCAATCAGACCATCGATCGCATCATCAACTACTTTTCCGAAGATCGGCGCAAACAGTTGCTCATGGATCTATCCAGCAATCTGCGTGCGATCATCTCACAGCGATTGGTTAAAACTGCCGACGGAAAGGGCCGCAAGGCGGCTATGGAAATCCTGATCAACACGCCCATCGTAGCCGACAAGCTCCTGAAGGGTGAGTTTCATGAGCTGAAAACCATCATGTCAAAGTCCAAAGAGCTGGGCATGAAGACTTTTGACTGGTCATTGTTTGAGCTCTATAACGATGGCGTCATCTCGTACAACGAAGCGATACACAACGCGGATTCAGCAAACGAACTGCGTCTGAATATCAAGCTGAACGGCACGCGGCAGGCAAAAGAGGCTGTGTCCGCGCCTTCGACGGCAGAATCGGTTGCTGAGCCTTCGACTGCGGAACCCCTGGATTCGCCTGAGGAGCTTTCACTTGAGCCAGATCTGCTCAGTGCTGAAGCTGCATCTTCTGGCTGACGTGGATCCGATCGCCGGCTGATTCCCCTGTCGCTGCGCTGTGGAAGTCATCGTGCGCCGTGCTACGCTGTGCACATCGACAGCAGTGAAGCGGCAGCGAGTTATCGATGATGCCCACAATCCGACAGGGAATACTGAAAGTCTATTGGCGCGAGTACCGCGGGCTACTGCTGTTTCTCGTGCTGATGTTTAGCTTCCGCTCGGCGTGGGCTGATTGGGTGTACGTACCCTCCGGCTCCATGAATCCCACAATCGTCGAAGGCGATCGACTGCTGATCGACAAGCACGTCTATGGATTGCGGCTGCCGTTTTCGCTGATCCATCTCACGGAAGGTCAGAATCCGATGCGAGGTGACATCATCGTTTTCGACTCTCCGCGTGACGGCACCTCATTGGTGAAACGCGTGATCGCGTTGCCGGGAGACACGGTGGCGCTGGATGGCGAACAACTCATCGTCAACGGTATACCTGCCCGCTACGCTGCCGGTGACGGTTCCGAATTGCACGGCCTGTTGCGCACAACCCGAGAGCGCGATCCTTCAATACTGCGCGAGTCGGGAGTGATGCCCGAGCACGAGATATTATTGCTACCGGATCGACAACAATGGCTCCAGGTCGGTCCTGTGACTGTACCCGAGGGGATGTACTTTGTACTCGGCGATAACCGTGATAACAGCGCCGATTCGCGCTACATCGGCTTCGTGCCAAGACGCAACATCGTTGGACGGGCCACGCGTGTGGTGGTATCGCTGAATCCCGATCGATATTACGTGCCGCGCTCGGGACGGCTATTCAGCCCGCTGTACTGATCTGTAGCTGCGCTGCAGCCTCGCTGGCTGAACTGCAACATCTATTTTTCCCGAAGATCCTCCAGCACGCTGCCCCTGTGCTGTACCTGCGCCTCGAACGTGTCATCGCGTCCCTTTTCCTTGAGCGCATCCGCGTACCACACTCGCATTGAGCCCAGAGCCAACAGGCGAGCGGCGTACGCAGCGGAAGCGGCATCGAAAGGCAGGCCATAGGTCTGAATCCGAAACGCAACCGGGGCAAAGAAGGCATCTACGGCTGTGAATGCGTGGCCTGACAGGAACGGTCCGCCGAAGCGGCGCAGACCATCGTTCCAAAGGCCCCCAAGTCGGCCAATATCTCGCGCAAGCCCGAGGGGTATTTCCTTTAAGCGTATACGCACGCCACAGCTCATCGAACAGCGGGTGCGCAATTCGGCGAATCCGGAATGCATCTCAGCGGCAGCGGATCGAGCCCAGGCGCGCGCGCTCGGATCTACCGGCCAGACGCCGTCATGCCGTTCGGCGAGATACTCTACGATGGACAGCGAGTCCCATACGACGTTCCCGTTGTCGATCAGGCATGGAACCTTGCCGCTTGGCGAGATTTTACGGTAGCTCTCCCAGCTCGACGCCTCTCCGAAGAGCACGAGGTGCTCGCTAAACGGGACGAAGAGCTCACGCATCAATACCCATGGCCGTAATGACCAGGACGAATAATTCTTATTGGCAATGTATAGCTGGTACATGCAAGGTCACTCATTTCGGTGCAGGGTTGGGAGCTGCCGGCAGCGCTGCGAGCCAGCGAAGGACCTCGGCTTGTAGCGCGACGCGATGATCGTTGAAACTGTGATCGCTAGGAAATCTCTGCGCGGTCACATACGCAGCGTGCAGTTGAGCCAGGGCCGGTAGCAGGCCGATGGCCTTATCATTGTCGCTATCCCGGTCCGCCGTGATGAGCAGGATATGCCGTCCTGCGAGCGCGGGCGCCAGACGGGTCAGATCGAGCTGCGCGCCCGCTCGCATCACTTCGGCCAGCAGCGAGTGGGTGTTGGCTCCAGTAAGCCTGCCCTCGACGTCATTGAATTCGGCTGAGGCGAGCGCATTGCGGCGCGCCGGTGGCAGGGGTTCCCAGGCTCTGGTGTCGAAGCTGATGTCCCAAGGCGCGAGTAGTACGACGCCGACAACCCCTGGAGTATCCGCGGCAGCGCGAGCGGCGACGTAGCCACCGTAGCTGTGGCCCACGAGCACAATTCTTGAGGGATCAATTCCCCAGGCCTGGGCACTCTCGGGCCGAGCGAGTAACTCCAGCAATGCCATGGCGTCGGCGATGCCGCCTTGCAATGTGTACTGGCCACCGGATCCCCAGGACCCGCGGTAATGGAAGGTAATCACGGTCCAGCCCGCGCGTCGCATAGACTGCGCGAGATCCAGGTTCTGCTCGTTGCCGGGCAGTCCGTGCAGCAGCACGACCGTCGGATGCACGCCCTCGCCTGCAGGACGGTACAGCTGTCCGTTGAGCGTAGCGCCGTGACTGTGGAATTGAATGCCCTGGCCGCTGGCGGGATGTGCCGGGTCGAGCGGCGGGTCGGTGTAGAGCGCGGTCGGCAGCGACGCATCGGGCGTAGCGGCGCCGGCGGCCCAGCAAGTAAGCCCAATCATGCCAAAGGCCACGATGCGCACGATCCGATTAAAGTTGCTCATCCGCGGGCTCCCCTGACAGATTCCCATCCTGCTCCCCCAAGATCGCTCCGTCGAGTCAACCCTGCGTTGAGCGCCAGGCGCAGCGTAGACTCACGGTTGTTCGATCTTCAACAACGGAGTGAGCGGCGGTGACGAGGGTTAGTTCATGAGGCCCGCATTCAAGCTCACTCGTCGCGGTGCTTTGGGCATCGCCGGTAGCGTTCTGACCAGTGCGCTGCTGGAGGGCTGCGGTGGCGGCTCGGATGCGAGCTCTGCTCCCGGCTCCGGGTTGCCCTCCAATCCGCAGTCGGTGCCCTCCGGCCCACAGACGCCGTCGACGGTAAGCATTTCCTCTAGCGTTGCAGGGAGCATCGGCGCGGGCTTCGCAGGACTGAGTTATGAGAAGAATTCGATGGCGGTGCCGCGGTTTGCGCCGAACAATGCGGACCTGATCGGCCTGTTCGACCGTCTCGGGCCCAGCCTCCTGCGCATCGGAGGCAATTCGGTCGACGAAACGCAATGGGCACCGAACGGCGCGGGGCACACTAGCGGCGAGGTGGCTCCATCGGATATCGATGCACTGTCCGGATTTCTGCAAGCGTGTGGATGGAGCGTGCTGTACGGCGTGAACCTCGCGACCTCGACGCCGGCTGCCACTGCCGCCGAGGTTGCATATGCCGTCCAGTCGCTGGGCTCGAGCCTTTATGCCATCGAGATCGGCAATGAACCGGACCTCTATGGCGGGCACTACTTCAGCACCTGGAACTTGGAGGATTTCGAGCAGCTGTGGGGCGAATTTCGTGCCGCGATTATCCAGGCCGCGCCCACTGTGCGGCTCACCGGCCCGGCAGCGGCGGGCAGTATTGGCACCTGGACAGTACCGTTCGGCCAGTACGTTAGCAGCAGCGAAATTATCCTGCTCACGCAGCACTATTACCGCGGAAACGGCCAGAGTGCCTCATCGACCGTGGCTGAGCTGGTGAGCTCGGACCCCACTCTGATCGCCGACCTCGCCACACTGAGTGGGGGAGCCGCGACGATCGGTGTACCCTTTCGCATGACCGAGACCAATTCGTTCTATAACGGTGGTGCGATCGGTGTGAGCGACAGTTATGCCTCATCGCTCTGGGTCATCGATGATCTGTTCAACATCGCGTTGGGCGGCGGCACAGGCGCCAACTTTCACGGTGGCGGCGATAGCGACGGCTACGCGCCGATCGCCGACAACGATGGCGTGGTGGTCGAGGCGCGACCCGAGTATTACGGACTGCTACTGTTCACGCTCGCGGGGCAGGGCACGCTGCTGCAGACGAGCGTGGCGGCCGCGGGCTTGAACGTCACGGCCTACTGCGTTCGCTTGAGCGACGGCGGCCTCAGCGTCGTAGTGGTCAATAAAGACGCCACGCAGAACCTCACGCTGAGCGTCGACACCGGACAGACCGTGCATACAGCTGCGCTGCTTATCCTGGAAGGGCCAGCGCTCAGCGCTACTACGGGCGTGTCCATTCAAGGAGCGGCGGTCGGGCCAAATGGCGCCTTTGCGCCCGCTGCGGCCTATACACCGACGCTCGCAGCCGGTGTAGTCATTTGTTACGTTCCGGCCGCTAGCGCAGCGCTGATTCAGATTACCTGATGCTCTCGATGCCGATTGATATCCGTTTCAAAGGGCCTGGACTGCGAGCGAGGAGTTAAGGGATGGCACGCAGCTGGCCCGCTGCACTGATCAGCGCTTTATGGTTGCTGTGGGCGCTCTATTGGCTGGTGTCCGCGCGGTCACTCAAGGCCGCCCGGCAACGCGAGTCGCTGATTTCCCGGCTTGCTTTTCTTGTAGTGATGCTGCTGGCCGCGACGCTCCTGCTGTCGGGACATCATCGGCTGCGGTGGCTTCAGGCTCAATGGATTAGCGGCGGCTGGACGCGCTACTGGATCGCGGTGGCGCTGGTCGTGGCCGGTTTGTCGTTCAGTGTCTGGGCGCGACGTGTGCTCGGGGGAAACTGGAGCGGCACGGTGAGCGTCAAGGTTGATCACGAGCTGGTACAAACCGGGCCCTATCGCCGCATCCGACATCCGATCTATACGGGATTGTTGCTCGCGGTATTTGGATCGGGACTGGCGGCCGGCCGCCTCTATGGCGTGGCCGCCTTTCTCTTGGTCGCGCTGGCTCTGTGGTGGAGACAGCGGGTCGAGGAGCGCTGGATGGCGGCAGAATTTGGCGAGCGCTACGAGCGCTACCGGCGCTCGAGCTGGGCATTGGTCCCGTTCGTGTTCTAAGCCGTGGCGATGATCACCTGTATGCATCCAAACATTTGCCGACGCACTATGACCCAAGACCGATACCGTAAAAAACGGTTGGCTATCGATATATGTGCAGCATGCAGGCAATTATTGTGCGCATTGAGATCGTCACGCCGCGTGAGCCCGCAGGACCTCAGCGAGCCTTGCAGCAATGATTTTCTCTTCGCCCGACTGCAGCATGAAGGAGTTCATGCTCAGAGCGCCACCCCGTTCGGCAGGCTCGATCACAATGGAAGGCTTGGACTGGCGCATGGCGGCACTGATTTGCGCCGGCGAGGCAGATACATGCTTGGGATCCCAATCGATAGTCATGTGCGGGACGTGGTTGGCCACATCCGGAACCATGAATTGAGTGGATACGCCAGGAACTTTTTTAATCACACCCGAAATGTACTCCAGGCGGCGCTGCCACTCGCGGTTCAAGGCTTCATGGTCCTCGGCAAGATAGCTCTCCAGAGCCTTGACCATGCCGACGATCTCCTCCTTGCCTACTTTCTGGCTTCGGCCCAGCGTGTCTTCGTTCGGGCTATTGTTCATGAGTGCGTAGGCCACCAGATCCTTCCTGCCTACGAGCAGGCCCGCACATTGAGGTCCGCGAATCGCCTTGCCGCCGCTGAAGGCGATCAAATCGTAGCCCATATGGGCGTAGTCCCACAGATGCGATACCGGAGGAGTATCGGCCGCGGCATCGATGAAGGCCGGCACGTTGTGGGCATGAGCGATCTGCACCCACTCTTGCACCTTGATGGCACCATCCGCATCCGCGAAATTTGAAAAATGCATCATCGCGGTTCTGGGATTGATGGCTGCGAGCAGCTGCTCCTTGGTCTCGATCTGTACCAGCTTGACGCCGGTGGCGCGCAATTGATGATCGAACGGATTGCGGTGTGACTTCTGAATGATCACCTCGGATTTCATGCCGGTCAGATCCGGCAGCTGCTCGATGAATCGCGGATTGTCGCCCGTGAGAATGCCGGCGAGACCCGATTGCATCGCCGCGGCGGCACCGGAGGTCACGATCGCGTCGTAGTCATCAGGAAGTTTCAACATCCTGGCGATGCGTTTGCCCGCGGCAGCCTCGAGATCCAGTATCGGGACGAAGTGACGGCCAGCCATACTCATCACGGCTTCGACTTCGGGGCGCATCAGCGATCCGCCCAGCACGGTCATCGTGCCTTGTGCATTGATGACGGGGGTGACTCCGAGCTCTTCGTAGACGTTTCCCGATGAGCCGAATCCGGTCAGAGCTCCGGGCGCTGGCGCGCTGGCCGCCTCGGCAAGCATTCGGTTCGGGAGCAGGAATCCGGCCACACCTGCGCTCAGTGCGGCCAGAAAGGAGCGGCGATTGGGGTCTGTACCAAATAGCATGATTACGCCACTTTTTTCGACGCATGGAGGACCGCTGCGGTGCAGTTGATTTCCACCAGAGACTGTCCCGGCAGAGCCGCGACTGCGACGGTCGTGCGGGCGGGGCCCCCGTGTGGAAAGTAAGTCTTGAACACTTTGTTCATACCTTCGAAGTCTTCGATCTTGGTCAAAAAGACGGTCAATTGCAGGATGCTGTCCATGGCTCCCCCGCCGGCCTCAACCAAGGTCTTGATGTTCTCCATGACTTTCCTGGTGTGAGTATCGATGTCCATGGCGAAGGTTCCGGTTGCGTCGTGCGAGTGCGCACCCTGGCCAGCGACGTAGATGACGCCGTTGTTGATGATTAGCGGAGTGATATAGCCCTCGCTCACAGATTTGCCCTCATAGTCGAGCTTCTGGGGGCCCGCCGCGGCCTTGGCCTGCGCCTTTGAGGCTGAGAGTGCCTCGGCCACGCTAAGGCCTGCGAATAGTGAGGCCAGGCGCGCGGCAAAATTCCTGCGATTTCCGAGTATAGAGGCCATCGTAAGGTTCTCCCGAAACAGTGGGTGTAGTGTTCTGGTTTACTAATGCAGACTAAAACTTAACACGTCGCCGCCCGCAGCGATCGCGACGTATTGATTGCCATTGACGGCGTAGCTCTTTGGCGAGGCCCGAATGTCCTGGCCGGTGTTGAAATGCCACAGCGAAACCGCAAGCAGCACTGCTACGCGAGCCAAGCGCCGCGCGCGCGCAATATGCTGCAAGACTTTGCATCGACAGGTGGAATGCAAGGCGTGAGGCGTCCGGCGAGAAGCGTCTCGGAATGCATTACTATCATAGAGGAGAGGCCTCACGGTGACTATCACCATTACCGCCTTTGAACGCTCACCCGATCGCGGCAAGGGACTAGCGCGTGATACGCGCGTTCGCTGGGCGCTGGAAGAAGTCGGCCAACCCTACGAGGTTCGTCTTGTTTCATTCCGTGCGATGAAGGAACCCGCGCATCTGGCGCTTCATCCTTTCGGCCAGATTCCGACCTATGAGGAAGGCGATCTCGCCATGTTCGAGACAGGAGCGATCGTGTTGCATATCGCCGAGCATCATGCGGGCCTGCTGCCGGACGATGTCAATGCCCGGGCGCGCGCGATCACATGGGTGTTTGCCGCGCTCAACACGGTGGAACCGCCGATCGTTGAATACGAGACCACCAGGCGCGTGGAGGGCGACAAGACCTGGTATGAGGAGCGCTTGCCTCTGGTCGAGGATCGCGTCCGCGAACGGCTGCGCCAGCTTTCCACTCGTCTGGGCGACACCGACTGGCTCGATGGTCCGTTCAGCGCGGGGGACCTGATGATGGTGTCGGTGCTGCTTAGATTGAAATCATCGGGCATTCTGAACGAATATCCGAAGCTTGCCGCCTACGTCGCCCGCGGCGAAGCGCGGGCCGCCTACAAGCGGGCTTTCGACGCTCAATTGGCGGTTTACACGGCAAGCCAACGAACGGCTGATTGACGTCCGTCCTGGGCTCGAAGTCGAAAAACCTCCTGGAACGCCGGCGAATCTACCGTCTCATTGCATGCGCATTGATTCTGTGCGCTGGTGAGGCACTTGCGCACGCTCCAGGGCAGAAGCGACGCGGTGCCGATTCCGGGCGACCCGCGCCGTGGAGAGGCGTTGTTCTTCGGTCAGGCTCGATGCTCGCAATGCCACATGATCGAGGGTCGAGGCGGGTTCATAGGCTCCGATCTGTCGGCGCACAAGCCCGTGCAGACAGGGTCCTCATATGAGTAGCGACTGCGCTTAACTTGTATGATGCGGAGACCTTCGGTAGTGGTCGGCCAAAAGGTCTTCTCCCCAGTCGCCGTTGAAATCGCGCCAGACGCTGTGGATGTGATTGGCGTTGTCCTGAGTGTTGTCAAACTCGATGAGGAAGGTACTGCCCTGCGCGCGATAGTAGTGACCTTGGCCGTCGTCGAGGCCACCCATCCAAGCGAATTTGATGCGCTCGAGTCCGGCGTTGCGAATTTTCTCCAGACGCGCTTGCGCCGGCACCTGCGGTTGTGCGCTTAAATATTCCTCGATCAGCGCCAGCATCGTACCCTGCTGTTCTTTATCCAGTTTGAGGTAGGGGATGCCCTGATCTTCCTGGATGCCAGCCAGGCGCTGGTTGCTGGTGAGGATGTCGGCGGGAGCCGCCGCGCTTAACACCGCTTGCGCCCGCTGCGCCGAGTTGAGCGACTTAACCAGCGACCAGGCTAGATCCTCCTCGGCGGCGAGGATGCGCGTACCACTCATCGCTCCCCTGCGTACCTTGGCCGGGTTGGCGCCGAAAAACTGCGGGCTGTTGGCCAGACCGGCAATGGACTTGCCGTTCACGATCGTCCAGTTCTGGGAACAATGATGGCCTTCATAGCGCCACCCCCAGGTCTCGGTCTCGCTCGGCTGTCCGAAGAACGTGACGAAGTACAGCTCCGGATCACGCGTGGGTCCGCTGCCACGCTCAATCTCTCGCAGGACGTCTTCCAGCTGGCGAATGGTCTCTGCCTTCTTATATCCCTTCTCACTCAATCCGGCCCGCAGCAAGTTAAGTGCGGCGAGCTTCTGCGTCGCGCTCATTTCCTTGAGCGAGATGCCTTTGCGCGGGACCGGTGTATAGAACCAGCGAAAGCGCTCTTCGGAGTTGAAGGCAAACATGACCTGCGTCTTCGCCGTCGCTTCGAGTGTTCCGAGGAAGGCGCGCGCCGCCTGCAGCATCTCGGATTGAGGTGTGCGCGGTTCTGCCGAGGCAATCATGCTTGGTCCAAATATCAACAGTAAGCGCTCGAGCAGTAATCGTCGATTCATGGGTCTAATCGCCGGCTTAGCTTTTTTTGCATCATAGTCTCGGCCGGCTTCGGGCGGCAACACCTTGATTCACGTCCATCAGGCTGCCAGAGCGTGCTTCTATTTTGATAAAAATCAATGACAATGAAACAATGACGCGAACCTGACTGGAGCCGCACGCTTTGAACGCCGAATCGAGCCTGCTCGCGCGTCGAGCTTTATTCGGATTCATTCTCACTTTCATCGCCGCGCGCACCGTGGTGCTTCTGATCATGTCGCACCGGATGCCGAATTTATATTTCTTCCTGCGCGGCACGCACGTGCATCATCTGAACTACGGCATCTTTTTGCTCGCCGGCGTCGGCGCCGATCTACTGTTGCGCAGGCCCAGCGGAAAAGCCTTGCAGGTGACCGCGCTGATTTATGGCATCGCCCTGGCCTTGACATTCGATGAATTTGGAATGTGGTTGCATTTGGGAGGCAGCTACTGGCAACGCGCGAGTATCGACGCCATCATTATCGTCGCCGCGCTGCTGGGCCTCATCGCGTTCGCGACGACCATACGCCGCTTCGAATCGCGTCATGTTATTGCTTCGATCGCTCTGCTGATCGCACTTACGATATTCGGCGCGGTGTTGTACGACACATCGGTAAAGATCGGCAGATTGGAAGGTCCCCGGTTGGAGGCGCTTGAATTATCGTCGTCCCCATAGCCCGGAGCATGAGGCCGAGGGGATTTACGCGCTACACTGTGAGCCGAAGGAGAATAGTTATGGGAAGTCGCGGAATACTTGTCGTCGGGGCGCTCATGCAACTCCTTGGCGGCGCAGCAGTTCAGGCGGCGGATGCGGCCGGCGGCTGTCAGTTCGCATGGGACGTCAGTCACGAGCAGGCGCTGTTCAACGGTGCCGCTAAAACCGTAGCGGCGGGGCGTGCGGTAAGCGCGGCACCTCAGCTCGAGACCGACCAGCTCTACGAGCTCGCACTCGCCCCCCAAGAGCAGGTGACCTTCCCTGTGGCGCCGGGCAAGAAAATGCTCAGCGACGGCGCGTACGGCGGCGTTGCCCACGTTCACATTGCCCAAGCGGGCACTTATCGCGTCTCGCTGAGTGCACCGTTCTGGGTCGATCTCGCCTCGGGCGACAAGCTTATCGTCTCGGGGGATTTTACCGGGTCACCGCACTGCGATACGCCACGCAAGATTGTGCAATTCCTGCTGCCTGCGGGCGACTTAGCACTGCAGCTGAGTGGCGCGACGAGCGCGCAGGTTCGTGTGACGATCACAAGTGCTCCCGCCTCAAATGCAGGGACCAACGCAGGACACTGACGTTAGAGTCGCCCGCGCAGCGGCCGCAGTCGTCGCGATCGTTGCGGTGCTGATTTCGCAAGCCGCGGCGGCGCTCGACGCTACCGCGCCCATAGGCAGCGCGCCATATATCAATGCGGGTAATCCACCCGCCTGGCGTGCGCTGACCCCGGCCGAGCAGCGGCTCTTCGATCTCGGCGATGCCGTGTTCAATACACCCTTCGTCCCGGCGGGCGCGCCCGGCGCGGGGCGCCGCAGCGGCCTGGGCCCGCTCTTTAATGCGGCGGCCTGCGATCAGTGTCACAACGAAGGGGCCCATGGTCGCGGGCCTCTTGGCGACGGGCCTGCGCCTGCGGCAGTGGTCATCGAGCTGCAGACCATGGTCGGTGCAGAGCGCTCAGAGGCGGGCGATCCGAGCTACGGTCATGTTCTCAACACGCAGGCGGTCGCTGGTGTTGCGTCTGAGGCAGAGGTGCTGATTCACTACGACAGCCGCGAGGGACACTATGCTGATGGCACGCGCTGGAATCTGCGCGTGCCCCGCTACGAGCTCTCGGGCTTGCATTACGGGCCTCTGGAGCCGACGACGGTACTCGAGCCGCGTATCGCGCCGCCGCTCTTTGGGCTCGGTCTGCTCGAAGCGGTTTCCGGGCCTGATATGCATTCACCGCCCGGTACAGCCGAGGCAGGTCATTTCAACTGGCAGGGCACGGCTCACTCAATCCTCGAACAGACCACGCGCGCGTTTTCGCGTGAGATGGGATTGACCACGAGCGTTCTGCCTCGAGATGATTGCACGCTCGCCCAAGTCGCATGTGGGCAGCTCTCCGCTGCAGCGAGCGTCCCGGAGGTGCAGGAGGAGCTGCTGCAGGCGCTGCTGGCATTCGAGCACTGGGTCGCCGTACCGACGCCGCTGCCCACGGGCGCAGTTGTGCCACCCCCCGGTTCCGCTGAGCTCTTTGCTGTACTCGGATGTCCAGCTTGTCATCAGTCACAGCTGCAAGTGACGCTGGAGACGCCGCTAGAGGGTCGCCGCGAGCAGGTCATTGCGCCTTATACGGATCTGCGGCTCCACGATCTGGGCCGCGCGCTCGATGATAGGACTGTCGCGGGCCGCCCAGTTCTGAGCCGCTGGCGCACGACCCCACTATGGGGTCTCGGCTATCGCCTGCGACACCCGATCGCATTGACTTTCCTGCACGATGGCAGGGCACGCAGCGTGGATGAGGCTATTCTGTGGCATGAGGGAGAAGCCCTCAGGGCTCGTGAGGCTTACATCAAACTCAACGCAGTGGAGCGAGAGAAGCTATTGCAATTTCTGTCTTCCCTGTGAAGATTCGCAGTGAACGCGGCCCCTTCCCGCTTCACAGCTCGATCCGCGAAAACGACCAAGCGCCGAACATCACGAACACGACTGCGAAGACGGCAAGCACCGTAAGGTCCGTGAGCGGCGCGAAATGCGCGACGCCAATCAGCGCGCTGCGAAGGCCATCCACGCCGTAGGACAACGGGTTCACGCTGGTGATGTAGCGCAGCGCCGCCGGCAGGCCGGTGAGCGGATAAAGTGCGCCCGACAGGAAGAACAAGGGCATCACCAGGAAATTCATCACCATCTGAAAGGCCTGCATGTTCTCCAGCCGGCTGCCGATTGCCGTGCCGAGCGAACTGAACACGATGGCGATCAGCGCCATCCATAGCAGTGCTTGCGGCAAGCCCACGAGGTTCGTGGGGCGGAAGCCCGCAATCAAACAGACCGTAAGAACCAGCAGGCCCTGCAGTATCGCGGCGGTGGCTCCGCCCAGCGCACGCCCGATCATGATGTGACTGCGTGGCACAGGCGCGACCAGCGTCTCCTTCAGGAAGCCGAACTGCCGGTCCCAGATCAGGCTCAGGCCGGAAAATATGGACGAGAACAGCACGGTCATCGCAATTACGCCGGGTGCCATAAATTGCAGGTAATTGCCCTGACCTGCCTTTTGGAAGACTGGGCCCAGCCCGAAGCCAAGCACCAGCAGGTACAGCAGGGGCTGCCCCAGCGAGGCGACGATCTGCGCGCGCGAGCGAAAATAGTGCTTCAGGCCGCGCCGCCACAGGATGTAGACGGTGCTCATCGGTTCCAACTCCGGACGAACTGGCGCATCTGATCCGCAGTGCCAGCTCGTTCGTCGCGCATGGCCGCGCCGGTTAACTTGAGGAACGCGTCTTCGAGCTTCTCCGTGCCGGTCTGTTGCAGTAGCTCAAGTGGCGTGCCCAGCGCGACGATAGCGCCGTGGTCGATGATCGCGATGCGCTGCGCGACACGTTCCGCTTCATCCATGTAGTGCGTGGTCAGGAACACGGTTAGCCGCTCGGCTTCGTTCAGCGCCTTGACCTGAGTCCACAGGTGATTGCGGCTCTGCGGATCCAGTCCCAGCGTCGGTTCGTCGAGGAATAGGATCTTCGGTGTGTGCAGGAATCCGCGGGCAATTTCCAGCCGGCGCTTCATGCCGCCGGAATAGCGCTTGGTCGGCTCCTTGCGTTTTTCCCACAGCTCGAACAGCTTCAGCAGGCGTTCTGCGCGCTCGAGGCGCTGGCGCCGCGGCACGCCGTAGAGCACGCCGTGCAGGTCGAGGTTCTCTTCGGCCGTGAGCTCGCCGTCGAGGCTCGGGTCCTGGAACACGATGCCGAAACGACGGCGCACCTCGTTCTGATGCGTCGCGGGGTCCAGGCCGTCAATCCGAATCGAGCCGCTGGTCGGCCGCAGCAGGGTGGTCAGCATCTTGATCGTCGTGGTCTTGCCGGCACCGTTGGGCCCCAGAAAGGCAAATATCTCTCCGGGCCGCACATTGAAGGAGATCTTCTTCACCGCCTGGAATTGGGCAAAGTTCTTGACGAGACCCTGCACATCGATCATTCCTTAGCTCCTCTGGCCAAGCCAGCGCGGCGCGCGCAGAATACTGCGAAACGTCGACATTGCAATGAACAATGCGGCCATCCCGCGCCTGCAGGCGGCGTCCGAACTTCGCCGCAGGCGAAAGCCTGCCCGCAGGAAGAGACTCGCACAATGCTTAAACTGATCGGGGCACGCCGTGATGGGCGAGTCGGTGCACGGGTCGCGCCGATCCGCGTGCTGTGCGGCCTGTGCCTGTGGATGTGCCTGTTCAGCGCCGCTCATGGCGGCGAACCCCCCACCGATCCCTTTCTTCGGGTGGACCCCGGGGAACATGCCGCGCCGATTCGCAGTCTCGCCGCAGATAAGCAGGGACGCTGGCTCGCCACGGTGTCCGTGGACAAGACGCTGCGGATTTGGGATCTCGCCGATGGGCGCCTCAAGTCGACTTTTCGTCCGCCGATTGGGCAGGGAACCGAGGGCGAATTGTGGGCGGTCGCGATGTCCTCCGACGGCGGCTGGATCGCTGCGGGCGGCTCGACTCAATTCTACGACCCGTCGCACGACGCCTCTGCGCCAGGGTATTCGATTTATATCGTCGATCGCGCAACGGGTCGGCTGCTGCGTCGCATAACCGGCGTGCCGCAACCCGTAATCAGCCTTGACCTGTCAGCCGACGGCCGAACTCTCGCCGTGGGATATTCCGGCAACGGCGGCCTGCGTCTCCTCGATGTCAAACAGGGCCGAATGATCGCCGAGGATCTGGACTATGCGGGGCCGGTACCGTCCGTCTCATTTGGCGCGGACGGGCGTTTACTGACGGCCTCCCATGATGGTCTGCTGCGCCTGTATCGATTCGACGGCAGCCACCTCACGCTCTTGATCAAGCACGCCGCCCCCGGCGGGGATAAACCCGTCAGAGCCAGGCTCTCACCCGATGGCAAGCGCATTGCGGTGGGCTTCACGCGCAGCCCGGCGGTCGATGTGCTGGATGGGGCGACCCTTGCCCCGCTCGCATCGCTGCACACATCGAGCGTCATCTCCGGATACAGCGCCATCGCCTGGTCGCGCGATGGGAAGACATTATTCGCAGGCCAGGATGTCAACGGCTCGAAAGTGATTCGCCGCTGGAACGCGGATGGCAGCGTCAGCGTGCAGAGCACCGGGGACTGGCCGGTCGCCAGCAACACGATCTTCGAGCTCCTGGCACTTCCGGGCGGCCGGCTCGCCTTCTGCAGCGCGGTCCCGACCTGGGGCCTGCTCGATGCCGCCGGGCACGCCGTGTTCCTGCATGGCTCACCGGTGGTCGACTATCGCAACAATCTCGGGATCTTTCGCCTCTCCGCCGATGGCGCACAGTTCTCGTTCGGCTATGAGGCGACCCGTGCACCACCGGTGGTCTTTGACATCGAGCAGCGTGCCTTTCTCCCCACAGCCACGCGCGCCATGGCCGCGCCCTTGCTCGTTGCCGATGGCCTGACAGTATCGAATTGGCTGCACAGTGAGGTCCCCGCGCTGAACGGCGCGGCCATCAAATTGGAACCAACCGAACGATCTCATGCCCTTGCGCTGTTGCCGGACTCTTCCGGTTTCGTCCTTGGCACCGATTTCGCAGTGCGCCTCTATGCACGCGACGGCAGACTGCGATGGGCGCGGCCGACTACCGGAGGTGCATGGGCCGTAAATGTCTCGGGCGACGGTCGCTGGGTTGCCGCTGCGACATCGGACGGGACGATTCGCTGGTACCGGGCGTCAGATGGTGTCGAGGAGCTTCTGTTCTATCCGCATCCCGACAAGGCGCGTTGGGCGCTTTGGACGCCCGCGGGTTATTACGATGTGTCGCCGGGCGCGGAAGATTTCTTCGGGTGGCAGCTGAATCGGGGCGAGGATGCGGCCGCGGATTTCTTTCCGGCGTCGCGGTTTCGCGAGAAGTTCTATCGTCCCGACATCATCACGAAAGTTGTGGAAAGTGCCGATCAAGCGACGGCGCTTAGGCTCGCCAACCAGGCAACTGGTCGCAAAGCTGACACCGCCTCGATCGCGGAGTCGTTGCCGCCGGTGGTGAAGATACTGGCTCCCGCGGACGGGTCCTCCGCGGCCTCGAGTGTCACGCTCAAATTCGAAGCGCGCAGCGCGGCCGATGCCCCGGTCACCGAGATTCGGGCTCGCGTCAATGGCCTCGCGGTGAAGCTGCCGGATCCCTCGGCCGCGCTCGCGGCGGGCGAGCTGAGCGTGCCCATGCCGCCGCAGGACACTGACATCCTGCTCTTCGCCGTAAATCGCAACGGCATCTCCTCTCCCAATGCATTGCACGTGATCTGGAGCGGCGCCAAGGCCGAGCCAAGCGCGCAGGAATTTGCCCTGCGGCCCAAGCTGTACGTGCTCGCTGTAGGCATCAGCGACTACAAAAATCCCGACTACCGGCTTGGACTGGCTGCCAAGGATGCCCAGGACTTCGTGGCGACCTTCAAGCGACAGCAGGACCTGCTGTATCGAGATGTCGAGGTGAAACTCCTGGTCAACGAGCAGGCCGGCCGCGACGCGGTGCTGGACGGGTTGGACTGGCTTCGCAACCAAGTCACCGCCAAGGATGTCGGAATGCTGTTTCTCGCCGGCCACGGTGAAACCGATCCCGATGGGCGATATTATTTTCTGCCCTACAATGCCGATGTCGACAAATTAAGAAGCACCGGCGTCGTGTTCTCGGAAGTTCGCGACACCTTGGCCAACCTCGCCGGCAAGGCTCTGTTCTTCGTCGATACCTGTTATGCCGGAAGCATTCTCGGTGGCCGCCGCGGGGTGGGCGCGGATATCACCGGAATCATCAATGAGCTTGCGAGTGCAGAGAATGGGGTGGTGGTTTTCTCTTCGAGCACCGGCCGGCAATATTCGCTGGAAGATCCCTCATGGGGCAATGGCGCATTCACCAAGACGGTCGTCGAAGGTATCAACGGCAAAGCGGATCTGAACAGCACGGGCCGTATCACCTATAAGATGCTCGACTTCTACATCTCCGAGCGGGTAAAGGAGCTGACGCATGGGCGCCAGACACCGGTCACTCAGGGACCTGGCGGAGTACCCGATTTTCCCATTGCCATGGTGAATGCGAGCGCGGTGCTCAAACCATGAAGGCCGTACCGATTCTTGATCCTCAGCGTGACAGGAGAGATGCCATGCGTGTTGCACAATGCGTACTTACTTTCGCAATAGCCACTTTCGTTGGCGCCACGAGCGCTTCTGCGCAATCACCGGCAACGCCGCCGACTGCGCCACCGGTCATCAAGCTATTTGCTTCATCGGGAAATGTCGCAGACTTGATCGCCAAGGCAAAACGCGATCACAAGCCCGGGCAAGCCAACGTGGTCGAGCCGCTGCTGCAGCTTGCCCCGCATAACGCTAATCTCGAATACCGCACGTCAGTCGGTCCCGCCGCCATTCACGTACACGAGGACGAATTCTTTTACGTCATCGATGGCAGCGGAACATTTGTTACTGGCGGTAAATTAACCAACGCTGTCCAAACGAACGCCGAGAATTTCACCGGCGATTCGATCGAGGGGGGCACCGCCACGCCGGTAGCAAAAGGCGACTTCTTTGTGGTACCGGAAAACACGCCCCACTGGTTCAGCGCCATAGAGGGCCGCATGGTCTTGATGTCATTGCACGTGCCGGGTTCCCGAGTCCAGTGAAGTCTTCCCGCGTGGCCCGCGCGATGTTACGTAGGCCGCAATTGCCACCATATCGTCCGCACTAAGGTTCGCGACGACAGGCTGCATTTGGGCCGAGGAGCTGCCCTTGCGTGTGCCCGTTTGAAAGTCGTATAGCTGACGCACCAGATAGCTCGGAGATCGACCGGCTATTCCTGGTACATCCACGAGCCCCATTAGATCCGGTCCATGACAGGTGGCGCAGGCGAGCGTCTTTGCCAGCTTCTTGCCCCGACTGATGCTGCCGATCGGGACATAGGCGATAAATCCCGAGCGGGGATTACGCAGATCCTCGGACTGTTCCTGGTCTTCGGGCACCTCTATTATTCGTCCCGCTATAGGCTCGGTCAGGGCCTTTTCGGTCGGGAGAAAAAGGTTTCCCTCGATCCGAGTTTTCGGCACCAGGGCAGTTTCTATGACTCGGGTCCAGGGCGTCCACTTCATGGCTGCGAAGTACTCGGCGGTCTCTTTCATTTCTTCTTCGGTCATCGCCTTGGCCAGGCCCACCATCATGGGAGTGTTCGGCTTGCGCGGGTCGGCCGAAGTACGCGCATCGTTTCTGAAATCCTCCAGCTGTCGAAGGAAATAAGCCACGGACTGTCCCGCCACTGGCGCGTTCTCTGGGCGGCCCTTACCGGTTGGGAGGTGGCAGTAGGCGCAACCCCAGGATGTCGCTCCCAGTTTCGCCGGCCCGTTGACCAGCGCCTTTGTCATCGTTGGGTGGTCGCCGGGAAACCAGTCCGCAACGTGGCCTCCGTCGCGGATGTCGACCTCCGAGAAAGTCGCGTCGCTTCCTTTAACCCGTCGCAGTCGAGTCTGCTCATATGGCGATTGGGTCGGGCGCAGTTCCCGGGTGCTTGGGCGCGGGGTCTGAGAAAGCGGCTTGTCGCTCGGTAATGGAGGCTCCAAATATCCGTATGCCCAGAGGGGCTCCGAGGCGCCCGCAGCGCACACATCGCCAACCCCAAGGCCGAGGCATACAAGCAAAAGCGCGTATGAGCCGAATGCCCGCATCACCTTGATTGCAACCATATGTGCTAACGGTCCCTGTCAGGCCCGTCTCTCCCAAT